>DATLUC010000102.1:0-17669 GCA_035533335.1 Candidatus Baltobacterales bacterium
CGCGAGCGCCTGGATCTGCGAGCCGACGGTGCTGTTGAGCGGGTCCATCACGAGGACGGTCGCGCCCTGCGTGATGTCAGCCTGGGCCTGCGCCAGCTCGGTCGCTTCGTTGCCCTGGGCGTTGTCGATCTTGAACTGGGAGGAGCTGTATCCGGCCATGGTGAACGCCTTGGTCAGGTACGGCTGGTCGAAGTTGACGTAGCGGGTTGACGAAGTCGTGTCCGGAAGGAGCACGCCGACCAAGCCTTTCCCGGCCGAGGTCACGCTAGTCAGCGTGGACATGGGCGTGAAGTTGACGTCGAACGACGAAACGGCGAGTTCGACGACGTGCCTGAACTGCCGCCGCAGGCCATCAGGGCGAGCCCCACGACCATACCGGCGGGTACGACCTTGACTAATCTCATGCGCACTACCTCTCAGATTCGCTTCCTGCCGCCTTCTTCCCGGTGCTTCCCGGCCCGGGGCGAGAGTGCGCCGGCAGCAGGTTCACTCAGAAACGCCAACTAGAGCATGGCTCAGCTGGGTAGGTTTGTCAAGGCTCCGGTAGCCTGGCTGCTCGAATCTGTTCGCGCTCTTGACAAATGCTCGGATCTGGCCATGCTTCACGTGCCGGGATGGATAAGTACGGAGAGGGAACGCTCGGCTGGCTCAGGGACCGCAACCGCCGCCGTGTGATCGGTGTGCTGAAGGAGCAGGGGCGGGCCAGCCAGGCGGAGATCGCCCGGGCGACCGGCCTCTCGCGCACTACCGTGTCGACCCTGATCGCCGAGATGAAGGATGCCGGCCTGGTTTCAGACGTCGGTGCTCGGTCCGGCAGCGCCCGGGCGGGCCGGCCGGGCGTGCAGCTGGTGCTCCAGAACCCGGCCCAGGCGGTGGTCGGCATCGACTTCGGCCACAGCCACGTCCAGGTCGCGATCGCTGACCTCGCCCACAACGTGCTGGGCGAGCGCCGCTGCGAACTCGACGTCAACCGGCGCGCCCAGGAGGCGCTCGACGCCTCTTCGCGCTTGTTCGACGAGCTGCTCGCCCAAACGGGTGTGGGGCGAGAGAACGTGATCGGGGCCGGCATCGGCATCCCGGGGCCCGTCGACCGGGCCCATGGCACGGCAGGCTCGGCCACGATCCTTCCCGGATGGGTCGGTTTGCAGATCGCCAGCGAGATGCGGGCGCGCCTGGGCCTGCCCGTCGAGATCGAGAATGACGCCAACCTGGGCGCCCTGGCCGAGCTGACCTGGGGCGCCGGCCGCGACTGCACGAACTTCGCCTACATCAAAGCCGCCACCGGGATCGGCGCGGGAATCGTCATCGACGGTCACCTGCTGCGCGGCGCCACCGGGACCGCCGGCGAGATTGGGCACACGACCCTCGACGAGGCGGGCCGTCTGTGCTACTGCGGCAACCGGGGCTGTCTCGAAACCGTGGCGTCAGGACCTGCCATCGTCCAGCTGGTCGGACAGGTGGCAGGCGACAGCTTGAGCCTCTCGCGGATAGTCGAGCTCGCAGGGGAGGGCGATTTGCGCTGCAGGCGTGCGATCGCCGACGCCGGCCGCGAGATCGGGGTTGCCGTCGCCGGGCTCTGCAACCTCATCAACCCGGAGCGTGTGATCGTCGGAGGCTTGCTCAGCCGCACCGGCGAGGTCCTGCTCGACCCACTGCGCGAGTCGATACGGCGCCACTCCGTTCAAGCGGCAGCGCGGTCCGTGGAGGTTTGCCCTGCGGTGTTCGTAGAGAGAGCGGAGCTGCTCGGATCGGTCGCCCTCGCCCTCCACGCGACGAGCGTGGGGCCCGCGTCCGGCTAGGGCGGCCGAGGCTGTCGCGCCATTGAATTTCCGACGCCGACCGGGGGTTTGATGCCAGTGGTGTCACAGCTCGTCGCAGCGCTGATCGGGTTGGTCCTGGTGTTCGTCGCGCTGCGCGACGCTTTCGAGACGATCATTCTGCCGCGGCGCGTGAGGGGCGTTCGCGTGTCGAAGGTCTTCTACCGGCTGACGTGGCGGCCATGGTCGGCGATCGCCCGGCGAATGCCCGCCAGCGACCGGCGCGAGACCTACCTGAGCACTTACGGGCCGATCTCGCTGCTGGTGCTGATCGTGCTCTGGGGCGCGATCCTGATCGCCGGGTTCGCCCTCCTGCTCTGGGCGGCGGGATTCGACGCCTCGCTGTCCAACGTCGACCATCTTTATGTAAGCGGTACGACCTTCACCACCCTGGGCATAGGCGACTTCACGCCGAAGACCGACCTGGCTCGATTCCTCACCGTGGTCGAGGCAGGTACCGGGTTCGGCTTCCTCGCGGTCGTCATCTCGTACCTCCCGGTCCTCTACCAGAGCTTCTCGCGCCGCGAGACCGCGATCTCGATGCTCGACGAGTGGGCCGGGTCGCCGCCCAGCGCAGGCGAGCTGTGGCGCCGCGCCGCGGCAGCGGGCGCGATGGAGGAGCTGAGGCCTCTGATGGCACGCTGGGAGGAATGGACAGCAGAGCTGCTCGAAAGCCATCTGTCCTACCAGGTCCTCAGCTATTTCCGATCGCAGCACGAGAACCAGTCGTGGCTTGCCGCGCTGACGGCGATCATGGACTTCTCCGCGCTGTGGCAGGCGGCCAAGGCCGAAGGCAAGACGTGGCAGGCGCGCCGCGTGTACGCCATCGGGAGGCACGCGCTCGGCGACCTCAGCCAGGTCCTGCGCGCGGCGCCGAGATTCGATGCTCCCGACCGGCTGTCCGCTGCAGAATTCGAGGCGCTGGTCGGGGTACTGACCGATGCCGGCGTGCGCGTCGACCGTGAGGTTTTCAGGGAGCGCCTGAGCAGCCTGCGCAAGGGGTACGAGCCGTACGCATCCGCCCTGAGCCGCGAACTCTTGATGGACATGCCGCCATGGATCCCGTTGGACGGCCGCAAGGACAACTGGGAGACCACCGCGTGGGAGGGCGCCGCCCCGGGGGCCTCCCTCCACTAGGTCGGGTCGGCGCTCAGAGCACCTTCGAGAGGAACGATCGCGTGCGCTCGTGCTGCGGGTTGGCGAGCACGTCGCGGGGTGCGCCCTGCTCGACGATGATGCCGGAATCCATGAACACGAGGTTGTCGCCGACCTCGCGGGCAAAGCCCATCTCGTGGGTCACCACGATCATCGTCATGCCGTCTTGCGCGAGGCCGCGCATGACGTCGAGCACTTCGCCCACGAGCTCCGGGTCGAGCGCGGAAGTGGGCTCGTCGAAGAGCATCAGCTTGGGCTGCATGGCCAGGGCCCGGGCGATGGCCACCCGCTGTTGCTGCCCTCCCGACAGCTGGTTGGGATACGCATCCACCTTCTCGGTGAGGCCGACGCGCTCGAGCAGCGCGCGAGCTCGCGCCGCCGCGCTCGCGCGTCCTTCCTTCTTGACGCGGACGGGTGCCTCGACCACGTTTTCCAGCGCTGTCATGTGCGGGAACAGGTTGAAGCGCTGAAAGACCATCCCGATCTCGGACCGTTTGCGGCACACCTCTCGGTCGGGCAGCTCGTACAGCCTGTTGTTGCGCTCCCGGTAACCGACCAGCTCGCCGTCGACCGACAGGCGTCCGGCGTCGATCTTTTCCAGGTGGTTGATGCAGCGAAGGAACGTGCTCTTGCCCGAACCAGACGGGCCGATGATGCACATCACCTCTTTCGGTAGGACCTCGAGGTCGATTCCGCGCAGGACTTCAAGCCGGCCGTAGTTCTTGTACACCGTCTCGGCCTTGACCATGGGAGCCGCAGCCATCAGTGGCGCCCGCTGTTGATGGGCGGCGCAAGAGCGGTCCCTGGCGGTGGCGCATGAAAGGTGAACAGCATCTGCCGGAAGCGCCGGAAAGGCGTCGGCGGCAGCTCGCGCTGCGAGCCCCGACCGAAATGTCGCTCGAGGTAGAACTGTCCGACCGTCAGGATCGACGTCATCGCCAGGTACCAGATGCTGATCACGATGAGCAGCTCGACGACGGCGAAATTGGCACTCGAAATCTGCCCGGCGCGGGTGAAGAGTTCGGGCACCGTTGCGACAAAGGCGAGTGAGGTGGTCTTGAGCATGGAGATGGTTTCGTTACCGGTGGGTGGGATGATCACGCGCATCGCTTGTGGGAGGACGATGCGCTGCATGACCTGCAGGCGTGTCATACCGAGAGCTTGCGCGGCCTCCGCCTGGCCCACCTCTACCGAGATGATGCCGGCCCGCACGATCTCGGCCATGTAGGCGGCCTCGTTGAAGCCGAGCCCGAAGATTGCGGCCATCAGGGGCGTGATCAGCCAATTCGTGCTTGCCTGCAACCCGATCTGAGTGCCTGGTATGCCAATCCCCATGTGGGGCAGCACGAGGGCGAGGTTGTACCAGAAGAAGATCTGGACCAGGACCGGGGTGCCGCGAAAGAACCAGATGTAGAACCAGCTCAACCAGGACATCACGGGGTTGGGGGAAAGCCTCATAACGGCGAGGACGACGCCTAGCGCAATGCCGATGGCCATGGCGGTGACCGTGAGCTCGAGGGTCAGGACGGCCCCTTCGAGGATCAACCTTCCGAACAGGTAGCGTGAGACGAATTCCCAGCGCATGTGCGGGGCGGTGATCACCGTGTAGACGGCGTCGGCGACGACCGCGAACACCACGACGGCCGACACCCACCGCCACGGGTGCCGAACGGGGATCGCCTTGATCGCCTCCGGCCGCCGTCCGGCTTGGGAGCCGGCTGCCGGCGGGCCCGAGGCGATGTCGGTCAATTCGATCCTTGGCTGCTTACCTCAGTACGACGGGACGCAGGTCGGCCCGATCGAGTTGTTGCTGTTCAGGGCCACATCGGAGCTGGCGATCGCGCCGTCGGCGACGCCCCACTGGTTGAGGACCGACTTGTAATAGCCGTTGTTGTCGATGAGGTACTTCAGCGCGTCGGTGATCGGCTGCTCGAGCGGGCTTCCCTTGACGACCGCGATCCCATAGGGAGAGACGCTGCATGCCTGCCCGCCGATCTTCAGCTGGCCGTTGGACTGCTTGACCTGGTAGTCGGCGACAGGCTGGTCGAGCCAGCCGAAGTCCGCCCGCCCGGACAGCAGGGCAGAGTTGGCCTCGGTCTGCGTGCCGAAGCTCAGCACCTTGATCGGCTGCTTGCCGGCGCTCTTGCAGTTGTCCGCATCGCCTTGGATAGGCGTGCCGCCCACCTCCTGTCCCATGTAGCCCCACGCGTCGGATTCTTCCGTGGTGCCGGACTCAACCGCGACATTGTGCCCGCACATATCCGCGGCGGTGCTGATCGTCGGGCCGCCGACCTTGACCAGCCAGGACTCACCGGCCTGGTAGTACGTGATGAAGTCGATGCCGCCGTCTTCACGCTTCTGCGTTGGCGTCCAGCTGGAGATGCTTAGCAGGTAGCGAGGTTTGTCGCCGCCCGCGACCTCGCTCGGGGTGCTGGCCTTGAGCTGGGCGATGATGTCGTCGAAGGTCACGTTGTTGAACGTGCACGCGACGCCCATGACCTTGCAGATCGCCTGACCGAGGTCGATGTCCCAGCCCTGGAGCGCGCCGGTGTCCGGATTGACGAACTCGTTGGGGGCGTAGGTGGCGTCCGTCGCGATTTGGAACGGCGCCAGCGATTTCATGGTGGCCGGGACCTCCGAAGCGATGCTCGCCACGGTGCCCGGGCCCGAAGGGCTGGGTGAGGTCGTGGCGGTCGAACCGCCTCCCCCGCAGGCTCCCACCAGGAGCGCCACTCCGATCACCAGAACCTGCTTTTTCATCTGCATCTCCTCGGGACGTTACGAATCGGTTATCAGCCACCTCCTATTATCGAGAACCGTGAGCAGAAGGCGGGTTTGGTTTGCGCTGCTGGGACTGGCCGTCCTGGCCTCGCAGGCCGGACATCTGCTGGCTTATCAGCTTCGCTACGGCGCCGCCGCTCAGCATCTTCAGGGCTCAGGCGCCCACGCTTATTTCCCCACGCTCGCCAAGACAGGCCTCGGAATGCTCGCGGCCTTGACTGTCAGCGGCCTCTTCGTGGTCGGGTTTGCCCGCATCGTCGGCGGTCGCGCGCTCGACCGGGAATCAACGGCTCTTCCCTACCTGCGGTTGGTGGCGACCATGTACACGATCGAGCTGGGGATCTTCGTCGCCCAGGAGCTGGGCGAGTCGGCCGTCGCCGGCACACCCGCGCCGTCGCTCACGGTCCTGTTCCTCTGGGGCACGTTGGGACAGCTTCCCATCGCCGCGCTTGCGGCCGCCGGCCTGCGGTGGCTGCTGGTCCGTTTTCGTTCGGCGGTCCAGGAGCTCGGCGCCGCCCTAGGGCCGGTGCGGTTCGACGCCACGTTCGCCCCATTGCCTCAGCTCATCGCGACCGGATCCCACCCGGCGCTGATTCAGTCCAGTGGCGAGAGGGCGTCCCTTGCCGAGCGCGGACCCCCTTCTCCACTGCGCTTCAGCTCCAGCTGATCGCAAGCGCGCCGCTGCGCGCACACCAATAGAAGGAGGAGGCCAATGAGCCGAACTCGCGTTTTGATCCTCGCCGTCGTGCTCGTACTTTTCGCCGCGGCCGGCGGAGTGCTGATCGCGTTCAGCGGCCATGGTGGAGGCCAGAACCTGACCTTCAACGTCACCGTGACCGGCGCCACCAAGATGTCGCCGAGCACTCTCAGTGCCCATCAGAACGACACCGTGACCATCGACATGACAAGTGACACGACGGGCGAGGTGCATCTGCACGGTTACGACATCGCATTCGACACCAAAGCCGGACAGGTCGTCACCCATACCTTCAAAGCAAACACGACATGCACGTGCGACATCGAGTGGGAGAGCACGAGCACGCCGCTGGGCGCGCTGGTCGTGAGCCCGTGATGCCCGCCGCCGGGATCTTTCTGCACGGTTTCGGGCAGCGCTACGACCTGCCCATCTCCTTGACGTTGTACCTCTTTGCCGCCGGGGGCGTCGTCTTGCTCTCTTTCGTGCTGGTGGTGCTGTTCGCAGGCGACCAGGTGGGGGCCAAGGCCCTGGAGTACCCGCGGCGCAACCTGCCGTTCCTCGTTCCGATTGCTCGCTCGCCCTGGCCGCGAGCCGTCGGCGGCTTGATCGGCGTGCTGGCGCTGCTCGCGGTCGCCATCACGGGCTGGCTCGGATCAACCAACCCGTACTACAACCCGGCCGAGTACATCACCTGGATTTATTTCTGGGCCGCGACCGTGATCGTGAGCGGGGTCGTCGGCAATCTCTGGTACCTGCTCAACCCGTGGGCGGCGATTTACGACGCGGTCGCGAAGTTCGTCCGGCCGAGGCCCGTTCTCACGCTGCCGGCCGTCGGCGTCTGGCCGGCTGCGGCCGTGTACCTCTCCTTCGCATGCCTGGAGCTCACGAGCGGCCTGGCCAACCGGCCCTCGATCGTGGCCACCGCCGCCGCCGTGTATTCGGTGATCACGCTGGCCGGCATGTTCCTTTTCGGGCGCGACGCATGGCTGCAAAGCTGTGAAGGGTTAACCGTCCTGTTCGACATCGTCGGACGGTTCGCCCCGGTCGAGGCGGAGCGCGACGGGAACGGGCGGGTCACCGCGGTCGACCTGCGACCATGGGGGGTCGGGCTGCTCAAGCCGGGTCCGAGCGGTTGGGACCGCGTGGTCTTCGTCATCTTGATGCTGAGCAGCCTCGCCTTCGACGGCATTCTCGCCACGCAGCCCTGGCAGGACTTCACCATATCCCTGGAGCCCTTATGGCTGCCCATGGGCCCGTTTGGCTCCTTTTTCGTCCGTACCCTGGGGCTGCTTCTGCTCACGTGCGCCTTCATCCTGGTCTTCGTCGCGTTCATGGAGATGGTCATCTACCTCGGCAAGCGCCGAGTCGACGTGAAAGCCACCGTTTCCGCGTTTGCGCTGACACTCGTCCCGATCGCCCTGGTCTACAACGCAGCGCACAACTACAGCTACGTCCTGGTGCAATCCCAGGCGCTGATCCCGCTGCTCAACGATCCGCTGGCGAAAGGCTGGCACCTGTGGCCCGCCGTGGCGAACCTGAAGCCCAGCTTCGCGCTGGCCCAGGCCTCGACCGTCTGGTACGCGCAGATCGTCCTGATCGTTCTGGGCCACGTGGTGGCCGTCTACCTCTCGCACCTTCGGGCCGGAGAGCGTTTTCGCACCACTCAGCGCGCGCTTCTCAGCCAGTACCCCATGCTGTTGCTGATGGTGATGTACACGATGACGAGCCTTTGGATCCTGGCCCAGCCGATTACCAACGGGGCTTGATGAGCAGGCAACCGGCGACCAAGCACCCAAGACCGATGCGAAAGCCGGTTTCTCGTACTCCTGCCTGGGTGACGCCGGTAGGGGTGGTGGCCGCGGTTGCCCTCATAGTTGGGGGATTCCTGCTGGTCCGCTGGTACACGACGCCGCAGGCGGCGCCGCCTCTGACGCCGGATGCTTCGCAGCTCGTCGTCGATTCTCTCGCCAGCCTTCCGGCCACGGAGCTCGACTCGATCGGACTGGGCTCCGCGAACAACTTGATCAAGCCAGTGTCCGGACCGGCGCTGACGGGTCCGTCCGGAAAGCCCCTCGTCTTCTACTTCGGCGCCGAGTACTGTCCTTATTGCGGAGCGGAGAGGTGGCCGATCATCGTGGCCCTGTCGCGATTCGGGACGTTTTCCGGCCTTAAGACCACCAGTTCGTCATCGACGGACATCTATCCGAACACGCCGACATTCACCTTTCATGGCGGCACCTACACAAGCCAGTACATCGACTTTCAAGCAGTCGAGACGAGTGATCGAAACCAGAATGCGCTAGAGACGCCCACCGCTTCCCAGCAAGCGCTCGTGAACCAATACGACACGAGCGGCTCGATTCCTTTCGTCGACCTGGGGAACCGCTACGCCTTCGCCGGAGCTATGTACCTGCCGGACGTCCTGGCCGGGATGAGCTGGCAGGCTGTCGCCGGCTCGCTCACCCAACCCGACACGACCCAGGCCAAAGCAGTGCTCGGGTCGGCCAACCTGATCACCGCGGCCGTCTGCCGCATGACGGCCGACCAGCCCTCGAGCGTCTGCACGACCTCCTCGATCCAGGCCATCGAGAAGAAGCTGGGCTAGGACACGCAGTGAGGCTGCAGCTGCTCGCGCTTTTGGCCTCCGTGGCCGGCGCGGGCGTATCGATCTATCTCACCGCCGTCCATTTCGTGGGCATCCCGCTCGCGTGCCCGACGAACGCTGCGATCAATTGCGAGGAGGTGCTCTCGAGCTCGTATGCCGTGGTCTTCGGGTCAAGTGTGCCCACGTCGGCGGCGGGGATCATCTGGTTCGCCGTGAGCGCGGCCCTTGCCGCCCTCGTCCTGATAAGCCGATCGGCGGTCTGGTCGAGGCTGCAGCTGGGCTGGTCTGCGATCGGCCTTGCAACGGTGATCTTCCTGGTGTATCTCGAGATCGTCAGGCTCGGCGTCATTTGCGTCTGGTGCTCGGTCGCGCACGCGCTGGTCCTTCTCATCTTCCTGGTCGCCCTTCCAAGGCAGCAGGAAGGCAGGGTGGGCGCGTGATCGGATGGCCGTTCGATCCCACCGTGTACGCGGGGCTGGTGGCCCTCTGCATCGGATATGCCTGGCTTGCGCGGGCTGCCGGCGATACCCAGCACCACCACCGGGTCTATTTCGCGCTCGGCGTGATCACCCTTTGGGTCGCCCTCGAGTCGCCGGTGGACACCATCAGCGACCAGTACCTCGACAGCGTCCACATGCTGCAGCACGTCCTGCTCGGTTTCGTCGCGCCCCCGCTGGTGCTGCTCGGCCTGTCACCGCGTATGGCGGGAAGCCTTGTAAGGGTGCCGGGGTTGCGCGCGGTCACCGAGCCGATCCCCGCACAGCTCATCGCCGGGATCGTGATGGTCGGTTGGCACATACCGGTCCTATATGACGCCACGCTTTACAACGAAGGCCTTCACATCTTCGAGCACCTGACCTTCATCGCGGGCGGGATCGTGCTCTACTGGCCGCTGCTGGACGCGACGTCTGCGTACGCTCACTGGCAGCTGTCACCAGGCGTGGGCCTGGTGTACATGCTCTTCGCCACGCTGCCTCAGGATGGCGTGGCGCTGGTGCTGATCTTCTCGCGCGTCCCGTTCTATGAGTTCTACGTCCACGTGCCGCGCTTGATCCCGGGTTTCACTCCGTTGATCGATCAGACCATCGCGGGGGCTGTGTTGATGATCCTGGGCAAAGCCACTCTGGCACTGGCGGCATTGGTGGTCTTCTTTCGCTGGTTCGGCGCCGAGCAGCGGGCGGACCAGGCCCATCCGGTCACGAGCGGTCTGTGACTGCCGTCACTCCTAGCTGAGGCAGGCGCGGCCTGAGCAGTCTCCGGCCAGCCACCGATCCAGCTCCGGGGTCAGCGTCTGGCTCTGAGCTCCCCTGGCCAGCACCAGCGTGAGGCCCTTGGCGCAGGCGACCCCATAACCGCCGGCCAGCGAGCTCCGCGTTATGTCGCGAAGTTGATTCTGTTCTCCGGCGTAGAAGCTGTTGTAGGTCGTCGGGTCGATGGCGATGTAGTCGGCGTCGTGGCGCTGGGTGATCACGTAGATCTCGTAACGATGGGAGAGATGGGGCACCAGGGTGTTGGACGCGGCCACGCTCGCGTTGGCTGGAATCGCCTTCAGGCACGATTCGATCTGGGCGGCGCGGCCGTCCGAGATGTAGGTGCCGAGCTCGTCGAGCGGCCTGATCGGTCCGAACGTGAAGACCGTGCCGGCCACCAGGGCGCCGACAGCCAGGACGATCGGTGCCGCAGACGCGGGCCGTCCGCGCAGCCATGACTTGATCCGGATCGTGGTATCGATCGCCGCGAACGCGAGGATGGGAGCCGGAAGCATCGAATACTGGAAGTGGAAAGACCAGAAATTGGGGGAGGAAGACCAGAAACGTTCGAGGAATGACGGCAGGGCGATGATGGCGATCGGAGAGAGCAGTGGCAGGAATCCCCAGCTCAGAAAGGACCCGATCCAGACCAATGTCTTGTGGATCGGCGTGAAAAGCAGCTGCAGGCTCGACAACGGGTGCAGAAAGACGTGCTCCAGGGAGCTGACCGGCCCGGTTCCCAGGGCGTAGTAGGTCCAGTGGCGGTAGGGCCCACCCGCGAGCGCGGGCATGACCAAGCCGATGAGCAGGGCGAACCAGATCGCGTTGAGCCCCATCAGGACACCGGCGAGGATGGGGCGGCGCTGCACGACCACGATGTACAAGCCCAGCGCGATGAGGGTGAGGGAGACGTCCTCTCGAGTCAGCATCGCCACCACGACAGCCGCCCACAGGAGGCGATTGCGTCGGGTCAGCGTCGCGTAAAGCGCCGTCGACAGCGCGGGGACCGCGAACACGACGTGGTGGAAGTCGTACACGACACCCGCGAGGACGCCCCAGAAGACCAGGTAGCAGGCCAGGAAGGCCAGGCCGGGGATCTCGCCAAGGCGCTCCTCGGCCCACAGGTAGATCGGCCAGCCTGCGGCGGCAAGCAGCACGCCCTGGGCGACGAGCAGCACCCCGGCCGAATCCCAGACCCAGTAGAAAGGTGCCAGCACCATCAGGATCGGATGGAAGTGATCCCCGAGGAGGTTGGGGATCCCAAGGACGGTGTTGGGAATGACCTGCAGCCGGCTGTAGCCCCACACCGTCTGGTCCTGAATCGCGAGGTCGAAGGCGTTGCTCGCGAAGTGGTCGTGACGGTAGAGAGACACCCACGAGTACGCCGCCGCCGCGATGAGGATGAATGCGAAGGCATTGATGCGGGCGGCCGTGACTCGTCTGCGCCGCCCGGCTTCCTTACGATGTTCGCTGCTTGTCAACATCAAACAGCCGCTTGAGCGGGCTCAGCCTGGTCATGCCGGCTCACAACGAATCCGAGAACCTGCGCTGGCTGCTGCCGCATGTCAATGAAGTGCTTCCGCGCATCGCCTCGCGTTTCAACGTGGTCATCGTCGACGACGGGTCGACGGACGGGACCGGAGAGCTCGCCCGGTCGCTGGCCGCCGAGCTCGGCATGGAGCTGCGCGTGATCCGTCACGACAACATGCAAGGTTATGGGTCGGCGGTCGGTGACGGCTTGCGCGCCACGGACCTCGAGTACAGCGCTTTCACCGACGCCGACGGCCAGCTCGACGTCGCCGATCTCGAGCTCCTGGCCCCGCACCTGAAGGAGGCGGACCTGGTCGCGGGATGGCGTCTCACCCGCGAGGACCCGGCATTTCGGTCCGTGATCAGCGGGGTGTTCAACCGTCTCGTCCTGATGACGTTTCGCATCCCCGTGAGGGACGTCAACTGCGCCCTCAAGGTCGTCAGGACCGATATGCTTCGGCGGTTCACGCTGCACTCGCGGAGTGCGCTGATCAACGCCGAGCTGTACTGGAAGGTGCGCAGCCATGGCGGCAAGTTCGTCCAGGTCGGGATTCCACATCATCCGCGGAGAATGGGGCGACGATCGGGCGGACGGCTGATTCCGATTCTTCGCGCGACGAGAGAGCTGGTGCAGATCCGCTTGCGCGGGTCAGACGCTTGAGGTCGCGGCCGGCCTGGCGCTCGCCTTCCGGCGCCGAAGCTTGGGCGTCGCGAAATCGCCGCGGCCGCCGAGGCGCCAGTCGACGCGAGGGTCGAACAGCTCTGGCTTGATGCGCTTCTTGTAGCGCTCCACCATGCCGATCACCCGATCGATCAGCGAGTCTTCGAGGCGGTGCGGAATGAGACCGAGGTCGAGGAGGTGCTGGTGGCGCGCGTTGTAGTAGTGGTTCTCCAGCTCCGTGCGCGGGTTGGGGAGATGCTCGATCTGAGTTTCGAGACCATGGGCTTTCCGCGCCGCCTGAACACGTTCCGCCAGCTCGGACACGCTGAACTGCTCGGTGAACTGGTTGAAGACCCTGAACTCGCCTTTGGCCGCCGGATTGAGCATGGCAATCTCGATGCAGCGCACGGTGTCGCGAATGTCCAGGAAGCCGCGCGTCTGCCCGCCCTTGCCGTAGACGGTCAGCGCGTGCCCGGCCGCAGCCTGAGCGCAGAACCGGTTGAGCACGGTGCCCCAGATGTCGTCGTAGTCGAAGCGGGTGCGAAGCTCCGGGTGCAGGTCGGTCTCCGGCGTGCCCGATCCGTAGACGACGCCCTGGTTGAGGTCGGTTGCGGTCAGGCCCCACGTACGGCAGGTGAACATAATGTTGTGGCTGTCGTGGACCTTCGACAGGTGGTAGAAGGAGCCCGGCTGCTTCGGATAAGGCAAACGGTCCTTGCGGCCGTTGTGCTCGATCTCGATGAACCCTTCTTCGATGTCGATGTTCGGCGTGCCGTACTCGCCCATTGTGCCGAGCTTGACGAGGTGGCACTCCGGCGCTGATTCGCGCAGCGCGAAGAGGAGATTGAGGGTGCCCACCACGTTGTTCATTTGCGTCTCCACTGCGGTGTGGGCGCTGATCATCGAGTAAGGCGCTGAGCGCTGCTCGGCGAAATGGACGACGGCGTCAGGCCGGTGCTCGGCGATGATCGAGGTGACGTCAGGCAGCTCGCAGAGGTCGAGGTGCTGCCACAGGATCTCGCGTCCGGTCACCGACTTCCAGCGTTCGACGCGACGACTCATGCTCGCGATGGGGACCAGCGACTCGGTGCCGCAAACCCGGTCCCATCGCCGCCGGATCAGGTTGTCAGCGGCGATGACCTCGTGGCCGCGGGCCGAGAGATGCATCGCCGTCGGCCAGCCCAGGTATCCATCGGCGCCGAAAACGATGACCCTCACTCTGGTTCCATCCTAATCAATGAGCGACTCCCGATGCCGGGCGGCGAACCACGACCACGTGAGCGCGAGGCCCTGGCCGACCTGGACGCGCGGCGCCCATGCAAACCAGGCTTGTGCTCGACTCACGTCGAGGCAGACCCGTCTGACCTCGAACTCTCGCGCGGGCAGGAATTCGGTTGCCTGCGACTGCGCCGATTCGGCCACGAGTCGCTCGACGATCTCGTTGATTCGCGTTTCGCGCGCCGTCCCGATGTTCACCTCGCCTGAACGTCTTCCGAACAGGGCCGCGACGTTGGCGGCGGCGATGTCACCGACATATGTGAAATCGCGTGTCTGATCGCCGTCGCCGAACACGCGTGGCGCGTCTCCACTCAAAAGACGGTTGCAAGTGATCGCCACCACGCCCGCCTCGCCCGTCCCGTCCTGTCGCGGGCCGTACACATTCCCGTACCGCAGCGCGACGGTCCTTACGCCGAAGCGGCGGCCGAAGGTCGCCAGGTAGACCTCCTCCGCCCGCTTCGCCGCCCCGTATGCCGATAGCGGCGCCGGCGCGGACGTCTCGCGTGCCGGAAGGCTCGCCGCATCGCCATAGATCGTTCCGCCGGAGGACGCGGTCACCACACTGTGGGCGCCGGCCCTCACCGCAGCGTCGAACAGCGCGACAGTGCTGGCCAGGCTTGCCTTGACATGAGCTCCCGGGTCGCGGGCGGCCTTCTGCACCCCTCCCTTGGACGCGAGGTGCAGCACGGCATCGGGCCGGAACACGTCGATCGCCGAAGCCGCTTCGGTGGAGCCGCAGTCGGCCGTCAGGGTCTCCACCCCGGAAGGCGGCTGCTCGCCGCACGCGTGGCTGTAATCGTCGATGACCAGCACCCTCGCCCCGGCCGCCACGAGCTGCTCGACCGTGTGAGATCCGATGAACCCGGCGCCACCGGTGACGACGACCCGGGTGCCGGCCTTTCGCATTTTCTTCACTCTGGGCCGGCCCCGGTGGCCGCCTCACCCGAGGCCATGACGCTGTCGTGGCTTTCGAGGGTGGCGTAGGCGATCATCCCCCCCAGAGCTTGCGGGATGGTGGCCACGGCGCGCAACAGCAGCGCGACGGTGGCCGCGATGGCAAGATTCACGCCGTATCCCGCAAGGACGCCCACCACCACCGCATCGGTGGTGCCGATTCCAAAAGGCAGCGTGGACAGGATTCCCACGGCCTGCGACGCGGCGTAAGCCGCGACCGCCTGGGTCATCGGCACGCGATGATCGAGCCCGTCCAGCAGCAGCCAGAGCTGGACCCCACTGAGGACGAAGACGGCGAGCGTCAGCCCCGACGCCTGGGCCAGGAGGGTGGGCGAGCGAAGCAGGCGCCGGAAATTGTCCACGACCTCGAGGGCCCCTTCCGCGAAGCGGCTCAAAGGACCCCGCGTCACCTTCGTGAGGACCCACCGCTCAAGGCCGGGTGGGATCTGTTCGAAAACCACGGGGGCGATCGTTGCAGCGCCGAGACCCACGCCGACTCCCAACCAGCCGATGGTGCCGTGGCGCGGCAGCGTGATGAGCAGCACTGCAACAACGAGCATCAAGCCAAGACTGAAAACGCGCTCGAACGTCACCACTGCGGCGCCGACGCGCAGGGGAACGCCGTGGTCCCTGCGCCAGATGTACGCCCGCATGTAGTCACCGCTTGCAGCCGGGGTGAGGCTGCTGGTGGTCGTGCCGATGAGCTGGGTTCGCAGCTGGCTTCCGAATGGGATTCGGTGACCGAGATGGGCGATCACCACGCCGGCGCGCAGCGCTCGGAGCCCGACCACCGGGATGTTGAGGAGGAGCGCGGCGAGGACGGAGAGAGGGTTCACGTGCTGCAGCGACGCCCAGATGCTTGCGGGATGGCTGAAGGCGATCACGACGACGCCCAGCGCGACACCCATGGCTGTGGCTGCGACCCGTCCTGAGCTCAAAAGCCGACGTGCCGGCCTGGTCGCAGGCTTAGGACCGGTCTGGGTTTTGATAGCGCGACAGCTTATCCGCTCGGCCTTGGAAACCGCTGAGAAAACTCGGAGAACGCCACCACGAAGGGCGATCGCGGCACGCGGTTCGCATAAGCTTTTCCGGAAATGGCGCCATTCGATCTGCCCAGCCGGGCCCTTTACCAGGGCCGTGACCGGGCGGCAGCGCGGTCCTTCCTACATGCCATCGGGCTGACCGCCGCCGACATCGACAAGCCCTTCGTCGGCGTGTCCAACTGCTGGTCCGAGACCATGCCCTGCAACTTCGGGCTTCGCGAGCTCGCGACACCGCTGAAGTCAGGCATCCGCGGCGCCGGCGCGAACCCGATGGAGTTCAACACCATCGCCATCTCCGACGGCATCACGATGGGCACCGAAGGCATGAAGACGTCGCTCGTGAGCCGCGAGGTCATCGCGGATTCGATCGAGCTCGTCGCGCGAGGCCACATGTTCGATGCCATGTGCTGCCTTTGCGCATGCGACAAGACGATCCCCGCCTCGGCCATTGCGCTCGCGCGCCTCGACCGCCCGGGCATGGTCTTGTACGGCGGCTCGATCATGCCGGGCACTTTCCGGGGACGCCAGGTCGCGGTCGGAGACGTTTACGAGGCGATCGGCGCCGCCGCCGCGGGGAAGATCAGCGACGCGGACCTGGCCGAGCTCGAGGCGGTGGCCTGTCCGGGGGCCGGTGCGTGCGGCGGACAGTACACGGCCAACACGATGTCGATGGTCATGGAGGTGATCGGCCTCTCGCCGGTGGGGTTCAACTCGATACCCGCGACCGACCCTGCGAAGCACCGCGCCGCCCAGGCGCTGGGGCCCGTCGCGATGAACCTTCTCGAGCAGGACCTGCGCCCCTCGAAGATCCTCACCCGGCGTGCCTTCGACAACGCGATCGCCGCGGTGGCCGCGAGCGGCGGCTCCACCAACGCGGTCCTGCACCTCCTGGCCCTGGCGCGCGAGGTCGGCGTCGAGC
Organism: Candidatus Baltobacterales bacterium; assembly: GCA_035533335.1. Classification (GTDB taxonomy): domain Bacteria; phylum Chloroflexota; class Dormibacteria; order Dormibacterales; family Dormibacteraceae; genus DATKSS01. Next base: position 16,691 of record DATLUC010000102.1, read on the forward strand.
TGGCGATCGACGACATCGACCGCATCAGCCGGCGCACCCCGCTTCTGTGCGACCTCAAGCCGGGCGGGCGGTTTGCGGCTGTCGAGCTGCACCGAGCGGGCGGGATCGCTTTGCTGACGCAGCGATTGCTCGACGGCGGGTACGTCGACGGAGACGCCATCACGGTGACCGGCCGCTCGCTCGGCGAGGAGTGCGAGGCGGTGACCGAGACGGTGGGTCAAGAGGTCGTCGCACCCCTTTCGCACCCCCTGCGGGCCGAGGGCGGCCTGGTGATCCTGCGCGGGAACCTGGCCCCGGAAGGGGCCGTGGTCAAGATCACGCAGCACACGACGGTGTCGCATCGTGGACCGGCCCGGGTCTTCAACCGCGAGGAGGACGCGTTCGCGGCCGTCTACGCGGGTCGGATCAAGCCGGGCGACGTGGTCGTCATCCGGTATGAAGGGCCGAAGGGCGGGCCAGGCATGCGGGAGATGCTCCAGGTGACGGCGGCGATCGTCGGCGAGGGCCTGGGTGAGTCCGTCGCGATGGTCACCGACGGTCGGTTTTCGGGGGCGACAAGTGGGCTCATGGTCGGCCACGTGGCGCCCGAGGCGGCCGCGGGCGGGCCGCTTGCCGCGCTCCATGACGGCGACGTCATCGACATCGACGTGGAGACTCGCCGGCTGGCGGTGGACGGAATCGACATTGCGGCCCGCATGAAGGGTTGGTCGCCGCCGGAGCCACACTACAGGCGGGGCGTGCTCGCCCGCTACGCGATGCTCGTCGGGAGCGCCTCCGAAGGGGCGATGCTCAAGCCGTGACCGGTCTCAACCCGCTGGACTTGACCGTTATTTGACGGCGGGCAGCCAGGCAGCCCGCCTGGACTCGTAGCTCGCGATCTCTGAATCGTGCCGTTCGACCAACCCGATCTCGTCCAGCCCGCCCAGCTGGCAATCGCGCGATAAGGGGTCTATCTCGAACCGATATGCTAACCCCTCGC
>DATLUC010000103.1:0-3369 GCA_035533335.1 Candidatus Baltobacterales bacterium
CACGCTCGACACGGGCGCGCTGGTCGCCGGCACCAAGTACCGGGGTGAGTTCGAGGAGCGCCTGAAGAGGATCATCGACGAAATCCGCAGCTCGAAGGAGGTCGTCCTCTTCATCGACGAACTTCATACCCTGGTCGGTGCCGGCGCCGCCGAGGGCGCGATCGACGCCGCCAGCATCCTAAAGCCGCCTCTCGCGCGCGGCGAGATCCAGTGCATCGGGGCGACCACGCTCAACGAGTACCGCAAGTACATCGAGAAGGACGCCGCCCTCGAGCGCCGCTTCCAGCCCGTCTTCGTCGACCAGCCCACCATGCTCGAGACGATCGACATCCTGCAGGGACTCAAGTCGCTCTACGAGAAGCACCACCGGGTCACCATCACCGACGCCGCCGTCCGGGCGGCGGCCGTTATGAGCGACCGCTACATCAGCGACCGCGCCCTCCCCGACAAGGCGATCGATCTCATCGACGAGGGGTCAGCCCGCGTGCGCATGAAGCTGGCCACGACCCCCGACGAGCTCAAGGAGCTCCAGACGGAGATCAAGAAACTGAAGGCCGAGAAGGATGAAGCGAACGCGCACCTGGACTATGAGACCGCGGCCGCGGTGGGTGACAAGGCGAACAAGCTCAGGGAGAAGTACGTGAGGACAGAGTCCGCCTGGCGTCACAAGCTGGGCGAGACCGTCCCTGAAGTGGGCGAGGAGGACATCGCCCAGATCGTGGCGGCCTGGACCGGCGTCCCCGTCTCACGGCTGGTCAAGGAGGAGACTTCGCGCCTGCTCCGGATGGAAGAGGAGCTGCACACGCGGATGGTCGGCCAGGACGAGGCGATCGTCACCGTCTCCCAGGCTGTGCGGCGCGCCCGCGCCGGTCTCAAGGACCCGCGACGGCCGATCGGCTCCTTCATCTTCCTGGGCCCGACAGGGGTCGGCAAGACCGAGCTGGCGCGGGCGCTGGCCGAGTACATGTTCGACTCCGAGGACGCGCTCATCAAGCTCGACATGTCGGAGTTCATGGAGCGCCACACCACGGCAAGGCTTGTGGGTTCGCCGCCCGGCTACGTCGGCTACAACGAGGGCGGCCAGCTGACCGAGGCCGTGCGCCGTCGGCCCTACTCCGTGATCCTTTTCGACGAGATCGAGAAGGCGCATCCCGAGGTCTTCAACATGCTGCTGCAAATCCTCGAGGACGGCCGGCTCAGCGATGCGAGGGGTAAGGTGGTCAACTTCGCAAACACCGTGATCATCATGACCTCCAACCTGGGCATCCGCGACGTCAACCAGGCTGGGACTTCGCTCGGATTCCAGCCCGCGGTCGTGGACGAGTCCGATGAGGTTGAGCGGCGCCACAAGAACACCAAAGAGAAGATCGATCAGGAATTAAAGCGAATGTTCCGCCCGGAGTTCCTTAATCGAGTTGACGCCGTGGTCGTCTTCAAGAGTCTGACCACCAGCCAAATCCGGCAAATCGTCGACCTCCAGCTGGCGAAGCTCGGCAAGCGCCTGGTCGACCAGCGGATAACCATCGAGGTGACCGATGCCGCCAAGGACCTCCTGGCCAAGGAAGGTTACGACCGGATGTACGGCGCCCGGCCGCTGCGGCGCGTGATCACGAGCCGAATCGAGGATCAGCTCTCCGAGGAGCTGCTTCGGGGCCGAATCTCACGCGGGGATACGGTGGTGGTCGACGGCAGTCCTGAGGGCGGCTTTACGTTCCACGCCGGGCCGCGTCGGGAGGAGACCTATTCAGAAGAACCCCGACCTCTGAACGGTGCTCCGGCTTAAGCTGACCGTCCCCTCGTCAGGCCCGGTCACAGCGGGCCGACGGCCACTTCGATCCAGGCATCGACCAAGAACACTTGATAAGGATTTCCTAGCAATGACGGGTGAGGGCAAGGCCCCCAAAGAGGTGCTTAAAGTTGCTGCCACCTCCAAGCCGGTCTTGGTAGCCGGGGCTATCGCCGGAGTCATCCGGACTCAGGGCCGCGTCGAGATTCATGCTATCGGGGCTGCCGCCGTCAACCAGGCCATCAAGGCGATCGCTGTCTCCCGCGGTTACGTGGCGCCAGCGGGCCTCGACCTGGTATGCATCCCGTCCTTCATCGACTTGTCGCTCGATGGGCAAGAAAGGACCGGGATCAGACTCTTAGTGGAGGTGCGCAGACCGTAGTGTCCTCCAGCAATTAGGCGAGGCCCGCTGCCGGATGGATGCTCGCTCGCTGAGCATGCAGGCCGGTGCTGTAGGAGGTGCGGCGCGGAGCACGGGATCTGGATGCTGGTGATCGCGAAGCGGCCCTGGCGCCTTCAGGACGACGAGTCTGCTCCCCCCGAGTCGCCTTCTCGGGCTCGGCTACATCTTGGTTTTCGGCACGTCCATGGTCGAGGTCGTGGTGCAGCCGCGCGGCGACCGCGCACTCAAGTGCCCGCCCCAGCGCCGGCCGACGCGGTCCGCATCTGCGAGTAGAGGTTGGCTCCCCGGTAGAGTGGCAAGGGGCAGGAAATTGACGAACCAGAAGAGGACCTGAAAATGGCTGCAGATCTACCGCTTCGAGGGGGGACCTAGAAGATCGATGCGCTTCACTCCCAAGTGATGGTGAGCGTCTGGCACTTCAATGTGGCCAATTTGCGGGCCAAGCTCCCGGGGGTCACGGGCACTCTGGAGCTCGATCCGAAGAAACCCTTCCGCTCGACGTTCGCGGTCTCGATCGAGGCCAGCTCGATCACAACCGGTCATCCGCGTCAGGAGGAATTCATGCGCTCTGAGTCGTGGCTCGATGCCGAGCACTTTCCGCTGATCACTTTCACGGGGAATGAGATCACGCCTCGCGACGGCGGCTACTCCATCGGCGGCGGGCTAACGCTTAGGGGAGTAACCCGGCGCGTCGAGGGCCCGTTGGTCTTTCACGGCGTCGTCAGCGATCCGTGGGGTCTACGGGCTGGCTTCAGCTCAGAGTTCACGGTCGACCGCCGCGACTTTGGCATTACTTGGGACCGGACCTTCGATTGGGGGCTGATGGCCGGCTACGAACTGACCTTCAGCCTCGACATCGAGCTCGCATATCCGGACCAGGCGCTGGCCCAAGCACCGCAGCAGGTGATCTAACCGTCGCCACGAGCCAGGCAGCCCAGCCCTAATTGAATCAAGGAGACCGCGACCGTTTCCCGATGCATCGGTCAGGCGGAACGCTTGGGTGGCCGAAGAGGTCGGTGGAATTGCGGTATGAACACTGCGTGCCCCGTATTTGCTACGAAAACAACTTCCTCAGGCCGCCTTCGTCACCGTGTACCCCTGGCGCTGGAGCTGCGCGATGACGCGCCGAGTCCGAGCCTCCGCGGAAGCGACCCCGTATTCGGCGCCGTACTCCTGATAG
>DATLUC010000104.1:0-17142 GCA_035533335.1 Candidatus Baltobacterales bacterium
AGGATCGTCGATGAGATCAAGTACTACCTCCAGTCCCTTCGCGCGGACGGCCTGACCATCCTCATGGTCGAGCACGAGCTGCACCTCGTCGAGCAGCTCTGCGACTCGGTGGTCGTCATGGCCCAGGGCAAGGTCATCGGCAGCGGGACCATGGCGACGCTCAGGCGGCAGCAGGAGATTGTTGACGCTTACCTCGTCGGATAAACAAGAAGCCATGAAGGATCGACCCGCTCCCAGCCTTCGGGCCGAGGGGATCACGGCCGGCTACGGCGCCGTACCAGTGATCCGCGATGTGTCGCTCTCGGTCGGGCCCGGCGAGATCGTGGCAATCATCGGTCCGAACGGCGCCGGGAAGAGCACTTTGCTGAAAAGCCTGGTCGGCATCCTGCGAGTGACAGGCGGAAGAATCCTGCTCGGGACGGAAGACGTGACCAACCATCCACCGGAGGACCTCGCGCGCCGTGGCGTCGGCTACGTACCGCAGGTCAACGACATCTTCGAACCGCTCACGGTGCTCGAGAACCTCGAGATGGGCGGCTACCTGCTGCAGCCGAAACGGGTGCGAGCGCGGGTGGACGAGGTCGGCCAGGTCTTCCCCGCTCTGCCGCCGATGCTCAAACGCAGGGCGGACAAGCTGAGCGGGGGCGAGCGCAAGATGCTCGCCATCGCGCGCGTCCTGATGCTGGACCCCAGGGTCCTCATCCTCGACGAGCCGACGGCGAACCTGTCCCCGAAGCTGGCCGACAGCCTGCTCCGCGAGCACGTTAAAAGGCTCGCCGGCCTCGGCAAAGCGGTCTTGCTGGTGGAGCAAAGGGCGCGGGCAGCCCTGCAGATCGCCGATTGGACCAGCGTTCTGGTCTCAGGCACCGTGCGGTTGGAAGGTCGCCCGGGCGATCTCCTCAAGCGCCAGGACTTTGAGGAGCTGTTTTTGGGTGCAGGGACGGCCGCGACGGCCGTGCCAGAGGACAACGAGGAGGACTCATGAGGTTGTTGATGTTCCGTTCGGGGGGGAGCCGGAAGCTGGGCGCGTTGCGGCCCGGTCACGACGACGAGGTGATCGAGCTATCGAGTGCCGCCGACATGCTGGCCCTGATCGACGCCGGCGAGGCCGGTCTCGCGAAGGTTCGCGCCGAGGTCTCGGGCGGGAAAGGCAAGACGCACAGGCTGGCGGACGTGGAGCTGCTCGCGCCGCTCGAAAACCCCCGCGGCAACGTGATCGCCATGGGCCGCAACTATCAGAAGCACGCAGAGGAGACCGCCGCGATGGAGGGCAAGGCCGCGAGCCCGCCCACCATATTCACCAAGGCGATCACGTCGCTGACCGAACCCTTTGCCGACATCGCGATCGACCCGTCAGTAAGCGACAAGATCGACTGGGAGGTCGAGCTCGCGGTCGTGATAGGCAAGCGTGGCGCCAACATCAAGCAGGCGGACGCGCGTGCTTATGTCTTCGGCTACACGGTGCTCAACGACGTCACGATGCGTGACATCCAGAGCGGGTGGGGCGGACAGTACTTCAAGGGCAAGAGCCTCGACCGTTCGTGCCCGACCGGCCCGTGGATCGTCACGAGCGACGAGCTGACGGACCCGCAGGCGCTGCGCCTCACGCTCAAGGTCAACGGCGTACTGAAGCAGGATGGCGAAACCCGCGACATGATCTACCCCGTCGACGCCACCATCGAATGGGCCTCGAAGGGGATGACCCTTCTCCCCGGGACCCTCATCGCGACCGGCACCCCCGACGGCGTCGGCTTCGCCAGGACCCCGCCCGAATACCTGAGGCCGGGCGACGTGATGGAGTCCGAGGTCGAAGGGATCGGCCTGTTGCGCAACAAGTTCGTGACCTCATCTCGAGACTGACCTGGATATGGGCTAGGGCTGCCGCGTTCGCGCGGCAGCCTTTTTGATCAGCGCTGCGGCATTTGCTCGGTCTGTTGCGGCGGCACCGGGATGGCCGGACCCTGGAGTCCATGGACAGCAGCGCCGATGGCAGCGCCGGCGAGCGGACCGACGATGTAGAGCCATAGGGTCGACCAGGTGCCATGGCCCGCGATACCTGCGACCGCGGTGGCGCCCAACCCGACGGCGGGGTTGAACGCCCCTCCGGAGATCGGACCCACGGCCAACGCGCCCGCTGCGACCGTGAAGCCGATGGCGAGCCCGTAGAAGGAGTTGCCCGCCGTCGCCCGGGTTGCCGCCACATTCAAGACCACCAGCACCAGCGCGGCCGTGAATACTACCTCGGCCGTCAGCGCGGCCGCCCACGACACGCCCGTGCCGGGCTGTATGCCCGCTGCCCTACCTCCGACCAGGTCGGCCACGGCAAAGGCGAGGAGCGCGCCCAGCGCCTGAGCGGCCCAGTAAAGGAGCATCGTCCGGAGGTCGATCACGCGGCGCACCAGCAACCCGAACGACACCGCCGGGTTGTAATGCGCACCGGAAACATGACCGCCCATGTAGACCATGGCGGCCAGGGCGAGCCCGATGGCAACCGGCGCCAGCGAGCCGATGGGGCCTGACAGCGCGATGACGGTCATGAACACGAACGAGCCCACCAGCTCGGTCAGCAGCTTGGCGCGAAGGACCATCTCGAGTAATGGTATGTGCGACAGCGAACCGGGTCGCGCGCGCTAGTTCGACGAGGCAAGCTGCGCTGCCGCGGCGTCGAGCGTGCTTGCCGGCTGCGCGCCTACCATCACCCGCGAGACGACGTGGCTGCGGTCGAGCCACACGTTGACGGGCAGGCCCAGGTCCACGCCGAACGCACCGGCAATCGCCCCCTGGGGATCGACGACCGATTCCATGTTGACGTGGAGGCCGGCGAGGAACTGGCTCATCCGCGCGGTGTCAGTCTCGCGGTAATCAACCGCAAGGACCGTCAAACCGCTCGACCTGTACCGCTCGTCAATCTGCTGCAGAGCGGGGAGCTCCTCCTGGCAGGCTGTGCACCAGGTGGCCCAGAAGGTGAGGAGCACGGGTTTACCCTTGAACTCGTCCAGGCTCACCTTTCTCCCACCCAGGTCCCACGAACTGAAGGCGGGAGCCTTCTTCCCCACCTGCGCGACGCCGGGCTCGACCGATGCGGTTTTCGTCCCGGAATTCGAAAGCACGAGCGCGGAGGCCACCGCCACCGCCACCACGACCACCAGGATCGGCAGCGCGAGCGACCACATCGGGACCGGGTGGGATTTAGCGCCAGGGGGTCCAGAGAGATGCAGGCCGGACCGAATCAAACGGGCACCACCGCCGAGACTGCCACGGCGACGAAGATCAGGGCCAGGTACGCGAGGGAATAATGGAACAGCGCCATCGCGGACGGCCCGTCCTCCGCGCGCATCGCGCGCCAGGCCAAGTACAGGAATGCGCTCCCGAGAACCAGGCTCGCGGACCCGTAAGCAACGCCCAGCCACACGACCGGGACCATGCTGACGACCACCATGATGGCGGTATAGGCGAGGATGGCGCGGCGGGTTCGCGCCTGCCCTGCCACCACCGGCAGCATCGGTACGTTGACCGCTGAATACTGGCGTCGCAGCAGCAGCGCGAGCGCCCAGAAGTGCGGTGGGGTCCAGAAGAAGATGAGCGCGAACAGCGCCCAGGCCAACGGGCTCAGCGACCCTGTGACCACCGCCCAGCCGACCAGCGGCGGGAAAGCCCCGGCCGCGCCGCCGATGACGATGTTCTGGGTCGACGAGCGCTTCAGCCACATCGTGTACACGAACACGTAGAAAACTCCACCGCCGGCGGCGAGGGCGGCGGCGAGGACGTGGCTCGAAACTGCGATCAGCGCGACGCCGGCCAGCCCGACGGCGATGCCGAACCCGAGGCCATGGGTGGGGGTGATCCTGCCCGCCGGGATCGGCCGCCTTCTCGTCCTGGGCATGACCGCGTCGATGTCGCGGTCGAACCAGCAGTTGATCGCGCCGGCGCCCCCGGCCGCCATCGCACCGCCGGCCAGCCCGCCCAACAGCGGCCCCGGGGCAGGCCACCCACGGGCGGCCGCGATCATCGCGCCGAGTTCGGTGACGACGAGCAGCAGGATGATCTTCGGTTTGAGCAGCGCGGCGTAGTCAAGGGCGACGCGAAGCAGCCGACCCGAGACGTCAGTCGCAGGCTGGACGCGAGACTCAACCGCCAATCGTCTGGCTCCTCTCGACAGCCGGCGCCACGGCCTGCGTGCGCGAGTCCTCCTCCGCGAGCCAGCGGAAGAGCAGCCAAACGAAGACGAGCGCGTACGCGATCGCCCCTGGCACCCACATCATGCCGCCGCCGAGCTGCTGGTCGGTCAGGGCCGAGATCCCGCCCGGGCGGCTGGGCAGCAGCGCGTAGGTGTACAGCGGCGAGGTGGCGAACGACAAGACGGCCGCCAGCACCCAGGACTGGATCATGGCCGTGAAGACATAGGTCGCCCGACCCAACGTGCTGAGCGGAGAGCGAAACGGGTACTGGTCGATGAGCTGGGCCCAGAAGGCGATGGCCAGGCCGAGGAACAGCGTGTGCTCCAGGTGGTGCACGAGGTGGTAGCGCAGAGTCAGGTCATACATCGCGGGGACGTGCCAGAGCCACAGGTTGCCGGCCGCGAGACACCAGATCACCGTCGGACGTGAGAGCACCCGGTAGGCACCCCTGAGAGGCGCCAAGCGCGGGCTCTTGAAAAGCGGACGAGCGATGCCCCGCCGCAGACGGCGTGGCAGCGCGCGCCACAGCCTGGTCCACGGCGATGCCAGGGCGAGCAGTGGAGCCGCGACGACGATCAGGAGCAGGTGCTGGACCATGTGTATCCAGAACAGCTGGCGCGCAAGCATTTCGAGCGGGCTCTGAAGCGCCACCAGGATCGCTACGAGGGCCGACCAGAAGGCGACGTCCCGCCAAACCTCAGTCCTCCGGCCGATGCCTCCCACCACGTACAGCACGGCGGCGAGCTCCACGGCGATCAGGACGACCGGCTCGAACGGCCAAGACCACATGAGAGGCACGAAAGGCCTCAGACGAAGTACAGGACGAGGTACGCCAGGAGGCCGACGCCGGCCAGGAACCACAGGAACATCGAGAAGCTGGCCGCCGTGGCCCGCCTCAGCGTCATGTCACCGCCAGGCTTCGACTGGGCGATGAGAGTACCCAGCCACAGGAGCGCGCCCGCCGTCTGGACCATGAGCAGGCCCTTCAGGCCGACGAAGACGCTGGGGTACCCACCTCCCTGCTGGGGGTCGAACCCCAGGTTCTGGAACTCGTAGACCTGCCCACCCACGAACAGGATCCCAGCGGCCAGCGCCAGCCACAGCATGGTGCGGTTCACGGACGCACTGCGCATCGCTCCGAAGTAGAAGAGCGCGATCAGTATCGCGAAGACCTCGATCAGAGCCCCGATCGCGCGCGTCGGGTGCGTGGTGCCGGCTGGTAGCCACGAGTAATCGTTGTTCATCGAGCGCAGATAGAAGAAGGCGAAGAAGAAGGCGAAGAAGAAGAATGCGTCGGCGCCCACGAAGATCCTCATGCCGATGCGGGTGACCCTCGCATCGACTGCGGGCTGCCACTCGGGAGCACTGGTGCTCGCTCCCGCCATTGCCCCTGAGTTCTCGGACATGACTCGCTCGCTCATGCGGGTGCCGGCTCGGCGCCGTGTTCGATCACCGGCCGCGGAGCGCCCTCTCCGTAGTCATAAGGAGGCCGCGTGAAGGTCGGGATGCGCTCGAAGTTGCGGCGCGGAAGCGGCGTGGCCAGCTCCCACTCGATCGAGCGCACGTGCCAAGGGTCGGCCACGGCAAGTTTCGGGTTGAAGAACCAGCCCCAGATCACGATTCCGGCGAAGAACACCATCGAGCTGAAGAGCACGTACGCCCAGATCGTGACCCAGTCGTTGATCCCCTGCAAGTTCGGGGCGTAGGTCGACACGCGTCTGGGCATGTCCAGGATCCCGACAGCGAACAGGGGCGTAAACGCGAGGTTGAAGCTGATGAACATCCACCAGAAGTGGATCTTGCCCGCCGTTGCGTTCAACATCCTGCCTGTCATCTTCGGGAACCAGTAGTAGATCGCCGCGACGATGGCGAAGATCTCCCCGCCGACGATGGTGAAGTGGAAGTGGGCCATCGAGAAATAGCTGCCGTGCAGCGTGATGTCGCTCGGCACGTCGGAGAGGAAGACACCGGAGATACCTCCGATGAGGAAGTTGTAGAGGAAGCCAAGACTGAACAGCATCGGCACCGTCAACGAGATGCGGGCGCGCCAGAGTGTTCCGAACGCGACCAGGAACACGATGCCGGTCGGGATCGAGATCATCTCGGTCGACAGCATGTAGAAGGGTCGAAGGGCAGGCGCGATACCACTCACGAAGAGGTGATGCTGCCAGACGAACCAGCTCAACAGGGTCACACCGAGCAAACCCACGACTGCGGTCCGGTAACCCCACAGGGGCTTGCGGGCGAAGTGCGGGATCAGCTCCATCACGATGCCGAAGGCCGGCAGGATGAAGATGTAGACCTCGGGGTGGCCGAAGATCCAGAAGAGGTTCTGCCACAGGTAGGGGCTGCCTCCGTTCGAGGAGACGTAAAAGCTCGTGTTCATGCTGCGGTCGAGCGCCTGCATGCACAGGGCCGCGGCCAGGACCGGGGCGGCAAAAGTGCCGAGGATGGAGGCCGAGAACACGCCCCAAACGAAGATGGGCATCCGCGTCCAGGTCATACCCGGGGCACGCATGGTGATGATGGTCGTGAGCATGTTGACGCCGGAAACCACCAGGGCGGTGCCGATCAGGGTGAACCCGACGATGTAGCTGTCGAATCCCTGGCCTCCCTGCTCCGAGAGTGGCGTGTAGCCGGTCCATCCGGTCTGGAACCCGCCGAAGACCGGCGTGAGCAGCATGACTACAAGAGCCGGCGGTACCAGCCACAGGGAGAGCGCTTCCAATCGCGGGAAGGCCATGCGGTTCGTCCCGATCATGAGCGGGACGAAGAAGTTGCCGAACGGTCCGACGATGGCCGCGCTGGCGACGAAGATCATCAGCACGCTGTGCATGCTGACCAGGGTCAGGTATTTGTCAGGCGGGAAGATGGGCGTGTCAGCCGAGAGCAGATTCGTGCGCACGAACATCGCGCCGATGCCTCCGAACAGCATCGCCATCAACATAACGATCAGGTATTGAATCCCGATGACCTTGTGGTCAAAGCTGAGGTTCAGGTACCGCCACGCGCCTTTGTATTCGTCGTAAGCCGGCTGGGAAGGCGTCTGCCACCCGAGCAACCGGCCCAGCGGGTACGTGGCGAAACCGATCCCGACCAGGAACATGATCGAGCCCAGCGCATAGCCGAGGAGCACGCCTGTGTTTCCCGAGTCGTTGAATCCCAGACCGTTGCCGATCTGGACACCGGCCCAGTATCCCAACACGCCGAGCACGAGTCCCGTGAGGGCGTTGGTCGGCAAACTCATGCGGCGAACGCTCGGCTGGAGCATCGTCGCCCCGCTCGTCACTTCACTCATCTAGGTCCCCTTTACTCGCGGGCTTGGGAAGTATTCCGGCGCGTACGGCGGGAGCGTGATGCCCGTCTCCGACGACTGGAGATCGGCCACCCAGGTCGCGAAATCGCCCTGGCTCACCACCTTGCCCTGGGTGTCGAACATGTTCCCGTGCCAGATGCCGCACAGCTCCGCGCAGCGAACCGTGAACGAGCCCGTGCTCGTCGTCGTGGCATAGGTGATGTTGTCGGTGCCGGGGTTGGCGTCGGCTTTCACGCCGAGCTCGTACGCCCAGAACGAGTGGATGACGTCCGTGGAGGTCACGTGGAACTCGATGTTGGCGTTCACGGGCAGAACCAGATGGGTCGACTCAGCGCCCCCGTAGCCGGGATAGCGATAGGTGAAGTACCACTGCTGGGCGATGACCTGCACCTGCAGGCGGTCGCTTGCAGAGGTGCCGACCGTCTGGGTGCCGAGCGAGCCGCCCGACGAGGAGAAGGTCGACGCGTTAGAAGAGTTCGCCAGGCCGTTGATGCCGATCCCGGCAAGAGTGAACACGATCAGGGCCGTCACGATCGTCCATGCCCACTGCATCCGTAGGTTGCCCCGCCGTGACGGCCCGTCGTCGAGCGACCCCGGGACACGGCGGAAGGCGAAGACCGAGTAGAGGATGAACAGCACCACGCCGATGCACACCGGCGTGGACAGGATCAACATCAGACTGAGCAGAGAGCTCTCGTCCGCCGCCTGCTGCGTCTGATGTCCGGGCGGCATGTTGATCTGCATCGCCACCACGACACCGATCACGCTCAGGACTGCCCAGGCGATGGCGAGTCGCAGTGTGTGTGTGCGCTCTGGGGTGTTCAATTCGTTACTGGACGACCAGGAAGCCGCCCATATAGCCGAGCGTCTGCATGGGTCCGCCGTTGCCGTAGATGGTGCCTGCCCCACAGGGGACGAAGCACTGCCAGTGGTAGGTGCCCGCCTTACCCACGCGGAACGAGAAGGTGATCTGGTTGAAGCTGTTTGCCGGCGCAGCAGCGCTCAGCCCCTCGAGCGGCACGAACACGCCGAGGTCGGGGATGGCAAACGTGTGCGCGGCATTGGCTGGGTCGTCCAGCTTGGTGAAATCGCCCTGCTGCGGGTTTCCCTGAGCGTCGTAGTACGACATGTGGAAGGTGCCGCCGATGATGCCCTGGGCCTTGCTCCAGAGCGGGTTGCGCAGCCCTGACGGCGTGTCCTCCTGATCGATCACCATGGTGACCACCGAGTTCGCCGGCACCTGGAACGTGGTCGTCGGGAGATACCCGACCCAGGTCGGGTGCGCGTCGTTCGGCCTCGGGTTTTCGATCGCGGCGCCGACCGCGCCCACCACCTCGACGTGGATCACGGTCTCCTTTTCGCCCGAACCGGCGATGGCCACCCTCGGCTGAGAGGCGACCTGCGAGGTCATGGTGTAAGGAAAGGTCTCGACGAAGCGCCCGAGGAAAACAGCGACGAGGGCCAGGAGAATCGCGACCACGACGACCAGCACTACTGCTCGGTTGGCATACCTCGGACCGCTCGTTTCACTCACGTTTCGTGGGAGAGTAACAGTCCGAATATCTTTTGTAAATCCCCAAATTTCACTGAAAACTGACGAACCTCTGAGGCGCGACCTTCAGCTTGCGTTGAGGATCTGGACGTCGGTCTCGAAAGCTGCGGTCTCCGGCACGTCCTCGAAACCGACCCTCTCATAACCGCTCCGATCGATCAGGTAGATCACCGAGCTGTGCGCCATGTCGCCCTGTGCCGCCTGCACGGCCACGCCGTAACTGTTCCAGACGCTCTGCAGGTCCTGAGGGGTGCCGGTCAGCCATAGATAGTGGTGTCCGAGCCCGTGCGCGTCGGCGAACGCGGCGATGCTGGCGGGCGTGTCTGCGTCCGGGTGCACGCTGATGATGACGACGTCGAACGGCGCGCGGCGGCCCAGATCGGTTTGGGCGCTGCCGAGAAAGCTCGCCTGCAGCGGGCACAGGTTCTGGCACTGGGTGTCGAGAAATGTGAGCGCGAGCACGGTGCCGCGCAGCTGACGCAGTGACACCGTCGCGCCGGTCTGGTCGCGCAGCGTGAAGTCGGGGGCCGCGACCTGGCGCGCATCCATCACCACGCCACCGCCCAGGGCTGGGCCCGGGGCCGGCGCGAGCAGCCGGGGGAGCAGGATTCCGGCCAGCGTCCCCGTGATGGCCGCGAGCGCCACCAGCCAGGCGACCAGGTAGACCCTCCATTGCCGTTGCGTCAGGTGGAGGCGACCCATGGTTATGACGCCGGGAAGGATAGCTCCAGCAGGTGCTGAGTAACCAGTGCTGGTACAAGTACGAGAACGTGACCGTACGCATGAACGCCGATCAGCTGGACCGGGAGCTCGCCCGGCGCGGGTGGAACGCGACCGACCTGGCGCGGGCCTCGGGTTGCAGTGCGGCCACGATCTCCAGCGCACGCCGTGGACGGCCGATCAGCAGCGCGACGCTCTGCAAGATCGCGGAAGCCCTCCGCAACGCCCCCGTGATCCCCGGGATCGACGAGCTCATCGGCACCGAGCTCACCATTGTGGGAGAGCACCTCGCAGCCCACTGATAGGCGCCTCGGTAAGGTCGGACCCGTGGAACGGCGGAGGCTAGGGCGTACCGGCATCGAGGCCCCCGTGATCGGGATGGGCACCTGGCGGACATTCGACACCTCCGACGACCGCCGCGGGCTGGTCACCGCCGCGATCAACGCAGGCATCGACCTTTTCGACTCGTCGCCGATGTACGGGCGCGCCGAGGACACTCTCGCCCGAGCGGTCGAGGGCCGTAGGGAGAAGTTGATCATCGCCACCAAGGTCTGGACCGCAGATGAGGCGGAGGGTCGACGCCAGGCCGAGCGCGCGCTCGTGCTGTTCGGCCACGTCGACATCTACCAGGTTCACAACCTCGTCAACGTGCCGGCGCAGCTCGCGCTTCTCGAAAGCTTGAAAGAGCAGGGAAAGGTCCGAGCCATCGGCGCCACCCACTACCAGGAGCCGGCCTTCGACGAGCTGATGGCGCTCATGTCGAGCGGCCGCATCGACATGGTCCAGGTGCCATACAACCCCCTGCGCCGGGCTGCGGAAAGCAAGCTCCTGCCGCTGGCCGAGTCGCTCGGGCTCGGAGTCCTGGTCATGAGCCCTCTCCAGCACGGCATCCTCGATCGGGGACCGTCAGACCAGGAGCTGAAGGAGCTGGGTGTCGAGACCTGGGCCCAGGCCGTTTTGAAATGGATCGCCAGCGACCCGCGCGTGACGACCGTGCTGACCGCGACCCAGCACGTGGAGCGAGTCATCGAGAACGCCCGCGGCGGAGTACCGCCATTTTTCGACCGCGACCAGCGCAAGCTCGTGGTCCGGATCGCCGAACGCTCACCTCAGCGCTAGGAAGTCGGTGCGCGAGTAGCCTTAAGGCAATGATCAAAATCAGCGAGCTGACCGGCGTTCTACCGGCGCTGGTGTCGCCCCTGAAGAGGGACGGCACCGTCGACGAGGCGGCCATCCCTCGCCTGGTACAGCACGTGCTCGGCGGCGGGGTCCACGGCCTGCTTGCGCTTGGCTCGACCGGCGAGACCGCCTCCCTCGACGAGACGTCGAGGCGCAAGGTCCTCGAGGCGGTGGTCAAGGCGGCTGACGGCCGCGTGCCCGTCCTGTGCGGCGTGGCACAGACCCACCTGGCCGCTGCGCGAGCCGAGCTTGAGGCCGCGGCGCGCCTGGGCGCCGATGCAGCGCTGGTCGCCCCGCCTTTCTACTACCCGATGGACCAGCCCGGCGTGCTCGCGTTCTTTCGAGAGCTCGCGGCGCACAGCCCGCTGCCGATCTTTCTTTATCACATCCCCCAGTTCACGAAAGTCGTCACCGAGCCCGCGAGTGTGGCTGCGCTCGCGCGCGAGGGGACCATCGCGGGCATCAAGGATTCGAGCCGCGACTTCGAATACTTCGAGGGCGTGTGCATAGCGACCCGCGACCTTCCCCGTTTTCGCATCTTCACCGGCAGCGACACGATGCTGCTGCCGTCTCTGGCGATGGGCGGCTCCGGGACCATCTGCGGCGCGGCCAACGTGGCGCCTCACTGGGTCGTGCGCATCTACGACGAGTTCCGGCGCGGCGACCTGTCCGCGGCGCGCCAGAATCAGGACGCGCTCTACCAGCTCGTGGTGGCCGTCCGGGCCGGCGTGTTCCCCGGCGCCATCAAGGCCGCATTGCAGCTCCAGGGCGTTTGCGAGCCGTGGCTGGCTCCCCCTGTCCGGGAGCTGGATGAGCGATTGA
This sequence comes from Candidatus Baltobacterales bacterium, assembly GCA_035533335.1. Taxonomy (GTDB): domain Bacteria; phylum Chloroflexota; class Dormibacteria; order Dormibacterales; family Dormibacteraceae; genus DATKSS01. The sequence continues at coordinate 11,768 of DATLUC010000104.1, forward strand.
AGGCACGCCTGCGCGAGCAGCTCGCCGGCTGGAACCTGCTCACCGCCGCGGCGCCCGACTCGGTCCGTACCTAAAGCACCGCGCGGAGGAGCAACGCCCGGGTCAGGGTCGCCGCTATCCTCGACGGACGTGATCGCATCGATCGGCGACCTCTTGCTCGACATCTCCATTGTCCCCGACGGCGAGCTACGCCCCGACGACGATGCGCCGGCCGTGATCACCATCGGCGGGGGCGGTCAGGCCGCCAACTTCTGCGCGTGGACGGCTGCGCTCTCAGAGCCTGCCCGGCTGATCACACGGGTCGGCGATGACGAGCGCGGTCGGCGGCTCGTGACCGATCTCGAATCCACGGGCGTCGAGGTCTGCCCGGTGTGGGCGGCGGAGCCGACCGGCGCGATCGCCGTGCTCGTCGAACCCGGCGGCAGGCGCACTATGGCGACGCAGCGGGGCGCGAGCGTGGGGCTGACGGCGGACGACCTGGCGGAAGCCTGGCTGGGTGACGTCAAGCTCATCCACGTCCCCGCGTACTCGCTGTTCGTGGAGCCGCTGGCCTCGGCCACCCGGGCCGCGATCGGGCGCGTTCGCGACGCCGGCGGGATGCTGGCGATCGACCTTTCGTCGGCCGCGGGACTGCGCGAGTTCGGGCCGTCCCGGATGGCCTATGTGCTGGCTCGACTCAAGCCGGAGGTGCTGTTCGCAACGCAGGCGGAATCCGACACCCTCGGCGTGCCGCTGGGACACCTTGCGCAGGTTCCGGTCGTCAAGCTCGGGCCGGCAGGATGCACGGTCTTCGGGCGTACCGTCCCGGCGCCGCAGGTGCGCGTAGTCGACCCGACTGGCGCGGGCGACGCTTTCGCGGCCGCATTCTGCAGCGCATGGCTCGGCGGCGCGCCTCCGTACGAGTCCGCCGAGCGGGCCGTCGTCGTGGCCGCCGATTCGACGACGCGGGCCGGAGCCAGGCCAAATTGAGCGACCTGCTTACCATCTCCCTGGAGGTGGCGGCGGCGCTGCAGGAAGGCCGCCCGGTGGTCGCGCTGGAGACATCGATCGTGGGCCAGGGCCTACCCACCCCGCACAACCTTCGTGCCGCACGCGAGTCGGAGGCTGCCATAAGAAAGGAAGGGGCAGTGCCGGCGACGGTGGCGGTGCTCGACGGCCGCCTACGCGTGGGCCTTGAGGATCGCGACCTCCAGCGAATCGCCTCGGGCGCTGTCAAGGTGAGCTCGCGTGACCTCGGACCGGCCCTGGCCAGAGGCGCCGCCGGTGCGACCACGGTCGCCGCCACGATGCGCATCGCATCGATGGCCGGAATCCGTTTCTTCGCCACCGGTGGAATCGGCGGTGCGCACCGCGGGCATCCCGAGGACCAGTCTGCCGACCTCGAAGAGCTAGGCCGCACGCAGGTCGCGGTCTTCTGCGCCGGGGCCAAGATCATCCTCGATCTGTCGACCACGCTCGAGAAGCTGGACAGCCTGGCCGTGCCAGTGCTCGGGTACGGCTGCGACGAGTTCCCCGCCTTCTACACGCGGCACAGTCCCGGCCGCGTCAGGCGGGTCGACGGAGCAGAGGAGACGGCGCGGGTGCTGCGCGCGGCGTGGCAGACAGGTTCGCGCGGGATCGTGGTGGCGATCCCCCCACCGTCCGAGCTGGAGGGAGCGGAGGAGATCGCGGATACGGCCGTCCGCGAGGTCACCGGCGTGTCCGGAGCCGATGTCACGCCCCGCCTGCTGGCGCGAATGGCCGAGCTTTCAGGTGGGAGGTCGGTCGAGGTGAATGTCGAGCTGGTCGTGAACAACGCCGGGGTCGCCGCCCAGGTCGCGCGGGCTTTCGCCGGACTAGACGCCGGATAGACAAAGCTCTTCAACCGGCAGTCGGCGGAATCCTGGAGACCGACGGAGCATTGTTACTCCAGATGGCACAGACCCCGCCCGTCGACCTGGTCGTTTTTTCCGATTACGTTTGACCCTGGTGCTACGTCGACTCGGTCAGAGTCGAGCAACTGGAACGGGAAGGGCTCGTGCGCGTGACCTGGCTCCCGTTTGAACTCCACCCCGAAGCTCCGGTGGAGGGCATCCCGCGGGACCAGTACTTCGGCCGGGCGCGCTCCGAGCAGATGCGCGCGCACCTCCAGTCGATCGCCCAGGAGGTCGGGCTTTCCATGGAGCCTCGCGACGTGATCATCAACTCGCGTCGGGCGCTGGGCGCAGCCGAGTTCGCACGGGAGCACGAGAAGTTCGACGAGATGCACCACGCGCTTTTCAAGGCACATTGGGAGCAGACGGGTCGCCTGGAAGAGGTCGACGACCTGGTTCGCATCGGGACAGGCGTAGGGCTCGACGAGGCCGAGCTCAGGGCCGCCATCGAGAGCGATCGGTACGAAGGCGTGATCGACGAGAACCGCAGGGTCGCCACCTCGGTCGGCATCGACGCGATTCCCGCCCACATCTTCGGACGCCGCTACCTCGTGGTCGGCGCCCACCCGTACGACTCTTTCCGGCAGGTCGTCGACAGGCTCGTAGAAAGCGGTTGATGAGGATCGTCTCGCTCCTGCCGAGCGCCACCGAGTCGCTGTTCGCGCTCGGCCTCGGCGACCGCCTTGTCGCGGTCACGCACGAGTGCGACTTTCCACCCGAGGCGCGCGAGCTTCCCTGCGTGACGCGCTCGACGCTCGGGCTCGAGGGCAAGCGGAGCGCCGGAATCGAGAAGGCTGTCTCGCTCGCGGCCATGGAGGGCCGGCCTCTCTACGAGGTAGACACGCAGGCGATCCTGCGGCTGCGCCCGGACCTCGTGGTGGCGCAGGACATCTGCGACGTGTGCGCCATCCCGGCCGACCAGGTCGCGAGCGACCTGGCGGACATCCCGATGATCAGGCAGCATCCGCACACGCTGGCAGAGGTCCTCGCCGACATCGAAGAGCTCGCCTTCGCCTGCGATGCCGACCCAGCCCCGCTGATGAGCAGCCTCGAACGGCGCCTGGGCGTGGCGCGCCGAAGGGCGGCCGAGCTGTCCCGCGTCCGGGGCGTCTTCCTGGAATGGTTGGATCCCCCCTATCGCGCCGGGCACTGGACCCCCGACCTTTTGTCGCTGGCCGGGATCGACGACCTGCTCGCGCGAGCGGGCGTGCCCTCCATCGCGCTTACATGGGCAGACGTCCGAGCGGCGCGGCCCGAGCTCTTGATCCTTGCGCCTTGCGGATTCGACCAGGAGCGCGCCGAGCGCGAGGCGCAGCTGGTCCGCCATGAGATCGAGCATGTCGGCGCGACGCGGGTGGTGGTCCTCGACGGCTCCGCTTACTTCAACCGGCCGGGCCCGCGGCTGGTCGACTCGCTGGAGCTCCTGGTCGCCAGCCGCTGACGGGACGCCGGGCGGCCGCGACGACCCCTGAATCGAGTTGGAGGTTCAACCGAACTTCGGATATCGCCTACACTCCCAGTCGTTAAGTCGGCGTTGGAGGGGAGATCGAGATGAGACGAGTCGCTTCGGGTATCGCCTGCCTGCTTCTGGTGGCCGCGTGCGGAAGCAGCAGCGGGGGCGGATCCCAGTCCACCACTCCGCAGCGCGGGGGCACGGCCACCATCGCCCTCGAAAGCGAGCTCCGCACTCTTGACCCCCTGGACTCCTCTCAGCTCGTGGAACGCGAGGTCTTCTTCAACATGTACGACTCGCTGTTCACGATCGACCCCTCGCTCAAGATCCAGGCGGGCCTGGTCAAGAGCTGGGACACCTCTGACCCCCTGAACTACAAGTTCACGCTCCAGACGGGCGTCAAGTACCAGGATGGGACGCCGTTCAACGCACAATCGGTGAAGGACAACATCACGCGGTACAAGACCGCGGCGAACTCGCGCCGCAAGTCCGACCTGGCCAGCGTCAGCTCCGTCGAGGTCGTTGACGACAGCCACGTCATCTTCCACCTGAAGAAGCCGGACGCGACATTGCTGGCCACCCTGGTCGACCGGGCCGGGATGATGCTGTCGATGGATGCCGTCGCCAAGGGCGGGACGAACTTCTCCCTCGCTCCGACCGGCGCCGGCAGCGGTCCGTTCGAGTTCGTCGAGTGGAAGCGCAATGACCACCTCACCTTGAAGAAGAACCCGAATTATTGGAAGCCAGGCCTTCCCTACCTCGACGGCATCACGTACCGGGCCATCCCTGACGTCAACGCGATCCTGGCAGCGCTCAAGACCGGCGACGTTGACATCGCGCGGGTGATCGCAGCCAAGGATGTCGCGTCGGTCAAGGCGGATCCATCGTTCATCTACCGAGACACTCCAGCCATTGGGTTCAACGGCTTTGAGCTGAACACCGGAGCGCCCCCGTTCAACGATGCGGCCAAGCGTCAAGCGGTCGCGATGGCCATCGACCGCTACGAGATCCTGAAGAACATCAACTTCAACATCGGGGTGGTCGGCTACGGGCCCATCCCGCCGTCGAGCTGGGCGTTCGACCCGAGCGAGAAGATCTACGACCACGCTGACCCCGCCAAGGCGAAGTCGACGGCCACCGGCTTCACCTTCACCATGAAGACAACATCGGACCCGGTCGCCCAGCAGGAGGCAGCGCTCATACAGTCGGAGCTGGCGGCAGCCGGGATCACGATGCAGATCCAAACCGAGGAGTTCGCGACCTATCTGCAGGAGTGCGCCAGCCACAAGTTCGAGGCTTGCTTCGTGAGCTGGTCGGGTCGCATCGACCCAGACGGCAACATGTACGCGTGGTGGCACACGGGCGGCGACTTCAACGACAGCCTCTACAGCAATGCGCAGGTCGACGCCTGGCTCGAGGACGCGCGGGCCACGGCGGACCAGGCCAAGCGCAAGTCCGACTACGACAACGCTCAGAAGCAGATCGTGGCCGACGCCCCATATGTGTTCACGAGCTTTGGGGTCAGCCAGCAGATCTCCAGCAACAAGATCCACAACTTCACCCTGTACCCCGACTTGATGATCCGAATGGCGGAGGTCTGGAAAGGCTAGGACCTCGATAGTGCCGGCGAGACCACCGGCATGACGACCTACATCCTGCGCCGGCTGGTGTTGATGGTGCCGGTCGCCTTCTTGGTGACCGTCGGCGTGTTCATGCTCATCCACCTGAGCCCGGGGGACCCGGCGCTGATCATCCTGGGCGAGGACCGCTCACCTCAGGCGATCGCGCAGGTGCACCGGGAGCTCGGCCTGGACAAACCGCTCTACGTGCAGTACGTGATCTGGCTCGGCCGGACCGTCCATGGTGACCTTGGCCGCTCGATCACGACCAATCAGCCGGTCTCGATCGCCATCGGAGAGCGATTGCCGGCGACCATCGAGCTGGGCATGGTCGCGTTGTTGTGGTCCCTGATCGTCGCCATCCCACTGGGCACCATCGCCGCTGTGCGA
>DATLUC010000105.1:0-14451 GCA_035533335.1 Candidatus Baltobacterales bacterium
CCGCCACCGCCACCACAGCCGACGACCTTGATTCGCGCTCGCCCTTCGTGCAACTCGCTTTCCTTCATGACGACCTCCTGTTCGGGATGTGCTTTTGCTATGGCGAGCTCCAGCTGGTTTCTTGTCTGCTCTCTAGAAAAAATCGCGCAGCCACCTCACTGTTTTTTGATACGTCGTGCCGAACGTGACGGGCTGGCGGGCATTTCCGTACGGCGCTCGCGAACGCGATCCCCACTTCACGAGACCGGCGGAGACGGCGAACGAGGGGCCCTGAGCCTTGTCGGCCAGGCCGGCCAGGCCGGTCGGCTGCCCGAGGCGTGCCGACGTGTTGAACACGGCCTGCGCCGCGTCCATCGTGCCCATCAGGCGCGCACCGCCGCCGGTCACGACCACGCCCGCGGGGAGCAGCTGGTCGAAGCCGGTCTTGCGCACCTCTTCGCGCGCCATCTGGAAGATCTCCACCATCCGCGGGCCGATGATCTCGGCGAGGAAGCGGCGCGGCAGGGCCTGGATGCGGTCGCCTCCGACCTGCCGGACCTCGACCCGCTCAGCGTGGTCGATCACCTCCGGCAGGGCATGGCCATAGTTGAGCTTGAGTCCCTCCGCCTCGTCGAGGGTCGTGCGGAGCCCGATCGCGATGTCGCTGGTGACGTGGTTGCCGCCGACCGGCAGCACCGCGAGGTGGCGAGCCGTCCCTTCGTTGTAGACGACGACGTTGGTGGTGCCCGCGCCGATCTCCACCAGGCACACGCCCAGCTCGATCTCCTGCCGGGTGAGCACGCCTTCCCCCGCGGCAAGCCCGACGCAAACGACGTCCTCGACGTCGAAGCCTGCGCCGTGGACGCACTTGATCACGTTCTGCACCGCGGTCTGGGCGCCGGTGATGATGTTGGTCTCGACCTCGAGCCGGTGCCCCATCATCCCGACCGCGTCGCGCACGCCATCCTGCCCGTCCACCGTGTAGGCGCGGGGGATGACGTGGATGACCTGGCGGTCGGAGGCGACGCTGATCGCGCGGCTCGCCTCGACGACGCGCTGCACATCGTCGTCGCCGATCTCGTTGTCGCCATGCGCCACGGCGACGACGCCCATCGAGTTCTGGCTGTACAGGTGGGTGCCCGCGAGAGAGACGACTACCGATTCGATGCGCTGGCCGGCCATGCGCTCGGCGGCGACCGCCGCCGCCTGGATGGCGGCGATGGTCTTCTCGAGGTTGACGACCACGCCTTTGCGCAGGCCTTCGGACGGGCTTTCCCCCACGCCGATGATGCTCACTGGAGCACCTGGCTCGTCAGACTCCGAGATGACGACGGCGACCCGGCTGGTGCCTAGGTCGAGACCGACGGTTTTCTTCCGCCGTGACAAAGTGTGCTGGGATGCCTCCTGGAACGTGGGGTGGGATTGTGGGGCGGGTTGCCCGGGATTATATCGGCTCCCGGGCGGTTGCGGGGCCAGATTTTGTACTTCCTTGGCGTCGACGGGCCACGCCTAGTGGTTAAGCGCCCCACTTCCCTGCTTCCTTTGGGGGCCCCGGGGGGCGAAGCGCGGGGTAGGTGCGCGCAACGCCGGAGGGGGGAATGCTGCACCCGCGACCGACGCCCGGTTTAGAGATAGTGCCGGCGGATCGCTCCCAGGTTGTTGAAGATCCGCACGCCGAAGGCGACGATCGCCGCAATCGAAAGATCGACTCCGAGCTTGTCACCGAAGTAGACCAGTCCGGCCGCCAGCGTCATGTTGGTCAACAGCCCGCTGAAGAACACGCGGGGTTCGAACGTGCCCGCGATGTACGCCTTGAACGCACCGAAGATCGAGTCGAGGGCGGCCAGCAGCGCGACCGCTGTGTAGCGCGCGTAGGTGATCGGAATCGTGACCGGCGACATCACCCCGAGCACTACGCCCAGTAGGGCGAATAGGGCCGCGACGACGATTACTTGCATGTCGGGGCGGGGCTCGGCGAAGGCTGGGGGGTCGCACCAGGAGCTGGAGTAGGCGCCGGGGGTTCGAGCGACTTGTAGCCGACGGCCGGCTCGGACGGGTTCATCACGTTGACGTACTCCAGGTCGGTGGAGTTGTAGTTCACGTTGCCGCTGCCGGCGATCGCTTTGAGGGCCGCGAGCTTGTCCCCCAGGGCCGTGAACTCTTCTGGCGTCAGCACGCGGCCAAAGTAAACCTTCCAGCCCCGCTTGGCGAGCATGGTGAGGTCGCCGCAGGAGTCGAAGGTGAAGCCGCTGACCTCCTGGCCGAGCATCGCCGGCAGGTCGCGCTGGATGTTGACCAGGGCCACGACCAGCTCCGGGTCGAGGGGCCTTTCGCCGGCCCGGGGATCGTTTCCGGCCGGCCCCTGGATGTCGACGAGCGCACCGTCACCGGGCGTGGGCCCGAGCACGACCGCCTGGTCGGACAGCAGAAAAAACCTGGTCGATTTGCCGGCGTGATAGGCGGCGACCGGCTCCCACTCGCTCACCTGGATCAGCACCGTGCCGGGCAGCTGGGGCTGCACCGAAGCGGTCCGGATCCAGGTCTGGCCGAGGAGGCGCTCGCGGCCTGACTCCCCGTCGACCGAGATCACCGACACGCCCTGTCCGAGGCCCGCCGCCTGAGTAACCTGACCGGCGCTCAGATGGTGGGCGCCGACGACGTCGACCGTCTGCACCGCGAGTGCCGGCCCGAACCAGAGCCAGCCGAGGAGCACCGTTTCCGCGCCGGCGGCGGCCACCGCCAGGGCTCGCCAGCCCCAGCGCACGTCAGGCTCGCGCAGGGCCTTCTCGGACCGCGTCCACAGCTGACCCTTCAGCGGCTCGCTGGCTTCGAGCGCGCGGCGCGGACCCAGGCGCGACACCATTGATCGCCGGCGTCGAAATTTCATATACCGATCGGCCCGATTCGATTTCGGTGGCGACCGACAGCATGGTCGACCAGGCGCTGGCACAGCTCGCCGAACTCGATGCCGGCCGCCCGCGCCGCGTCGGGGAGCAAGGACAGCTCGGTCAGGCCTGGAACCGTGTTGACCTCGAGCACCCATGGGGTACCGTCGTCGGCGACGATGATGTCGACCCGCGCCATGCCGGAACAGCCGAGCTCGGTGAAGGCGCGTCCGGCGGCGTCGGAGGCGGCGGCGCGAGCGGCCTCGGGAATGCGAGCCGGGATGATGTGGTGCGACTTGCCGGCGGTGTACTTGGCGTCGTAGTCGTACACCGGGTTGTCGCTGACGATCTCGAGCGTGGGCAGCACCTGGAGCTCCGGCGTCGCCAGGACTCCGACGGTGATCTCCGTGCCACGCGCGAAACGCTGAGCGACCACCCGGCGGTCGTACCGCCCCGCCAGGACAAGGCCGCTCGCGACCGAGTCGACGTCCTTCGCGATGGTGAGTCCGATGGTCGATCCCTCGCGCACGGGCTTGATCACCAGCGGGAAGCCGAAGCGCGCAGCCAGCCGTTCGACCAGCTCGCCCGCCACGCCGGCTTTGATCTCGAGCTCCTCGAACTCCGGGACGTGCAGGCCGGCTCCGGCCATGACCTTGTTGGACCGGGACTTGTCCATGCACAGGGCCGACGCGAGCACGCCCGATCCCGTGTACGGCAGTCCGAGCAGCTCGAGCATGCCCTGGACGGTGCCATCCTCGCCAAGGCGGCCGTGGAGGGCGTTGAACACGCATTCAAAACCGCCATCGCGCAGCAGATCCCATGTCTGAAGGTCGAGGTCGATGCCAGTGACATCATGGCCGCGGGCGAGCAGCGCCTTCTCGACCTGCGCGCCCGAGCGCAGTGACACGTCTCGCTCGGCGGACTTGCCTCCGCGCAACACCGCGAGCCTCATCTCCAGCGCCCTACCATCTCGACCTCGGTGTCGATGTCGATGTTGAACCGGCGCTTGATCTCGGCCCTGGCGCGATCGATCAGGGTCCTGACGTCGCTGGCTTTGGCGCCGCCCTCGTTGATGATGAAGTTGCCATGCAGGTGCGAGATCACCGCGGCGCCTTCGCGCAGACCCTTGAGGCCAGCGGCCTGGACCAGCCTGCCGGCGGAATCGCCGGGCGGGTTTGTGAACACGCTGCCGCAATTCTTGGTCTTGATCGGCTGGGTCTCGTTGCGCTCTTTGGTCAGCCTGGCCATGAGCCGCTTCGCCTCCTCTCCGTCCCCCCGTTCGAGCTGGATCGTGGCGGAGATGACCAGCGCTCCCTTGAGCGCGCCCTCGCGCAGCGCAGACGTGCGGTACCCAAGCTTCAGGTCTGCGGGACTCATGCTCCTGGCGCCTGAGCCGGGCTGGTAGACGTCCGCCTCGACCAGCACCTCGCGGATCTCCTTTCCCCAGCAGCCCGCGTTCTGGTACACGGCGCCGCCGACAGTGCCGGGCACGCCGATGGCGAACTCGAATCCGCGCAGCCCGGCGTCGGCGACGATGCGGGCGAGCCGCATCATCTTGAGCCCGGCGCCGGCGCGCACCCTGGTGCCCTCGACGTGATGGTCGCGGTTCACCACCCTTATCACCAGGCCTTCGACTCCGAAATCGCCGATGAGGAGGTTGGTGCCGGCGCCGAGAAGCAGGTACGGGATGCCTCGCTCACGGCAGCCGTCGATCGCCTTCTCGATGGCCTCGACGCGGCTCAGCTCCACGAAGAAGTCTGCCGGGCCGCCGATCCCAAAGGACGTGCGCGACGCGAGCGGCTCGTCCTGGGAGACGCCCGGCAGCTCGCGCAGCCACGCGACCTTAGCTTTGGTGCGCCAGCTCATCGCCCAGCTTCTTGATGTCTCCGGCGCCCATCAACAGGATCAGGTCGTCTCGGCCGGCCAGGCCCTCGAGCTCCTCTCGCGCGCTGGCGAAATCGCCCACGTAAGTCGCGTTGGGGACCTGGTGCGCCAGGTCGGACGCCTGGACGCCCGAAACGTTCTCTTCGCCGGCAGCATAAACGTCGAGGACCAGCACCCGGTCGGCCCCGACGAAGGCGCGAGCGAAGTCGTGCATGAGGGCCGACAGGCGCGAGTAACGGTGCGGCTGGAACACGACGATCAGCCGGCGATGGCGCAATTCGCGCGCGGCCTCGATGGCGGCCCGCACCTTGGTCGGGTGGTGAGCGTAGTCGTCGTACACCGTTGCGCCCTGGAAGACGCCGAGGAACTCCATGCGGCGGTGCGCCCCCGGAAAGCTGGCCAGCGCGGCCGCCACGTCGGCGAACCTCACGCCGAGCTCGAGGGCCATGGCCGCCGCAGCGGTCGCGTTCTGGATGTTGTGCCGCCCGGGCTGGCGCAGCGCGATGCGGCCGACCATCTTCCCTTCGTGATGGATGGCGAAGGGCCGCTCCGGCTCGCAGCGGTAGGTCGCGCCGGTGAGGAAGCCATACGTGACCTTGCGCGCTGTGGGTGTCAGCTCGCGCGCGAGCTCGTCGTCGGCGCACAGGACGGCCAGGCCGTCCTCGGGCAGCGCTGCAACGAACCCCTGGAACAGGTCGCGCACTGCGCTGACGTCTCGGAAGTGATCGGGGTGATCGAGCTCGATGTTGGTCACGATCGCGCGTCGCGGGTGGTGCAGGATCAAAGTGCCGTCTGATTCGTCGGTCTCCGCGACCAGCCATTCCGAGCGCCCCGCCCGCGCGCTCGACCCGTCGCCCACCAGCACGGTCGGGTCATATCCGGCCGTGACCAGGATGTGGCCGAGCATGTGCGTCACCGTGGTCTTGCCGGCCGTACCGGCGACCGCGATCGAGTTGCTGCTGTTGATCAGCTCGGCGAGCATCTCCGGCCGGCTGAGCACCTTCACACCCATGGCGCGGGCGGCGTCCAGCTCGGCCGAGTACTTGATCGCGCCGCTGTAGACGAGGAGGTCTTGGAACAGGACGTGCTCGGGGTCGTGGCCGATCGCGATGCGCACCCCCGCGTCCTCGAGCTCGGCCGTAGTCTCCGACGACCTGGCATCGCAGCCGCTCACCTCGTCCCCACGCGCGAGGAAGACCCGCGCCAGGGCCGAGACCCCGGCTCCCCCCGCCCCCATCAGGTGAACCCTCACCTCCCTACGACCTCGTGCAGCAAACCTAGAACGCGCTGCGCGGCGTCGCGCCGGCCGGCCGCCGCGGACGCTTTGGCCATGGAGCGAAGCTTTTCGTCGTCAAGGCCTTCGATTGTCGCGACCAGGCTCCGGCCGGTGAGCTGTGCGTCTCCGATCCGCACGGCCGCGCCGGCTTCGACCATGGACGCGGCGTTCTCCTCCTGGTGGCCGCCACCGAACGTGCCCGGCACGAGCACCATCGGCAACCCCACCGCGGCGGCCTCCGCGATCGTGCCCACGCCGGCGCGGCAGACGATCAGGTCGGCCTGCGCCATCAACGCGGGCATCTCGTCCGCGAAGGTAAGGCCCCGATATCGCTCGCGGGCGTGCTCGGCCACGCCCTGGGCTCCCTGCCTGCCCGCGATGTGGACGACCTCGACGAAATGCGCGCAGAGCTCATCGAGAGCCGACCACACGGCGTGGTTCAGGTTGCGCGCGCCCTGGCTGCCACCGGTGACGAGCAGGCGGCGCGGCGGCACGTCCGGGGTGCGCTGCACGAAACCGTCGCGCAGTGGCACGCCGGTGAGCACGACCCGCTTGCCGTGCAACCGTCTCTCGGTGCCCGGGAGCGTGATGCAGATGGCAGCCGCCCTGCCGGCGAACATGCGGGTCGCCAGGCCCGGGCGCACGTCCTTCTCGTGGAGTACGTACGGGATTCCTCGAAGCCTCGCCGCGGCCACGGCGGGCGCCATCACGTAACCGCCCATGCCGAGCACCACGTCGGGACGAAAGCGATCCACGATCCGCAAGCCGGCGCGCAGCGCGGCCGGGATGACGAGCGGGAGCGCCACGTTCTTCCAGGTGGCGTCGCGGTCGAAGCCGCGAACGGCGACTGTCGCGAGCTCAAAACCTGCGGCCGGAACCAGGCGCTCCTCCGGGCCGCCCGAGCGGCCGACCAGCAGCACCGCACCGTCGGGCTCCTCAGCGCGAAAGGCTCGCGCGACCGCGAGCGCCGGATACAGGTGCCCTCCGGTCCCGCCGCCAGCTATCAAAAGTCTCATCCGCACTCCGATTGTTGCCTAGTGCCGACCCTGAGCCGTGCCTCGCGATGCTCAGGAGGACGCCGACGGCCGCCAATTCGGTCGCCACAGCCGTGCCCCCATAGCTGAAGAACGGCAGCGGAACCCCAGTGATGGGCAGCGTGTTGCTGACCGTCGCCATGTTGAGGAGCGCTTCGAAAGCGATCCAGGTCGTGATCGCGGCGGCGAGCGACATCCCGAACCTGTCCGGGGCGCGCAGCGAGGCCCGGTAGCCGCGCACCGAGAAGAGGAGGAAGCCGAGCATGACGAGCGTGGTGCCCACCAGGCCGGTCTCCTCGCCCACGATGGCGAAGATGAAGTCGGTGTGCGCCTCGGGGAGCCAGCCGTACTTCTCGATCGAGTGGCCGATACCCACCCCGAAGATGCCGCCGGAGGCCAGACCGTAGATCGACTGCGTGGCCTGGAACCCCGCGCCGAGGGGGTCGGCGAACGGGTTCTTGAAGGAGGTCAGACGCGCGAAGCGGTAGGGCTCCAGGATCGTGACCGCCACGAAGGCCAGGCCCAGCCCCGCCAGCAGCAGCACGATGTGGCGCAGCCTGCCGCCACCGGCCCAGTACGCGCTCATGAAGACGCCAACGATCACGACCGCCGTGCCGAGGTCCCGCTCGAGCATCAGCAGCACGAGCACTCCGACCAGCATCGCCGCGAACGGCACGAAAGTCCTCTGGAAGTCGCCCATGCGCTCGGCGTTGCGGTCGACCCAGTGGGCGACGAACACGGCGAAGGCGAGCTTGCCCAGCTCCGCCGGCTGAAAAGTGCCCAATGGTCCGGCGTCGAACCAGCGGCGGGCTCCGTTCACGGAAACGCCCAGGTGCGGCACGAGGACGAGGATCATCAGCAGGGCGACGGTCACCGCCCCTGCCGGCGCGAGCGGGCGCAGGCGGCGGTAGTCGATGCGGCCCAGCACGAACAGGGCGATGAACCCGAACACCATCCACAGGGCCTGCCTCTCCGCGTAGTAGAAGGCCGACTGGTGCTGTGTGTAGGCGAACGCCACGCTCGCGCTCGTCACCATGACCAGCCCCGCCCCGCAAAGTAGCACCGTGGTGAAGAGCAGCAGGCGGTCGGGCTGGCGGCCGCGCGCTGCCTCGCTCACGCCGCGAACCTCCTGCGAACCAGCTCTTTGAACTGGTTGCCGCGGTCCTCGAAGTCCTTGAACATGTCGAAGCTCTTGTAGGCGGGACTGAGGAGTACGACTCCGGCATCGCGCGACAGCCCGGCCGCGAGCGCTACCGCCTCCTCGAGGTCTTTCGCGCGCACGACCTTCGGGTGTGCGCTCAGCTCCCTCGCGAGCAGTTCGGCTGAGGCTCCCATGAGGACGACGGCCTCAGTGTTCGCCAGCACGTCGGCGACCCAGTCGCGCAGGTCGAAATCGCTGCCGTAGCCACCCGCGATCAGCACCACCGGCGCCCCCGGAAAAGCGGCCAGCGCGACGCGGCCGGCATCCGGGTTGGTTGCCTTGGAGTCGTTGTACCAGCGCACGCCCGCCCATTCCCCGACGAGCTCGAGCCGGTGCTCAACGCCTTTGAAGGAGCGGATCGCGCCGTCGATCGCATCGTCGGTCAGACCGGCGATCCGCCCCACCGCAGCAGCCGCCAGCGCGTTCTCCATGTTGTGCCGGCCGGGCAGGGGCATGGGCGGTATGGGCTGGTGGTGGTCGAACCACACGACCTGGGCTTGCGTCCTGGTGGCTAGACCTCGCACCACCTTGTCGCCGCCGTTGAGTACCGCGAAATCCTCCGGGCCCGCAAACTCGATGGCGCGCGCCTTGAGGTCGACGTAGCGCTCGAACGTCTTGTGGCGGTCAAGGTGGTCCGGCGTGATGTTGAGGATCACGCCGACGTGGAGCTTCGGCCGCTCCACCGACTCGAGCTGGAAGCTCGAGAGCTCCAGCACGACCCAGTGCTCGGGCGTGATCTCATCGAGGCGGTCGAGGACCGTTTCACCGATGTTGCCGCCTACCATCACCGGCCGTTTGCCGGCACCGAGCACGACGCCGGTGAGAGCGGTCGTCGTGGTCTTGCCGTTGGTGCCCGTGATTCCGACGACCGTGCCCGGACAGAGCCTGAGAAAGAGGTCGATCTCGCTCGACACCCGGACGCCGCGCGCGCGAGCGTCGGCCAGCAACGGGGAGTCCCACGGCACGCCCGGGCTCGCGTACACCACGTCAATCCCGTCCAGGACCGATGGGTCGTATCCGCCGAGCCTGAGCTCCACGGTCGCCGGCATGCGCGCAGTGGCGGATGCGACCTCGGAAACGGACCTGCGATCGGTGACGCGCACGGACTCACCGGAGGCCACCAGGTGGTTGGCCAGCGCGACGCCGCTGCGGGCCGCGCCCACCACGAGTGCCCTCAAGTGGCCAGCCGCGCCACCCCGACAGCGGCCAGCGCCGAGACTATCCCCGCGCCCCAGAAGGAGAGCGCGATGCGATTCTCAGACCAACCCTCGTGGTGGAACGTGTAGTGGATCGGGGTCATCTTGAAAATGCGGCGACCGCCGCTGACCTTGAAATAGGCCACTTGAATGATGACAGACAACGTCTCGATCACAAACACCAGGCCGACGAGGGGCAGCAGCAGAACCAGACCCTGCTGGATGGCCATCGCCGCGACGGCGTAACCGATGGCCAGGGCGCCGGTGTCGCCCATGAACACGCGGGCCGGATGGCGATTGAACACCAGGAACGCCACCAGCGCGCCGCACAGGCTCATCGCGACCGCCTTCTCGCCGGCCGGCGCACCGGGCAACAAGAGCACGGTGGCCGCGACCGCGATCACCGACAGGCCGCCGGCCAGACCATCCATGCCGTCTGCCAGGTTGACGGCGTTGGCGGTGCCCACGATCGCAATCACTGCCAGCGGAAACACCACCCAGGGCGTGGCCGGAAGAAAGAGCTGGTGCGACGGGCCCTGCACGGTGGCAAGCCAGGCGACCGGGATGGCAAGCACGACCTGGACCGGGAACTTGAGGCGCGCCGGGATCCCCAGGGCGCCGACCTGTAGCTTGGAGCGGTCGTCGAAGAAGCCGATCACGCCGCCGGCGACCAGGCCGGCGGTGGCGGGCAGCGCGCCCTGGTGCCCCGCCAGCGCAGCCAGCACGCCGCCGAGCACGGCTACACCGACGAACAGGATGCCGCCGCCGGTCGGGGTGCCCGCCTTCTTCTGGTGGCTGTGCGGCAGCTCGGCCTGGATCACCTGGCCCGACTTCCAGCGCCGCAGCCCTCGGATCAGCCACGGATAAAGGACGACTGCGATGACCAGCGTGACGGTGAAAGTGATCAGGTCTAGAAGCACGGCTTCTGGGATCAAGGCGAGGTCAGCTCCCTCACGACTTCTTCGAGGTGGATCCCGTGCGATGCCTTGACCAGCACGCGGTCGCCATCGTGGCCGTTGCGCCTGACCCATTCCACCGCGGCCCCACGATCGGGCACCAGCTCCGCGCCGGCCGACTCGGCGAGGATGCGCGCCTGGTCGCCGTCGATGACGCACACGGCGTCGAACACTTCGGCGGCGCGGCGCCCGACGCGCCGGTGCGACTCCTCGGACAGCTCCCCCAGCTCCCCCATCTGGCCGAGCACCGCCAGCAACCGCCCGCGGCGCGGCGCCTCCGCCATCGCTTCGAACGCTGCGAGCATCGATTCGGGGCTGGCGTTGTAGGCGTCGTCGATGATCGAGTAGCCCGCGGCCACGGGCACCTCCTGCAGCCTGTGATCGACCGCCACCCCGGCCAGGGCGATCGCTCCCTCCGAGAGCGGCAGGCCCGCGAACTCCGCCGCGGCCAGCGCCGCGGTCGCGTTCAGAGCCTGGTGGCGGCCGTCCAGCGTGAGGCGCACCGGAACGCCCCGCACCGAGAACTCGCAACCTCCACCGGTCAGCGAGCGGTAGCCCTCGACGCGGTAATCGCCTTTCTCGAGGCCGAAGCTCACGATTCCGGCCGAGGTCATGCGGGCGAGCAAAGAGAAGAACTCGTTGTCGGCGTTCAGCACGGCCAGGCCGTCTTCCGGCAGCGAGGATACGAGCTCGCCTTTGGCCCGAGCGAGCTGCTCGTGGGACGAGAAGAACTCCATGTGCACGGTGCCCACGTTGGTCACGATCCCGATCGAAGGTTTCGCGAGAGCGGCCAGCCGGGCGATGTCACCGGTTCGCTGCATCCCCAGCTCGAGCACGAGCGCAGTGTGGTGAGGCTCCAGCCTCAACATGGTCAGCGGGACGCCGGTCTCGGTGTTGAGGTTTCCCATCGAACGCAGGACCTCGAAGCGCCGCGCGAGGATTGCGGCGACCATCTCTTTGGTGGACGTCTTGCCATTGCTGCCCGTGACGCCGACGACCAGCGGTCGCACGCGCTGCAGCGCATAGCCGGCCAGCGTGTAGAGCGCGGCCCAGGTGTCCGGCACGAGGATCTCGACGATGCCGGATGGTATTTCCATCCTGCGCTGCACGACGACCGCGGCCGCGCCGCGGGAGATCGCGTCGCTGACGAATCGGTGGCCGTCCGTCTCGGCGCCACGCAGCGCGAAGAAGAGACCACCGCGAGCGACCTCGCGCGAGTCGGTGTGAAAAGTCGAGAAGGTGTTACCGACCTGGGTGCCGCCGACCTCGCCGCCCCCGGTCGCCTCGAGGATCTCGAGGAGACTCAGCTTCATTAGATAAGTAGAACTGTTAGGAGGGGTCCGGTGTTATGCGCCAGTCCACGACCATCGCCTGGGCGATCTTCTGCCAGATCGGGCCGGCGGTGATGTAGCCGTCGTTGAGCGTCCAGTCGCGGGCGCTCCCCGGGGCGTGGGGCTTGCGGACCACGACCAGCATGGTGAATCGTGGATGCTGCGCCGGCAGGAAGCCGACGAACGACGCCCACACGTCCTGCGTGTACTGACCGTTGACGGGGATCTGCGAGCTACCGGTTTTGGCGGTCTGGTCGAGCCCGAAGCCCTTGACGATCGATGTGAATCCCGAGCCGTGCTGGACGACCGCTTCCATCATCGTGGTCATCTGCGCCGCCGCCGCCGGGCTTATGACCTGGCGCTGCGGCTGCAGGAGCAGCGGGTTGATCTGCGTTCCAATCCGCTCGACCACGTGAGGCGGCGCGTACTTGCCGCCGTTGGCGATCACGTTGACCGCCGACAGCATCTGGACCATGTTGACGTCGATGCCCTGGCCGAAAGACGAGGTCGCGTACTGCGAATCAGGCATCTGGGACGGCGCAGGGGGCGCCACGGCATCTTCGGCGGCCACGTCGATTCTGCTCGGCTTGGTCAGCCCGAATCGCTGCAGGTAGTTGTAGAAGGCCGCGTGCCCCTCCGCCTGCATCGCCTTCATCGCGCCGACGTTCAGCGAGTGCTCCAGCACGTAGGTGTAGTCGATGTTGCCGTGGTTTCGCCGGTCCCAGTCGTAGATCCGGTAGCCGCCCACCGACAGGTAGCCGGGGTCGTTGATCACCGTGTTGGGCGTGATCGCGCCCGAGTTGATGGCGCCGGCCAGCGTGACGACCTTCATCACCGAACCGGGCTCGTAGACGGAGCTCGCCACGTTGTCGAGGAACAACGATGGGTCCGTCTGGTTGAAGCTGTTGGCGTTGTAGCTCGGGTAGTCGGCCCACGCGACGATGCCGCCGGTCGACGGGTCCATGACCAGCACGCTGCCGCTCTCCGCCTTGTCCTTCTTGACGCCGTCGGCCAGCGCCTGCTCGGCGGCGTACTGGATGTTGGCGTCGAGCGAGAGCACGAGGTCGGAGCCGTTGACAGGGTCCTGCTGGCTATGGGTGCCGAGCACGATCTCGCGGTTGGCGAGGTCGCGGTAGCTCGAGATGTAGCCAGGCGTCCCCGCCAGGACGTTCTGATACTCGGCCTCCAGCCCGTACTGGCCGTCGCCGTTGTAGTTGACGAAGCCCAGCAGGTTGGCGGCCAGCGTCGTGCCCGCGCCCGCGCCGGGCAGGTAGGCCCGCTGCGTGTCAGCTTCGAGCCCGACGCCGGGAAGCTGTAGTGCGCGCAGCTTGTCGGCCTTGTCTTGCGAGAAACGCCGGGCGATGTACGCGAACTTGGCGCCGGACGCAAGCGTGGTCATGACCGAGCCCTTGTCGACCCCCAACACGGACGCCAGGCCGCCGGCGACCTGGTCGCGCTGGGCCGCGGTGACCTGGTCCGGCGAGACGAACGCCGAATAGACGGTCGTGTTGACCACCAGCTGAGTGAGGTTGCGGTCGAGGATCACGCCGCGCGTGGCAGGCAGGTCGACCACCTGGCGGTACTGGGCCTGTGCCTGCTCGGCGAGCTGGCCGTGCTCGATCACCTGCCAGTAGGCGAGCCTGACCCAGATCGATCCTGCCAGCACGAGCGCGATCACCAGCATCGAGAGGATGCGGATCCGCGCCGAGTCAACACGTTCAACGCGACCCGGGCGTCTCGCTCCGAGCGCCCTGCTCGACACTACTTGGTGGTCGCCGCCATGACGTCGCGCGTGTTGCCAACCGTATTGACGACGGCTGCGACAGCCTTCATCCAGAGAGGGGTCGTGTCTCCCGCCGAAGCGCCCACGGGCGCGCCCAGGTCGATCGCCAGCGGCTGGCCCGGGACGTACCTGGCCGGCGCCACGCGCTGCAGGCCGCTCTGCGCGGCTTGCTGCTGCACCTGGGCGGGAGCGTGCGCCGTGACCTCCTGGTAGCGGAGCTGGTCCTGGACCGCCATGAGCTGGCTCTGCTGGTCCTGGAGCTGGGCTATCTGGTACGACGACTGTGTGATCTGGGCCGCCAGGGCCAAGTAGAAGAGCACGACGATGACGATCGCGCCCAGGCCGAGGTAGGCGTGCCCGAAACCGGTCAGGCGCAGGCGGCTCGCGGCCGCCGAGCCGGCGACCTGGACGAATCCGCGCGTGCGGCGACGCCGCCGCGGCGGTGCGCTGACGTGGGGAGCGCTGCCTGAGACGATCAGGCGGCGCCGGGCCAGTATTCGGGTCGATG
Source organism: Candidatus Baltobacterales bacterium (assembly GCA_035533335.1). GTDB lineage: Bacteria > Chloroflexota > Dormibacteria > Dormibacterales > Dormibacteraceae > DATKSS01. Next base: position 14,034 of record DATLUC010000105.1, read on the forward strand.
TCAAGACGTATTCCTCATGTGTTGCTGCGACGTGTGCTGTGACGTTGCTGCGTTGGTGGCTGGTGGTCTTCCCCATCCGGCGCTCGCGCCACCTTCCCCGCAAGCGGGGAAGTCCCCTATTAGAGGGGTGGTGCCTGGTGGCCGGAGGGGTTGTGCCGGCCACCAGGACTTGTGGAGTCAGATTCGTTCCGCCACGCGCAGCCGCGCGGAGCGGGCTCGAGGGTTGGTTGACACCTCCTCGTCGGAGGGCCGCACGGGGCGGCGGGTCACGATGCGAAGGGTGGCCCGGTGGCCGCAGGTGCAGACTGGCTGCTGGGGTGGGCAGATACAGTCTTTGGACTCGACGTTGAAGAATGACTTGACCAAGCGGTCTTCCAGGGAATGGAAGCTGATCGTCGCCATACGACCACCGGGTTTA
>DATLUC010000106.1:0-33299 GCA_035533335.1 Candidatus Baltobacterales bacterium
GGCGTCGCGGTTCAGGCACTCGCCCGGCAGGCGGCGGTCGAGGACTCGGAGGTCGTGGCGCGCGTGTGCCCGCTGCTCGGCGCAGGGGTGCGGCTGGTCGCGCACCGGGTCATCCGCAACCGCGGGACGGTGTGCGGAAGCCTGGCCCACGCGGACCCCGCTTCCGAGCTGCCTGCCGTGCTGCTGGCGCTGGGCGGCCACGTGGTCGCCCGATCGACGCGTGGTGAGCGAGTCATCCCGGCCGAGGCGCTCTTCAAGGGCGTCATGGAGACGGCGCTTGCCCCCGACGAGCTGATGATCGAGGCGTGGTTCCCCGCTTCCGCCGGACGGTTCGGCGTGGTCGAGGAGTCGCGGCGGCACGGCGACTTCGCGCTGGCCGGCGCCGTGCGGGCCGGGGATCGCCTGGCGTTGTTCGGCGTCGCGGCCACCCCGGTGCTCGCCGACCCGAAGGACCCCACGCTCGGCCTGCGCCCGAGCGGCGACCTCGAGGCCTCGTCCGAGTTTCGCCTACACCTGGTCCGCGTGCTGACCGAACGGGCATTTGCCGCGTGAGGGTCAACGGGATCGATCATCCCGCTCCCTCCGATCCGCGCCGGCTGCTGTCCGACCACCTGCGTCACGACCTCGGCCTCACCGGCACCCACGTCGGCTGCGAGCACGGCGTGTGTGGCTGCTGCACGGTGCTGCTGGACGGCGCCCCGGTGCGCTCGTGCCTGATGCTCGCCGTGCAGGGCGAGGGCCACGAGCTCACGACCATCGAAGGCCTGGCCGCGGACGGGGCCACCCTGCATCCAGTGCAGCAGGCTTTCCACGAGTGCCACGCCCTGCAGTGTGGGTTCTGCACCCCCGGCTTCGTGATGTCGGTCGTCGGGCTGCTCGAGCAGCATCCCGAGCCTACGGCGCAGGAGATCGACGAAGGGATCTCCGGCAACCTGTGCCGCTGCACCGGCTACGCATCCATCCGCCGCGCCGTGCAGCGGGCAGCGGAGCTATCGAAATGACCACGCGCTGGTTCGGAGCGCCGGTTCAGCGCAAGGAGGACGACCGGCTGCTGCGCGGCCACGGGCGGTTCACGGACGACGTCGGCGAAGGCGCGCTCGAGGCCGTGCTCGTGCGCTCGCCGTACGCGCACGCGCGTGTCCTTTCCATCGATGTCAGCGCCGCCCGAGCCATGCCGGGCGTGGCGGCCGTGTACACGGCCGTCGATCTTCCATTCGGCCAGACCGACCTCCCCATCCTCATCCCGCACCCCAACCTCACACACGGCCGCACGCAGCGCTGCCTCGCCTCCGAGGTGGTGCGCTATGCGGGTGAGGCGGTGGCGTTCGTGGTGGCCGACAACCGCTATGCGGCCGAGGACGCGGCCGAGCTCGTGCAGGTCGAGTACGAACAGCTGCCGGTCGTGATCACCCCCGAGGTAGCCGCACGCGCGGAGCACCTCGTCCACGAGGACGTGCCCGGCAACGTGGCGGCCGAGATGACGCAGGAGGTCGGCGACGTCGCGAAGGCGCTGAGCGACGCCCCACACCGCAAGCGGCTGCACCTCCGGTTCGAGCGCGCCGCCGCGAGCCCGATGGAGGGCCGCGCGGTCTGGGCCCGCTGGTCCACCACCGAAAGAAAGCTCACCGTGTTCGATTCGACCCAGTCGCCGACGTCCATCCGCGGAGGACTCGCGGTGCTGTTCGGATTGCCCGAGTCCAGCGTCGAGGTGATCGCCCCGGACGTCGGCGGGGGGTTCGGGCCGAAGATCATGCTCTTCTACCCCGACGAGTTGCTGGTGCCGTTTGCGGCGATGCAGCTCGGGCGTCCGGTGAAATGGACCGAGGACCGGCAGGAGCACTTCACCGCGGTCAACCAGGAACGTGCACAGGTGCATGAGGTCGAGGTCGGCTTCGACGGCCAAGGTCGCGTGCTAGCGCTGAGCGACGACTTCCTGCACGACGCGGGCGCGTACACCCCTTACGGGATCATCCTGCCGATCATCACCGCCGGCCAGCTGCCCGGTCCATATCGCGTCCCCAACTACAGGGTGCGGTTCCAGGACGTCTACTCCAACGCGACGCCGACCTCACCTTACCGCGGCGCCGGACGGCCGCACGCGTGCTTCGTGATGGAGCGCACGCTGGACGCGATCGCCGCCGAGCTGCACCTCGACCGGGCCGAGGTGCGCCGCCGCAACCTCATCCAGCCCGACCAGTTTCCATACAACGTCGGAGTCGCGTGGCAAGACGGCAACACCGTCGTGTACGACAGCGGCAACTACCCCGCGCTGCTGGAAAGGGCGCTGGAAATGCTCGGGTCCCGCCCGCAGGGCGACCACGTCGGGATGGGGCTCGGCGTCTATGTCGAAGGCACCGGCGTCGGGCCCTACGAGGGCGCGCACGTGCAGGTGCTCGTCTCGGGCAAGGTCGTGGCCGCCACCGGGATCCCAAGCCAGGGCCAGGCCCATGCCACGGTGTGGGCCCAGATCGTGGCGGACGAGCTGGGCGTCGACGTAGCAGACGTCGAGGTGACCAGCGGCGACACGCGGCGGTTTCCGTGGGGCGTTGGCACGTTTGCATCGCGCGGGGCGGTGACGGCCGGCAATGCCATGGCGGTGGCCGCACGCATGGTGAGCGACAAGGCGAAGCGGATCGCGGGCGAGCACCTCGAGGTGGACGCCCAGGACCTCGAGCTGGCCGGCGGCGCCGTGCGGGTCAAGGGCTCTCCGCAGCGCGGCATCCCGCTGGCAGCTGTGGCGGTCCTCGCGAACCCCGTCCGATACGCGTTCGGCGGCGGCACCGAGGCCGCGACGCAGTTTGCCGCCAGGTCGAAACCGGGGCCCCCGCTGCCGGAGGGCCAGCAGCCGGGGCTCGAGGCCACGGGCTACTACAGCCCGCCGGGGTCGACCTGGGCGGCCGGATGCCATGCCGCCTACTTGCGGATCGACCCGAAGACTTTCCGGATGGAGATCTTGAAATACGTGGTGGTGCACGACTGCGGCCGCGTCATCAACCCGCTCGTGGTGCAGGGTCAGATCGAGGGCGGCGTGGCGCAGGGCATCGGCGGGGCTTTCTACGAACGGCTCGCCTACGACTCGGACGGCCAGCTTCGCAACGCGTCGTTCATGGAGTTCCTCATGCCGTACGCAACCGAGATCCCGACCATCGAGATCGACCACATCGAGACCCCCTCGCCTCTCAACCCCCTCGGCGTCAAGGGGGCGGGCGAGGCGGGGGTGATCCCGGTCGGAGCGGTGATCGCGGCGGCGATCGAGGAGGCGCTGGGCATCCCGATCACCGAGATGCCACTCTCACCCCTCAAGCTGTTCGATCTCTCTAATCGTCCGTCCTGACCACCGCTGCCACGATGTTTCCGCCGGGCGGCCCCTGGTGCGAGTTGCGCTCGCCGCCGCTCACGTAGTTGGTGGTGCGCCCCGTGACCGAGGCGATCAGCATCCCGCCGAGCGCCTTGCCGATCTGATACGCGTCGGCGTCGTCCAGCAGCGTGATCCGCTGCCCACGGACCTGGTCGCTGCCGGGGATGACCGACTTGGCGAAGACGTGGACCAGGCGCGACAGGTCGGCCTCGTCCGGCAACCCATCCTTGAAGCGCAGGCCGGCCGACCGCAGGGCGTTCCTCACGCCCTCGGCGTCGATGAAGTCCTTCGTCACCGCATGGCCGATCCGCAGCGGACTGCGCGAGCGGATCGAGTTGCCGAAGACGACGACCTCGCCGTGCCTTTTCTCGCCGCCGGAAGAGGTCATCGCCACCTCCGAGTAGAGGCTCCAATCGCGGCGCACGACCTCATCGGACAGCGCTGACTCCTTGACCTCGCCGAGCGCCATCGCCACCCCGAGCGCGGCGGCGTCGTTGGCATAGACGCCTGCCCCCTCCGGGCCGAATGTCAGGTCGTGCGAGACGACGGTTTTGCCGCGTGACTCGGCGTCCTTGATGCTGGCGGTCGTCAACCCCGGCACCTTGACCATCACGAGGTGGACGTCCTTCACATCAGAAAGGCCCGCGTCGGCCATGGCCCGGCGCGTCGCCTCGGCCACCTTGCGGATCTGTCCCATGCGGCCGACCTCATCTGGCGGCATCGGCTCGGACCCGGCGCGGCCGACGACCAGCCTCTTGCCGGAGTCCGGATTCAGTTCGTTGTCCGGGACCTCGAGCCATTGCCGGGCCACGGCCACGATGTGTGGCGTGATGACTCCGGGGCAACCGCCGGACAGCACGAAAACGACGCGGTTGGCCACCTCGGCGACGGGAATTCCGGCGAACCTGGCCGTCCACTCGCGAAGGGCGACGTCCGCCCATGCCCGGCCCCAGTCGTCGTGCGCCCCGGTTCCCTCGGTCTTGCCCACCAGGGCGACGAGGTTGTCGGGGGCGATCTTGCCGTCGTCGGCAAGCTTCTGCAAACCGGTCGTGTCTGACGACGAAGCCACGGGACAGACGAACATCTCGACGCGCTGAACCTTCATTCCACCACCTCCATCCAGATTCTCATTCGTAATCGGGGGGACGCTGAAACCCAAAGCCGGGCATGCCCTCCAGCGTCTCGGCGAGGTCGAGCAGCTCCCATTCGTGGCCGGGCTTGCCGACCAGCTGCACCCCCACCGGCAGGCCGTCGTGCCGTCCCGCCGGCACCGACACGGCGGGCGTGTGCGCGAAGCTCACCGGCAGGACGAACTGGATGTACCGGCCGTACGGCTCACTGAGGAAAGGCGGCACGTCCTCGATCCGCATCGGGACCAGGCCCAGGGTCGGCGTGAGGAGGAAGTCGAAATCGGAGAGCAGCGGCCTGATCACCACGCGGTGGGCGGCGGCCGTCGCCTCTTCGAATGCGCGGAAGTAATCGCCCGCGCCGAGCGCCCGCCCCTCCTCGACCAGCCGTCTGATGCCGGGCGCGAACTGGGCAGGGTTGGTGGGGAACGACGCCATGCTCGCCCTGCGCACCACGCCGTAGCCCGAGGCCACGGGCTCGGAAGCCCAGTCGATCCGCCGCACGTGGTGGCCGGCCGACTCCAGCGCGTCCGCCGCGCGCCGGCAGGCGTCGCCGCACGCAGCATCCATCCCCAGCGCTGTCGAGCCGGCGACGCCGACGCGGTAAGGGCCCGCGAAGTTGCGCTGTCCGACAGAGCTCATCGATGCCAGCACCGAGAACATCAGCCTCACGTCGGCCACGGTGCGACCGATTGGACCCACTACCGACAACCCGGCGGGGTCTGCGATCTCGCAGGGCACGCGGTCGGGCGATGGGCGCAGGCCGACCGCCCCGCAGCAGGACGCCGGGATGCGGATCGATCCCCCCATGTCGGTGCCCAACGCGACGGTGGCCATCCCGGCCGCGACTGCAGCGGCGCTGCCCCCGCTCGAGCCGCCCGGGGTCACGCCGGATCGCCATGGGTTGTGGGTGGCGGGGAAGATGGCGTTCGTCGTCCCCACCGCAGCGGCCAGCTCAGGCAGGTTCGTCTTGCCGAGAATGGCCGCGCCGGCGGCCCGCGCCCGCGCGACCGGGATGGTGTCCTCGGACGGCACGCGGTCCCGCCACACGGCGCTGCCGTCCGTCCATGGCATTCCGGCCACGGGCAGGTTGTCCTTGACGGCCATCGTGACGCCGGCCAGGGGACCATTTGATCCCGCGGCGCGCCGGTCGACGTGGACGTAGGCGTGCGCGCGGGGTTCAAAGCGATCGATCGCGGCCAGATGGGCCCGTACCACCGCATCCGGGGCCAGCTCGCCGGCGTTGATGTGCTCCGCGACGTCAGCCGCAGCGAGCCAGCGCGCCGAATCGTCGCTCACATCTGCTCCAGTGCGCGGACGATGGTCCTCTCGAGCAGCTCGCCGGCGTCGTGGGCCCCGAAAGCGATGACCTCTTCCAGGTCAAACGACTCGTCCGCCGAGTCGGAGGTGATGCGCAGCCCGCCCCACGGCACCCCGTTCTGGTGGGCCACCTGGGCGACGGCCGCGGTCTCCATGTCGAAGCAGGTTCCTTCCGGAAAGGCGGCCGTGATGAGGTCGCGGGCTGCGCGGGAGCTGACGATCTGATCGCCGGTCAGGACCAGCCCGGAGCTCACAAGGTCCGGTCGCCCGAAGCTGTTTTCGGCCGCGCGGAGGAGCATGCCCGCAAGCGTAGTGTCTGCCGGAAACACGCTCATGCCCAGACCGGCGACCACCCCGCGCGCGTCGGTCAGGGGCCTTGCGTCCATGTCGTGCTGGACGGCGCCCGAGGCGACGATCAGCCGGCCCCGCGCCGTCTCGCTGTCCGTCGCACCGGCCATCCCGATCGACACCAATGCACGAGGACGGTGGACGTCGCACGCGAACTGCGCGGCCATCGCCGCGGCGACCTTCCCGACGCCGCAAAGGATGAGCACGACCGGCTGGCCGGCGAGGTCGCCTTCCCAGGACTGGAGGCCAGGACCTCCCAGCACAGATTGGCCGAGGTGACGCGCCAGCTCCCTCGCCTCCTCCCGGAGCGCCGCCAGCACCACCACCGGACCTGGCCCAGCATGCATCACTTCGAATTCTGAGACCGGCTCGGGCTTGACCTGCGCCCCGGTTGCTGCTTAGATCGCGTCGTCTGCCTGACTAATGCGGGGGAGGAGTAAGAATGAACATCGCCTATAGGGCAACCCTGATTTCCGCGACCGCCCTGATCTTTGCAGCCGCTTGCGGGGGAGGCAGCACCACGAACACGGCGGGTTCGACGGTCACCTTCGCGGCCCCCGTTTCCCAGACTGGCGCTTTCGGCCAAGCCGAAGGGCTTTACACCCTGCAGGGCTACAAGTTCTGCGTGCAAACCCTCAACTCGAAGGGCGGGATCAGCTATGGCGGCCAGTCGCACCAGGTCGCGCTCGTGACCCAGGACGACCAGAGCGTCGCGGCGACCTCGGCCCAGATCGTCGACCAGTACAACGACCAGGGCTACAAGCTCATCTTGAGCCCATATGGTTCGCCCGCCACGACCGCCGTCGCACCTGTCGTCGAGCGGAACGGACAGGTCATGGTCGACGCCAACGGCGCTGACACTGCCATCTTCACCCACGGCTACAAGAACACTTTCGCGATCCTCTCGCCGAGCAGCACATACGTCACTTCGATCATCGACGCGCTTTCAGCGCTGAGCCCCGCGCCCAAGTCGGTCGCCATAATCGCTGCGAACGACGGCTTCAGCCAGCACGCCGCCCAGACGGGTGTGGCCGAGGCGCAGGCCAAGGGGATGACGGTCCTGCCCTCCGACACCGCGTACACCTCCTCCACCAAGGTGAGCGCCAACACCACCGACGTCTCCAGCGCCTTGATCGCGATCAAGGGCACCAACCCCGACGTGATCATCATCTCGGCGCACCTGAACGAAGCCGTGGCGGCGATCAAGCAGAGCTCCGAGCTCGGAGTCAAGCCAAAGCAAGGCTTTGCGGCCATCGTGGCGCCTCCGACCCCCGCTTTCATCTCAGCTCTCGGCAAAGCGGCCGAAGGCGTGCTCGGCAGCACGCAGTGGGTGCCCCAGATCTCAGCCTCCGACGCGCTGTACGGGAGCGCGAAAGACTTTCTGGCCAACTTCACCAACACTTACGGCTGGTCGTCGAGCCAGTACCCCTACCAGGCCGCCGACGCGGCCGCCGGTTGTGAGGTCATGGCGCTGGCGATCGAGAAAGCCGGATCGGCCGACCCGGCCGCGGTGCGCACCGCGCTCGCCGGGCTCAAGGCCGACACCTTCTACGGACACATCGAATTCGACTCGACCGGTCAGAACACCAACAAGCCGATGTACGTGATCCAGGTCCAGAGCGCGTCGTTCGTGACCGTCTATCCGAGCAACCTCGCGACCAAGCAGGCGGTCTGGCCGGCGATCTCCTAACGTGAGTCAGTTCCTGCAGGCGGCCGCCTATGGCCTTGTCCAGGGCGGCCTCCTCGCCCTGGTCGCCGTGGGTTTTTCGCTTGTCTGGGGGATCATGAACGTGGTCAACCTGAGCCACGGGGCGCTGGCGGTGACGGGCGCCTACCTCGCGTGGCAGTTGAACGTTCATTTCGGCATCGACCCGTTCCTCGCGATCCCGGTGGTCGCCATCTGCATGTTCGGGTTCGGCTACGTCCTCCAGCGAGGGCTGATCAACCTCGTGGTCAACGCTCCGATCTTCCTGACGCTGCTGCTCACGTTCGGCCTCGGTCTTGTGATTCTCAACTTGCTCCAACTCCTATACACGGCTGACGATCGATCGATCGACACCTCGTATGCGTCGCAGAGCTTTGCCATCAGCACCGTGAACATTCCCTACGGGCGCCTGGGGGCAAGCCTCGTTGCGGTGGCGGTCACCGTGCTGCTTGCGCTCGTGATGACGCGCACGCGCCTCGGGCGCGCCATCGGCGCCACAGGGATGGACCGTGGGGCGGCACGGCTCATGGGCATTCGCGCCCGCCATGTCTATGCGATCACCTTTGGCATCTCGGCCGCACTGGCCGGTATCGCCGGCACCATGATCGCGACCGTCGGCTCGTTCAATCCGACGAGCACGCCGTCCCAGCTCACCCTCGATGCTTTCGTGATCTCCGTGCTCGGCGGTCTAGGCAACATGTACGGAGCGCTGGTCGGCGGGCTGGTGCTGGGAGTCGCCGAGTCGCTCGGCGGCCTGCTGCTGACCGGCACCTGGGTCAATGCGATCGCCATGGCGGTCCTGATCGTGACCCTGGTGATCAGGCCTACCGGCTTGATCGGCAAAGCCCAGTACAGCGGGCGCGTGGAGGTGTGACGACCGCCGCTCCCAATGCAGGCGGCGCGGCCGCTATCCTCGAGCGCCATCGACACGGACGGCAGGAACGGCTCGCCGCGTGGCTCCGCTCGCGGACCCTGGCCAACTCGTGGCAGTGGCTGGCGGGATTGGTCATCTTCATCGTCATGCTCGGTCTCCAGCAGGTGATGGACCCGGGGACCCAGCGCCTGCTCACCTCGGTGTTCCTGTTCGTGGCTCTGGCCCAGGGATGGAACATCATCGGCGGTTACACCGGCTACGCCAGCTTCGGCCAGGTCGTGTTCTTCGGCCTTGGTGCCTACACCGTCGCCGTCCTCATGAACAACTACCACGTGTCGTTCTGGGCTTCGATGCCGGTCGCGATCCTCGTCGGCGTCGCGTTCGCTGTCGCGATCGGGATCCCGCTCCTGCGACTGCGAGGGCACTACTTCGCGATCGCGACGCTGGGCGCGGCGGAAGGAAGCCGTGAGGTGATCAACAACATGACGCCTGTCACAGGCGGGGGCCTGGGCATCACCATCCCTACGTTCGGCGCTCAGGCGCCCACCGCGTATTTCGGCAAGCCCGGTTTCTATCTCGCCTTCCTCATCGTGGCCGCCGGTGCGGTCCTCATCGCAGCCGTGCTGTCACGAAGCCGGTTCGGTTACGCGATGGTTGCCGTGCACCAGGACGAGGACGCAGCGGCCGGGGTCGGCATCAACACGACCAGGGTCAAGGTCGTGGCATTCGCCGTTTCCGCCGCGATCGTGGCGTGTGCCGGCGGGCTCTACGCCTTTCAGCAGATCGAGTTCTATCCCACCGACGTCTTCGACGCCAACTTCACGGTGCTGATGGTGATCATGGTCGTGATCGGCGGCAGCGGCTCGGTCCTCGGCCCGCTGGTCGGGGCCGTCGGGCTTGAGCTCCTGGCCCAGTTTCTGCGTGTCAACCTGGGCACATACAACCAACTAATCTTCGGAGCCATCATCGTGGTGGTCGTCGTCTTCTTTCCGCAGGGCGTCGTCAACTTCTTCCGCGACGCGTGGCGTACGCGCCAGTTCTCGCTTCTCGACAACGTCCGGCGGTACAGGCTTTGATCGCCAGGCAGGCCGCAGCAGGTCCGGCGATCCTCGAGGTCCGTAATCTGTCGAAGCGGTTCGGTGGGCTGTGGGCCCTCCGCGAGGTGTCCTTCTCTGTCGGCGAGGGACAGATCCTCGGCATCATCGGGCCCAACGGAGCCGGCAAGAGCACGCTCATCAACCTGATCACCGGACATCTGCGCCCGACGAGTGGGGAAGTCCTGGTCGACGGCAAGGACATCACGGGGGCACGCCCGTGGGTGATCGCGCACGATCGTGTCGCGCGCACATTCCAGATCGTCAAGCCTTTCCGAGGCCTGACCGTCCGCGAAAATGTCGCCATCGGTGCTATGAACGGAAGCGATCCCGACTCGAGTGTCGGCGATGCGCTTGCCACGGCCGACCGGCTCCTCGTTCTGGTCGGCATCGAGCACCTTGCGGACGCGGCGCCAAGCCAGCTGAGCGTGGCCGATGCGCGGCGGCTCGAGCTGGCCAAAGCGCTGGCGTGCCGGCCTCGCCTTCTGCTCGTCGACGAAGTGATGGCCGGGCTCAGGCACCAGGAGATTGACGCGGCGGTCGAGCTGATCCACCGCCTGCGGGACGGTGGCATCACGATCGTCGTGGTCGAGCACGTGATGAAGGCGATCGTCTCGATCAGCGACCACGTTCTGGTCCTGCATCACGGTACGGTCCTGGCTGAAGGCCCACCGCGCGAGGTGCTCGCCGACCAGCGGGTCGTCGAAGCGTACCTGGGCCATCGATACGCCCGGCGACGATCGCCTTGAGCCTGCTCGAGGTCAGAAGTCTGAACTCCGGCTACGGCCGGGTCGAAGTGTTGTGGGACGTGGACCTGCTGATCGAAGACCGCCAGATCGTCGCCCTGGTGGGAGCCAACGGGGCCGGCAAGACGACTCTCCTGCGGGCCATCTCGGGAATGATCCCAAGAAAGTCCGGATCGGTCAGGTTTCAGGGTCGCGACATCGCGCAGTCCTCGATCGAGCAGATCGTCGACCTGGGGATTGCCCATGTGCCTGAGGGGCGGCGTCTTTTTTCCGGTCTCACCGTCCAAGAGAACCTGCTTCTAGGGGGTTGGCGCGGCCGGTACAAGGACGTGGAACGGGTGCTGACTCTGTTTCCGGCACTGGGCCCGCGGCTGGGTCAGATCGCCTCGACGCTTTCGGGAGGCGAGCAGCAGATGTGCGCCATCGCGCGTGGCTTGATGGGCCGGCCTGCGCTATTGATGATCGACGAGCTGTCCCTCGGCCTGTCGCCGAAAGTGGTCGACGAGATCATGGCCCGGTTGCCCGAGATCGCTGACTCCGGCACCGCGATCCTTCTCGTAGAGCAGGACATCGACAGTGCTCTGACAGTTTCGGAACACGCATACGTCCTCGAGACCGGTCGGATCACCAAATCGGGCCCGTCGACCGCTCTGCTGGCTGATCCGTCGATCCAGGAGGCCTATCTCGGGCTGGCTCGCGGATAGGGAAATCCGAGCCGGCGGCCTCGGCCTTAATCTTCTCGATCATCGACGCACACTGGATGGCGGTCGCGCGTGGTGATGAGCCGGCCGACCTGGTGCTGGCCGGCGGACGAGTGCTCTCGGTCTTCACCAAGGAGTGGCTCGAAGCCGACGTGGCCGTCAAGGACGGTCACGTGGTGGGGCTGGGCCGGTACGAGGGTCGCGAACGGATCGACGTGTCCGGCGCCTACCTCGTACCGGGGTTCATCGACGCGCACATGCACCTCGAGTCGTCAAAGCTCACGGTGGACGAATTCGCTCGTGCCGTCCTGGGGCACGGGACGACCGCGGTCGTAGCGGACCCGCACGAGATCGCCAACGTGTTGGGCACGGACGGGATCCACTGGCTGCTCGATTCGTGCTCGGACCTACCGCTCGATGTCTACGTGATGGCGTCGTCGTGTGTCCCCGCATCCCGTTTCGAATCGCCGCGCAGGTCGTTCACCCCGGGCGACATCGAGAGCCTCTTGCGGCGCCGGCGAACCATAGGCGTGGCGGAGATGATGAACTTCCCGGGCGTCATCGCGGGCAGCGAGTCGGAGCTCGCGAAGCTCAAGACGGGGCTCACCGATCATGTTGACGGCCACGCCCCGGGCGTCCGGGGCCCCGCCCTCAACGCATACGTCGCGGCCGGGATCCGCTCCGACCATGAGTCGACCACCATGGAGGAGGCGCTGGAGAAGCGGCGGCTCGGGATGTGGGTGATGCTCCGGGAAGCCTCCATCGCGCGCAACCTGCGCGACCTGCTTCCCCTGGTCAAGCAGTACGGAGCAGAGCGCTGCATGTTCTGCACCGACGACCGCGAGCCGGACATGATCGTCGAGGAGGGCCACATCAACCAGATGGTGCGAGTGGCCGTCCAGGAGGGGATCAGCCCCGAGGACGCGGTGATCATGGCGACGATCAACCCCGCGACATATCACCGTCTGTGGCACCTGGGTGCCATCGCGCCCGGCTACCAGGCCGACATCCTGGTGCTCGAGGACCTGCAGTCCTTTCACCCGCAGCGGGTCCTCAAGCGCGGGGCTCCGCCGCGCTTCGTCAAGCTGGATGCGCCGGAGTGGGTGCGGCAGACAGTGAATCCCGCGCCTGTCGATGCGAGCTCGTTCCGGATCCCGGCAGGCCCCAAGCGGATCCGCGTCATGCGCGTGATTCCCGCACAGCTGCTCACCGGCGCCGATTCGGTCGAGCCCTGCATCCGCGACGGTGCCCTGGTCGCCGACCCCGCTCGCGACCTGGTCAAGATCGCCGTCGTCGAGAGGCACCACGCCACCGGTCGCATCGGTCTCGGGTTTGCGACCAACGTGGGGCTCAGGCGGGGCGCTTACGCCTCCACCGTCGCGCACGACGCCCATAACATCGTCCTGCTGGGCGTCGACGACGCGGACATGGCGGCCTGCGCCACCCGCCTGGCGGAGATCGGTGGCGGCATCGTGATCGCCGAGGGCGGGCGGGTCGTGGAGGAGCTGCCGCTGCCCGTGGCCGGGCTGATGAGCGATCGCCCGGTCGGCGAGGTGCACGAGAGAATGCGGTCGATGGAGCGCCGCCTCGCCACGTTGGGCGTCTCGACGGCCGCGCCGTTCATGACCCTGAGCTTCCTCGCCCTGTCGGTGATTCCGGAGCTCAAGATCACCGACCGCGGCCTGGTCGACGTGGGGCGATTTGAGCTGGTGCCGCTGGGGATTGAGTGACGGGATCGAACGGTTCAACGCCCTTCCCGACGATGAGGCCCTCGAGGCTCTCTACGGATGCTTCGCCGAGCGACGGTGGGCGGCTCGGATGGCCGCCGGGCGGCCGTACCGAGACCTGGCCGCCCTGCTCGAGTCAGCCGAGTCGGCATGGTCGGACGTCACGCCTGGCGGCTGGCTCGAAGCCTTCAAAGCGCACCCCAGGATCGGGGAGGGGGGCGGCCACTCTCCAGAGGCGTCCAGGCGGGAGCAGAGTCGGGTCAGCCAGGCCTCGCAGCAGACGCTTACCGCCCTGGCGGAAGAGAATCGACGTTATGAGGCGCGATTCGGCCACGTCTTCCTCATCGCGGCGAGCGGCCGGTCGGCCGACGAGGTGCTCGAGGCGCTGCGGGGGCGTATCGACCACGACCCGGCCGCAGAGCTCGAGGTGGCTGCCGGCGAGCATCGCAAGATCACTCGCCTGCGCCTGGAACGGCTGCTGATCGGGTGAGCATCTCCACCCACGTCCTGGACACGATGCGGGGGGCGCCGGCCGCCGGCCTTGAGGTCGCACTCAGTCGCAGGGAGCCGGACGGCGACTGGAAACCTGTGGGGGAGGCCGTGACCGACGCCGACGGCCGGGTCAGCGACCTGGCCCAGGAGGAGCTGGAGGCGGGGGAGTACCGGATCGAGTTTGCGACCCGCCCCTACTTCGAGCGCTCCGGCCTCAGCGCCTTCTACCCCGAGGTGTCGGTCGTGTTCAACCTCGATGACGCGACCGCGCACGTGCACGTGCCGCTTCTCCTGAGCGCCTTCGGCTACACGACCTACAAAGGGACATAGGTCGAGTTGCCGATCGTCCTGGGGGACAATCAGTACGGCAAGGCCGAGACGCACGTCGTGCGTGTCACGAAGTCAGGCGCCGAGGGCCGTACGCACCAGGTCAAAGACCTCAACGTGAGCGTCGCGCTGTCGGGCGACTTCTCCGCGAGCCATCTGAGCGGCGACAACAGCAAGGTGGTGCCGACCGACACTCAGAAGAACACGATCTTCGCTTTCGCCGGCGACTCGCCTCTGGGCGAGATCGAGGACTTCGGTCTTCGCCTCGCGCGCCACTTCGTCGGCGAGTTCGCATCCGTATACCGGTCTCGGGTGTCGATCGAGGAGTATCCGTGGGCGCGAATCGAGGTGGACGGGAAGCCTCATCCCCACGCCTTCGTGCGCGATGGTTCCGAGAAACGGCTGGCCACCGTCACCTGCACCGATGACGCCGCATGGGTTGTGGCCGGCCTGACCGACCTGGTGGTCTTGAAATCGACGGGCTCAGAGTTCTGGGGTTATCCGCGCGATCGCTACACCACTCTGGCCGAGACAAGGGACCGCGTGCTGGCGACCGCGCTCACGGCGCGCTGGCGATATCGCGAGGCGATGGCCGATTGGGGCTTGTCGTTCGCAGAGGTGCGCCGGGTCATGCTCCAGACCTTCGCGGTCAAGCACAGCCTTGCTCTGCAGCAGACGCTGTATGCCATGGGGGAGGCGGTCCTGGAGGCGCGACCCGAGGTTGCCGAGATCAGGCTTTCGATGCCGAACAAGCATCACTTCGCGGTCGACCTCTCGCCCTACGGCCTGGCGAACGACAACGAGGTCTTCTACGCCGCTGATCGCCCTTACGGCCTGATCGAAGGCACCGTCACCCGCGACGACGCCCCGGAGCCAGGCCTCGCCTGGTGATGGATTTCCTGCAGCCGGCCACTTGGTCGGAGGCACTTGCGATGAAGGCCGCGCACCCGGAGGTGATGCCGATCTGGGGCGGCACCGACGTGATGGTGGAGATCAACCTGGACCGTCACCGGCCGGCGGCGATCATGGATTTGACGCGCATCTCCGAGCTGGGCGAGTGGGGGGCGGAGGACGGACGGCTTCGTGTTGGGGCAGGAGTCACGTATTCGAGGATCATCGACGAGCTCGGCGACCGTCTACCCGGGTTGGCGATGGCGTCGCGAACCGTCGGCTCGCCGCAGATCCGCAATCGTGGCAGCGTCGGCGGCAACCTGGGGACCGCGTCGCCGGCCGGCGACGCGCACCCGCCGCTGCTGGCGACCGACGCGCTCATCGAGCTGGCGTCGACCGCCGGCACCCGGCGCGTCTCCGCGCGAGAGTTCTTCGTCGGTCCCAAGCGCAACGCGGCGCGCCAGGACGAGCTCATCGCCGCGTTCCTCGTCGAGCCGGCGGCGGGCCCGCAGCAGTTCTCGAAGGTCGGCACTCGCAACGCCATGGTGATCGCGGTCTGCTCCTTCAGCCTCGCCCTGGATGTCGCGCGGCGCAAGATCGGGACCGGCATCGGCTCGGCCGCCCCGACCCCCATCCGGGCGGAGGCGGCCGAGACCTTCCTCGAGGGAGTGCTCGAAGAAGGGGCTCTATGGGACAAGCCCACGGAGGTCGAGCCCTCTGCGGTAACCCGGTTCGGCGAGCTGGTCGCCGCCGCGGCGCGCCCGATCGACGACGTCCGCGGCACGGCGGCCTATCGACGCCATGCGCTGGCGGTCCTCGCGCGGCGCACCTTCACGTGGGCGTGGGATGCGCACCGCCGGACGGGGCCGCGGTGAAGGTCGCCTGCACGGTCAACGGCCGGCCGTTCGAGGCCGAGGGCGTGTGGGAGGGCGAGAGCCTCCTGTACGTGCTGCGCGAGAGGTTCGGCCTGTTCGGCTCCAAGAACGCGTGCGAGCAGGGCGAGTGCGGGTCGTGCTCCGTGTACGTCGACGGGACCCTGGTCTGCGCGTGCCTCGTCCTGGCGGGGCAGGCGCGGGGCCGCAACGTGATGACAGTCGAAGGGCTCTCGGACGGCGAAGCTCTTCACCCCCTGCAGCAGGCGTTCGTGGAGGCAGGCGCGGTGCAATGCGGTTTCTGCACGCCCGGCCTCGTCGTGGCCGCGCACGATCTGCTGCGCCGTGTCCCTCGGCCGACCGAGGCCCAGGTCCGCGAGGCGCTGGCCGGCAACGTCTGCCGCTGCACCGGCTACGCCAAGATCATCGACGCGGTTCAGCTGGCTGCCGCCCGGATGAGCCCGTGAGGCCGCGCCTGGCGCCCCCGGCGCGGCTCTCGGGAAAGGTGGGGGAGAGCGTGCCGCGGCCCGACGCGCCGCTGAAGGCGAGGGGCGATTTCCCGTACTCGTCCGACCTCCAGGTGGAGGGCATGCTCTGGGGGGCGACCGTCCGCAGCCCGCATCCCTACGCCAGGATCCTTTCGATCGACTCTTCCGAAGCGCTGGCGGTGCCCGGGGTCAGGTCGGTGCTCACGCACCAAGACGTGCCGGGTCAGAAGCTCTACGGCCTCGAGATCCCTGACCAGCCGGTGCTGGCGTTCGACTTCGTCCGCTATTGGGGCGAGGCCGTAGCGCTGGTGGCCGCCGACCACCCGGAGCAGGCGAGGCGCGCGGCGCAGAAGGTGAAGGTCGAGTACGAGGTGCTGACTCCGCTCACCGAACCGGAGCAGGCGCTGCTGCCAGGCTCGCCTCAGCTGCATCCCAACGGCAACGTGACCCGGCACCTGAAAATCCTGCACGGCGATCAGAACGCCCACGCCGAGGTGGTGGTCACCGGTGCCTATGACATAGGAATGCAAGACCAGGCGCCGCTCGGGCCGGAATCGGGCCTTGCGGTCCCGGACGGCGACGGAGGCGTGGACCTCTATATCGCGACCCAGTGGCTGCACGTCGACCAGGAGCAGCTCGCCGGCATCCTCGGCCTGCCTGCCGAGAAGGTGCGGCTCACGATGGCCGGCGTCGGTGGCGCGTTTGGCGCACGCGAGGACCTCTCGATGCAGGCGCACGCCTGCCTCCTGGCGCTGCGCACGGGCAGGCCAGTGAAGATCTCGTACTCACGCCCCGAATCCTTCGTCGGGCACGTGCACCGGCACCCTGGGCGGCTGCACTACGAGCATGGCGCTGACCGCGAGGGACGGCTCGTCTACGTGCGGGCTCGCATCCTGCTCGACGGCGGGGCGTACGCATCGAGCTCCACCGCAGTCATCGCCAATGCCTCGTGCTTTGCCGTGGGGCCGTACCTGTGCCCCAACGCCACCATCGACGGCTGGGTCGTTTACACGAACAATCCCCCCTGCGGCGCGATGCGCGGATTCGGGTCGGTGCAGAACTGCTACGCGCACGAGGCGCAGATGGACAAGCTCGCGGTGGCACTCGGGATGGATCCCGTCGAGCTGCGCCTGCGCAACGCGCTCGAGTCCGGCGGCCGGATGATCACCGGTCAGCAGATCGACGGCCCGGTGCCGGTGGCCGAGCTCCTGCGCCGCGTGAGGGCCATGCCACTTCCACCCGACGCCCCCAGCAAGAATGTAGAGCGCGTCGACCTGACGGCAATGCCCGGCGGGGTCTCCAACACCACGCACGGCGAAGCGGTGCGGCGCGGCGTCGGATACGCGGTCGGCTTCAAGAACGTCGGGTACTCGGAGGGCTTTGACGACTACTCGACGGCCAGGGTGCGCCTGTCGGTGGTCGACGGTCGTCCGCGGGTCGAGGTGCACACTGCGAGCGCGGAGGTGGGACAGGGCCTGGTGACTATCCAGGCGCAGATCGCGGGTACCGAGCTCGGCGTCCGTGACGTCGTGGTGCTGAACGCCGACACCACCGTTGGATCGGCAGGGTCCTCCTCGGCATCGCGCCAGACCTACATCACCGGCGGCGCGGTCAAATCGGCCTGCGAGGCGGTCCGTCAGCGTGTCTTCGCCCTGGCGCAATCGGAGATGACCTCCGGGGATGGTCTGAAGCTTGCCGACGAGAACGTGGTCGAAACGAACGGCAGCGTGGTGGTGGCGCTCGCGACCCTGCTGGGCGAGGAGGTGATCGAGGAGACCATGCAGTTCCGTCCGCGTTCGACCCAGCGGCTCGACCCCGACACCGGCCAGGCCGATGCCCACCTCCAGTACGCGTTTGCCGCGCATCGGGCCGTGGTCGACGTGGACGTCGAGCTCGGCCTCGTCAAGGTGGTCGAGCTCGCCACGGCCCAGGACGTGGGCAAGGCGATCAACCCCAAGGCCGTGGAAGGCCAGCTGGAGGGCGGCGCGGCGCAGGGCCTTGGGCTTGCCGTGATGGAGGAGCTGCAGGTCAAGGACGGCGTCATCCGGAACGCCTCTTTCACCGACTACCTGCTGCCCACCATCCTGGACATGCCCCCGCTGCGCATGGACGTCCTCGAGCTGGGAGATCCGCGCTCCCCCTACGGGATCAAGGGGGTGGGAGAGCCTCCCACGATCTCGTCGGGCCCGGCCATCGTGGCCGCCATCCGAGCTGCGGCTGGTCGCCCCATCTCCCGCGTCCCCGTCCGCCCGCAAGACATCACAGGCACATGAGCCTCCTGCTTCGGGCCGGCATCCTCGTCACCGGCGCCGGCCAGGAGATCGAGCGCGGGTGGCTGCTGGAGCGGGATGGCTTCGTGGTAGAGCTCGGATCCGGCAGCGCGCCGCCGGCCGACACTGTGATCGACGAGCCCAACTGCATCGCGATGCCCGGCCTCGTCAACGCTCACGACCACATGTACCAGTGGGCGACCCGCGGCTACGTCCCCGACGGCACGCTGTTCGAATGGCTGCGCGCCCTGTACCCGGTGTGGGCGCGCATCGACGCGGACACCGTGCGGGCTGCGGCGCGCGCAGCCATGGCTCGCATGTTGCTCAGCGGTTGCACGCTTTCGAGCGACCACCACTACGTCTTTCCGGCCGGCAGGCCTGGCATCTTCGAGGCGCTGGCGGACGCGGCGCGGGAGCTCGGACTGCGGTTTCATCCCAGCCGCGGGTCGATGTCGCTGGGCGAGTCGAAGGGCGGCTTGCCTCCGGACGGCGTCGTCGAGGACGAGGACGCGATTCTCGCGCACACCGACGAGATGATCGGGCGTTACCACGACCCGCGGGCCGGCTCCATGTGCCGGGTGGTGGTGGCGCCATGCTCACCTTTCTCGGTCACGCAGCAGTTGATGCGCGACTCCGCAGCGCTGGCCCGTAAGCGCGGCGCCCGGCTGCACACGCACCTCGCCGAGACGCTCGACGAGGAGCGCTTCTGCGTGGAGCGGCTTGGCCGCCGGCCATTCGAGCTGATGGAGGACCTGGGCTGGACCGGTGACGACGTCTGGTACGCCCACGGCATCCATCTCAACGACGCGGAGGTGGCCCGGCTCGCACATGGGCGCACCGCCATCGCGCACTGTCCCTCGAGCAACATGCGCCTGGGCGCCGGGGCGTGCCGGGTCGAGGACCTGCTGGCGGCCGGCGCGCGTGTCGGCCTCGGCGTCGACGGATCGGCCAGCAACGAGGACGCCAACCTGGCGGTCGAGGCGCACCAGGCGATGCTGCTCGCCCGCGTGCGCGCGGCGATGCTCGGCCGCGAGGACGCGCCCCGTGCCCTCGACGCCAGGGGAGCGTTGCGCCTCGCTACGCTGGGAGGCGCGCAGTGCCTGGGTCGCGACGATTGCGGGACCCTCGAGGCCGGCCACTGCGCGGACGCCGCCTTGTTTCGCGTGGACGACCTCGCTCACGCGGGCGTGAAGGACCTCGTCGCAGGCCTGGCGCTGGCTCCGCCCGCCCGGGCTCAGACCGTCATCGTCGGCGGCCGGGTCGTGGTCAGGGATGGCAGGTTGCTCACGGGCGACGAGGACGAGATCGCTCGGGAGATCGCAGCTACGAGCGAACGCCTGGCCGGATGAACTGACCCGCAGCCCCACCTCCGGGATAGGCCGTGCGTCCGCGCACAAGAGTGCGAACCGTCTTGCCGCGAATCGTGCGGCCCTCGTGCACGCTGAACGGGTTGAGGTAGAGCAGGTCTTCGCGGCGCACCACATCCTCCTGGTCCAGGTCGACGAGCCAAAGGTCCGCGTCGAACCCGGGCGCGACGTCTCCTTTGCCGACCAGGCCGAACCGCCGAGCCACGTTGGTCGCGGTCACCGCCGCGATGGTGGTCAGCTCGAGCTTGTCCTCCGCGAGGAGCAGCTGCCTGGTGGACTGGCAGCCTGAGATGCCTCCCCAGATCCTGAAGAAGTCGGTCCCCTGCTTCAGCTGGGGGGTGCTTGGCGAGTGGTCGGAGACCACCATGGCCAGGTCTTCCGCTCCGAGCAGATTCCACAGGGCCTCACGATCTCGGGCGCTGCGGAGCGGCGGTGTGCACTTTCCCCATCCACCGAGGCGCTCGAGGTCGCTGTCCGCGTAAAGAAGATAGTGCGGACATGTCTCGGCGCTGGCGTGGACACCTCGCGCCTGGGCGGCGCGGACGAGCTGGACGCCGCGGGCGGTGCTGACGTGGACGACGTGCAGCCGGCAGCCGGCCTCGGCCGCCAGCCCGAGCGCAGTGTCGATGGCCTGGAACTCCGCCAGGGGCGGTCGCGAGGCCAGGAATGCGCCCGCGCCGAGGCCCTCTCGCGCATAGGCATTCAGGACGTCGGGACTCTCGGCATGGACCAGGAGGATCGAGCCCAGGTCGGAGATCCGCTTCATGCCCTCGCGCAGCGCTCTCGCGTCGCATGCCGGGAACTCCTCGATCCCGCTCGGGCACATGAACGCTTTGAACCCCATAGCGCCCCGCTCGACCAGCTCGGCGAGGTGACTCATGTTTCCCGGCACCAGCCCGGCCCACAGGCCGAAGTCCACGATCGACGAGCGCCGCATGGCGGCAAGCTTGGCGTCGAAAGCGGGGCCGGCGACCGTCACCGGCAGGCTGTTGAGCGGCATGTCGATAAACGTCGTGTAGCCGCCCGCCGCGAGCGCGGCCGAGCCGTTGGCGATCGTTTCCCAGTCGGTCCGGCCGGGTTCGTTGAAGTGGACGTGCGAATCGATCCCGCCCGGGAACACGTGGAGCCCAGTCGCGTCGATGTCGCCGTCCGCGCTCGTGCCAAGATCCATGCCGACCGCTGTGATCAGGCCGTCGGTCACCTCGATGTCGGCCTGGTCGACGCCGCGCGCCGTCACGACGGTACCGCCGCGGATGATCACGGTTGGCCGACCAGCTCGAGGAATCGGCCGAGAACATCGATTGCGACCGCCACATCCTCGACGGCGGCCGACTCGGCGGGGTGGTGGCTGACACCTCCCTTACAGCGAACGAAAAGCATCCCGATGTCGGTCAGGCTCGCCAAGGCAACCGCGTCGTGCCCCGCCCCGCTGGGGAGCTGGATCGCGTCCTGGCCGCAGTCCTCCGCCGCGCGGGTCAAGAGGGAGACGAGGCGCGGCGCGCACGGGACGGCGGCGTTCTCGCCGAGCGGGCGCACGTGCACCGCCACGCCGCGGCTATCCCCCAAGCCATGGGCGTCGGCGAGCATCCGCCGGCAGGCCTCGAGCCTGATCGAGTCGTCGGGATGCCGGACGTCGAGGCTCAGGTCGACGCGGCCCGGAATCACGTTGGCCGCCCCGGCCTGGACTTCGAGCTTGCCCACCGTCGCCACCAGCCCTTGGTGGGCGCGCGCCTCCTGCTCTACGGCGATCACGAACATCGCGGCCACGACTAGCGCATCGCGCCTGCGGTCCATCGGTACCGTGCCCGCGTGGCCGGCCTCGCTTTGGAACGAGATCGAAAAGCGGTTCTGGCCGGCAATCGCCGACACGACTCCAACCGGCAGGCCGCGCGCCTCCAGCACCGGTCCCTGCTCGATATGGACCTCGACGTAGCCCAGCGGCTTGGGCCCGGACCACCGATCTTCTTCGATGCGCGCGGGGTCCCCGCCGAACGACTGGACCGCGCCGGCGACCGTCAGGCCGTGGGCATCGCGCCGTTCGAGTTCGACTGGCTCAAGGCTTCCAGCCAACGCCCGGCTGCCCAGGTAGGTCGTTCCGAACCGCAATCCCTCTTCATCGGCGAACGCCAGGACCTCGATCGCGAATGGCAGCCGCTTCCCGGCAATCTGCAGCCGCTCGACGGCGGCGATGGCAACCATCACGCCCAGCGGCCCGTCGTACCTGCCGGCATTGCGGACCGAGTCGAGATGTGAGCCCAGCAGCAGCGTCGCCTCGCCCGAGCCCTCGTATCGCCCTCTCAGGTTGCCGACCTGGTCCCGGCGGACGGACATCCCCGACTCGCGCATCCACGCGCCCACGAGCTCGTGGGCACGTCGCATGGCCGCGGACGCGAAAGGCCGCGTGATGGCGCCGGGCTCGTCGCTGCACGCGGCCAGCAGTTCGCACCGCTCCATCACCACTCGGGCGGATGAAGCACCGGCGCCGGTCATTTCAGCTCTGTGAACAGGATCTCCTGGGCGCCTTTCCAGATGACGAGCTCACCCAGCTCGCTCAGCCGGTCGTTGCCCTCGTACACCGTGGCGAAATGGTTGCCCGCCAGCTGACCTACCTTGCTCGCGAAGAGCGTCGAGCCGTACGGAAACAGGATCTCCGTCTCGCTGATGCCGCCGGGATAGAGCAGCAGCTGCCCGGGCGCCGGGTGGCTGGTGTGGTTCTCGTAGCCGAGGCCGAGGTCGAGCTCGCCGAACGGGATCCAGCAGGCTTCGCCGCTCCAGCGTGCCTGGATGATCCTGGCCTTCAAGGGAAGCATGGCCTGGAACCGCGCACATGTTTTGGGCGCGGATACCGTCTCCAGGCGTGCCAGAAACCTGATCCCGGCGACCTCGATCTGGATGCTCATCGCCACATAAAGCTAGCGCCGCTGCCGGAAAACGGCAGCGGCGCCCCGAACAGCGATCTTTAGGGCCGCGCGCCCAGCGTTGCTCGCGTCTCTGCCGTCTGCTTGCGCAGGCCGAGGTTGAACACGTAGTACAGAACCGCCGAGATGACGAATCCGACGATGAAGGTGATGTCTCCGAAGTTGCCGTTTGAGGTCGGGATAGGACCGATGTACAGGCCGAATACGTTGGCGAACAGGTAGATCGACACGACGACGCCGACCCCCATTGCGACCACGCCCTGCCAGCGGAAGATCTTCGTGTTGTAGAACATCGACTCGTCGCCGTAATCACCCCGGCGGAGCCAGTAGTCGACGAAGACAACCGCGAGCCACGGTGCGATCCAGTAGCTGATCAGGAGAAGGAAGTTCTCGTACTTGGTACCCGGGCCGACGTTGGCCTGGTAGACAAGGCCGAGCACGAACCCGATTACGCCGACGATGATTGCGAGCGCCGCACGGCGCTGTTTCAGGCTCATCCCCATCTCTTTGATGCCCAAAGAGACCAGCGACATGGTGCCGCTGTAGATGTTGATGGCGTTCGCTGCGACCGCGCCGAGCGCGATGCAGACCAATGTCAGGTAGTAGACCGGGTCGGGCATTGCCCGCTGCAGCTGCGCGGTCGGGATGTCCGTGGCGCCCCATTTGGTCCCCGCGACTGTGACCAGGACCGCTCCCGCGAGCTCCAGCACGATGCAGGACAGAAAGACTCCGAAACCGGCCCAGAAGCCGACCATCATCCGGTTGGTGGTCGGCGGCATGTAACGGGTGTAGTCGGCCGCGAACGGGTTCCACCCGACCGCATACCCGAAGGCGGCGGTAAACGCCAGGAGCCATCCTCCAGGGATCGACGGCTGGCTGAAGCTGTAATTGCCGTGGACGAAGATCGAGACGCAGGCGACGGCGAAGACTATGCCCAGCAGTGGGAGGGCCCACCGCTCGAAGACGTGGATCAGGTTGTAACCGAGCGTGGCGACCGCGACCTGCAAGACCACGATGATGAGAAAGGCAAGCCAGAACGGGAAGCTGAAGCTCGGAAAGAGGGCCTGGATGGCGAACGCGCCGCTGACGCTGTTGACGAGGAACCAGCCGAACGACGCGGTGACGCCGTTGAGCGCGGCCGGAAGGATGTTGCCGAGAAAGCCGAAGGCGCCGCGGCTTTCGACCATCATGGGGACCCCGAACTTCGGGCCCCACGAGGACAGCACGGCATGGCTGACCGAGCCGAGGGCGGTTCCGACGATGATGGCGGTCGCCGCCTGCCAGAGGTTGAGGCCAAGGTAGGCGACGGCGATGACGCCGATGAATACCGTGGCGAACTCGAGATTGGGGGAGAGCCAGGTCCAGAACAGCTGGATCGGCTGGCCGTGCCTTTCCTTGAGTGCGATGTACTCGACACCGCCTGGCTCGACGGTGGCGACGCGCTCCCCGTAATCCCCTTCACGAACAGGTACGTGCTTTTCGACTTCCTGCACGGACTGCATAGGCGATACCCCTTGATTCACAGCACAGCCGGCGACGTTCGAAGTTTAAGGAGTGTTAGCCTCCCCGTCGATGTTGGATTTGCTCCTGCGGGGCGCTCGCCTGCCCGGGGAGACCGAATTGCGCGAGATCGGCGTCCGGGACGGCCGGATCAGCGAGCCCGAGCCCGAGGCGCGCCAGGTCATCGACCTCGGCGGTTCCCTCGTAACCCCGGCCCTGGTCGAGCCTCACATCCACCTCGACGCCGTGCTCACGGTCGGTGAGCCTCGGCACAACGAGACTGGCTCGCTCTTCGAGGGCATCGCGATCTGGGCGGACCGCGTCAAGCAGCTCAGCGTCGACGACGTCAAGAAGCGAGTCAGGACCGTTCTTCGCTGGCAGCTGGCCAACGGGGTCCAGTTCGTGCGCAGCCACGTCGACGTCTGTGACCCCGAGCTGCGCGCGGTGCGCGCGCTCATCGAGATTCGTAAAGAGATCGGCGACCAGATGACCCTCCAGCTGGTCGCGTTCCCGCAGCAGGGAATCATGTCGTTCGACGGAGGCGAAGAGCTCATGAAGAAGGCCGTCGAGATGGGAGTCGACGTGGTCGGCGCCATCCCGCACTTCGAGCTCACTCGCGAGTACGGCGAGCGCTCGGTCAAGTTCGCCATGGCGCTGGCGGCCGAGAAGGGGCTTCGCGTCGACATCCACTGCGACGAGACGGACGACGACCACTCCCGCTTCGTTGAGGTGATGGCCGCGGAGACGATCCGGCTGGGAATGGGCGGTCGCGTCACCGCCAGCCACACCACCGCGATGCATTCCTACAACAACGCCTACGCGTACCGGCTCATCAACAACCTGAAGCGTGCCCAGATGCACATGGTCACCAACCCGCTCGATAACTCCACCCTCCAGGGCCGGTTTGACAACTACCCGATCCGCAGGGGCCACACACGCGTCAAAGAGCTGCTGACGGCGGGAGTCAACGTTTGCATAGGTCACGACTCGGTGATGGACCCGTGGTACCCGCTCGGTTATGGCGATCCGCTGCAGGCTGCGTTCGTGCTGGCTCACTACGGGCAGATGTCCGGCCACGGCGAGCTGCGCACGCTCATGGACATGATCACGTGGAACCCTGCCAGCGCCCTTGGCCTGGAGGGCTACGGCCTGCTGCCCGGCTGCCGCGCCGACCTCTGCGCATTCGCGGCGCCCACAGAGCTGGACGCGATACGCCTGGTGGCCAGGCGCAAGCTGGTGCTGCGGGGCGGGAACGTGGTGGCGCGAACAGAGCCGGCCCACACGACCGTGATGTGGGACGGCCGCGAGGAGCTGGTCGACTTCCTCAAGCCGTCCCAGTAGCGAAGATGCCCGCGGGGATCGGTGGATTCAGGCTCAGCTGAGCGAGTAGATACCGGGCAGCTCGCGGTACAGGCCGGCGTAGTCGAGGCCGTAGCCGATCACGAAACGATCGGGGATGACGAACCCGCAGAAGTCGATCGTCACCTCGACTTCGCGCCTCGCGGGCCGGTCCAGCAGCGCCGCCAGGCGAATCGACGCCGGCTTGACCTTGCGAAAGCGTTTCAGGATCGTATCCACCGTCCGGCCGGAGTCGACGATGTCCTCCACCAGCAGCACGTGCCGGTCGATGAGCGGCCCCTCGACCATGTGGGCGATCTGCACCCGGCCACTGCTGGAGGTGCCCAAT
The DNA here is from genome assembly GCA_035533335.1 of Candidatus Baltobacterales bacterium. Classification (GTDB taxonomy): domain Bacteria; phylum Chloroflexota; class Dormibacteria; order Dormibacterales; family Dormibacteraceae; genus DATKSS01. Next base: position 25,813 of record DATLUC010000106.1, read on the forward strand.
CCGTAGCTGGCGGCGCGCACGAACTCGAGCTCGGCCGGGATGTTGAGGCTGCGCAGGAGGTCGGCCGCGAACACGGTCGCGCCTTTGAGAATGACGACCATGACCAGCGGCGTGTCGATGTCGGCGTACACCTCGGAGATCTGCCGGCCGAGCTGGTGGACCCGCCGGGATATGCGGGCCGACGAGATCATCGGCTTGCTTGGCCTGCCCATTCGGCCTGGCGCTGAGGGAGTCGCGACCTCAGACATTCAAGCCAAGTTTAGTTCCGTCCGGCGCGGCGTGTCCGCACCGGCGCGAGCGCAGGTCGCGGACGCCACCAGGCAAGCGAAGGCGAGGGCATTCTCGAGCTCTCCCGGGCCCAGCGAGAGGTCTTTGTCCAGCAAGCCTCGGTCGCACAGCCAAACGAGAAGGGCGGCGCCAAATGCATCGCCGGCCCCGATGGTGTCGACCACGGCCACCTGGGGCGCGGCGACGTGGGCTCGCGCGCTTACCGTGGCGCCGAACGCACCGGCCGCGCCGAGCGTCACGGCGACCAGGCGCGCGCTGCTCTCGCGCAGGACCGAAGCTGCGAAATCCTCAACGCTTGCCGTCGGTGCGAGCCAGGCGACGTCCGACTCGGAGGCTTTGACGATGGTGCTTAGCGCTATCACCGACTCGAGTCTGCGGCGGTAAGCGCGTGGGTCATCGATCGTCGATGCCCGGATGTTGGGGTCGACCACGATCGCCCTGCCGGCGGCTTCGCGCCGGACGAGCCCGGAAAGCGTGGCGGCCATCGGCTCCAGCAGCAGGCCGAGCGAACCTACGTGCAGCGCCTGCACCTCGACGGGAAGGCGAGCGGGCAGCATGTCCGCGGTCAGGTTGGGCGCCGAGGTCCCTTTGAACTTGAAGCGATAGGAGGCGATCCCGGCCTCATCGACCTCGGCGAGCGCGACCGTCGTGGGCTCGGGGCCGACCACGGCCATCGAGAGGTCGACGCCCTCAGACGCGAGGCACTGTCGCAGCTCCACTCCGAACGGATCGCTGGACAGCCGGCCGATGAAAGCGGACGGCACGCCAAGTCGCGCCAGCGCGCGCGCCGTGTTGAAGGGGCCGCCCCCCGGAAGCGCCGTCTGCGTGCCGTTGACCACGTCCATCAAGGCTTCGCCGCAAACAGCGATCACGTCGCAATCTCATCACAGGGCCACGTCCCGGGGACCTCGCGGTCGGAGGCTCGGGCGGGATCGGAGCTACGCGCCGGCCGACTTGCGGCGCGGGTCGCGCTCGACCCACCGGCGCTCCGTCCGGTCCCAGCGGGCGCGCTCGGACGCGGGTCCGCCGGCTTCGACCGGCCGGTTGCGCCCGGCCACCAGCGACCACATGTACCTGCTCATCGCCAACACTTTCGACATCCTCTGAGGCAACTCCTTTGTCTGTTCTGGAATTCCCTCGAGTCTGCCTCGCAGGTCCCTGCCCGAACATCGGTCGGCACACACGAAATCACGCCCAGGGTTCCGTGTGGTCGGGGAGCCTAAACCTGCGCGCCCAGCTTCCTGGCGACGTGGGTGATCGCCCGGTCGAGGACTTCGACGACCCGGTCGATCTCGAGTTCGCTGATCACAAACGGGGGCGACAGGGCGATGACGTCGCCCGGGAGCGGCCGCACGATAGCCCCCATCTCGAGCGCGGAGGTCCACACGCGCCGCGCCACCCCAAGCGACACGTCGAACGGTTCCTTCGTCTTGCGGTCGCGGACGAACTCGACACCGGCCAGCAGTCCGATCCCTCGCACGTCGCCGACGATGTCGTGTGAGCGCAGCTGCTGGAGCCGCTCCTGGAGATACGATCCGATTTCGGCCACGCGTGCGACGAGCCGCTCGTCCTCGATGATCTGCAAGTTGCGCAGCGCGACCGCGCATGCGGTCGGATGGCCGCTGTAGGTGAACCCATGCTGGAACGGGCCCTTCAGCTCCTTGAGCGTGTCGTGGACCTGGCGGGTCAGCATGACTCCTGAGAGGGGCAGATAACCGCTGGTGATCCCCTTGGCAAAGATCATCAGGTCGGCCTGCACGTTCCAGTGCTGCAGCGCGAACCACCGGCCCGTGCGGCCGAAGCCCGTGATCACCTCGTCGGCGATGAGCAGCACCCCGTGCCTATCGCAGACCTCCCGCACGGCCGGGAAATATTCGGAGGGAGGGACGATGACGCCCCCGACGCCCTGCACCGGTTCGGCCACCACGGCTGCGACGGTGCCCGGCCCGGCCTTCAGGATCACGTTCTCGAGCGCTTGCGCGTAGGCGGCGCCCGCCGCGCCGTCGCCCGAATAGCGATAGACGCTGGGAGCCGGAGCATGCAGGAAACCTGGCGCCAGCGGCTCGAATCCCGTCCAGAAGTTGGCCAGGCCGGTCGCGCTGGTGGCGCCGTATGTGAGGCCGTGGTAATCGCGCAGCCGCGAGACGATGTTCACCTTGGCGGGCTGCCCGCGCAGCTTCCAGTAAAGCCGCGCGACCTTATACGCGGTGTCGTTGGCCTCGGCGCCGCCGGAGGCGAAGAAGGTCACCTCGAGATCGCCTGGCGCTAGCTCGGCCAGCTTGGCCGCGAGGCGAATCGCGGGAGGGGTGCCGAAGCCGCCGTAAGCCGAGCTGAACGCCAACGACCTCATCTGCTCTGCAGCGACGTCGGCCAGCTCGTGGCGGCCGTAGCCGACGTTGACGTTCCACAGGGAGGCCATGGCGTCGATGTACTCGCGGCCTTCGACGTCGGTCAGGGTGGCGCCGCGCCCGCTCCTGAAGATGAGCTGAGGAACGGTGCCTGCGGGCGCGCCCAGGTCGCCCTGCGGATGAAGCCAGTGGGTTCGATCGAGCTCATACAGGCGGCTCGCCTCGTCCGGTGAGAATCCCTGGTCGGTCACGTCCCCTATTGTGCCCGCCGGAATCGGATCAGGCGGCTTTGCTGACGGAGCGGGCTGCGCCCTTGCTCGGCTCAGTGCGCACCGCGATCGGGATGGCGAACGCGAACTCGGAGCCGCCCCCCTCATTGCCGCCGGCCCAGATCCGGCCGCCATGCATCTCCACGATCTGGCGCGAGATCACCAGGCCCAGGCCGGTCCCCGAGATCTTGCTGCCGGTCTTGCTGTCGATGCGCTCATATCGCTGGAAGAGGCGAGGGAGGTCCTCGGGGGCGATGCCGATCCCGTGGTCTTTCACCGAGACCCGGACCTCGCCATCCACCTGCGAGGTCGTCACCAGGACCTCGCCCCCGTCGGGCGAATACTTGACCGCGTTGCCCAGCAGGTTGGAGATGACCTGGAACAGGCGATCGGTGTCGCCGTCGACGACCGGCAGCGGCTCCTGCAAGGAGCAGACGATCTCGCATTTGGCGCCTGAGACCTTCGCCCGGTCGACCGCCTGCTCGACCAGTCCATTGAGGTCGAGTGGTTTGAGGTCGAGAGCCACACGACCCGACTCCATGCGGTCCAGGTCGAGCATCTCGGTGATCATCCGGGTCAGGCGGTTGGAGTCGTTGAATATGTCGGCGGCGAACTCCTTGACCTCTCCTGGAGGCAGGTCCTGATCGCGCATCATCTCGCTGAAACCCTGGATTCCGACCAGCGCGTTGCGGAATTCGTGGCTCAGGTTCGACATCACCTCGCTCTTGGTCTTGCTGAGCTGCGCGATCTTGGCTTCGTTCTCCTGGCTGGATTTGAGCAGCGCCGCCGTCTCGGCCACCAGGCGGCGGTTCATGGTCACCTGGAGCATCTGCCTGGCCGCGACCACCGCGCTCACCACGACCAGGGTCACGGCGAGCGACTTCGCGATGTCGTTCCCTGGCATGGCCAGTACAGCGAAGAGCGTCGCGACCATCAGCGGGACGAATGCGAAATAGGGCAGGAGCATTCGGGCCGACCCCCACAGGCCTGATGCGGAGAGCGACGCGCTTGCGACCTCGAGTCGTACATCGAATCGCGGTGCCTGCAGCCCAAGCAGGATTCCAACCCCGTAGATCACATCGACCCACCAGGGCGGCAGCGCCTCGCCCCTGGTCACCTCGACCGCGCCGGCAAAGCCGGCCACCGTGAAGATCGCCAGCATCCCGCTCATCAAAAGGAGGCCTGCAGGCGACCTGTCGACCGGGATCCGGTAGGCGAGGAGCAGGTACACGCCGAGCCCGAAGAGGAGCATTAGCCAGACCCCACCGAGCGTGATGAGACGCGGGTCGCCCGAATGGACCTCGGGGCCGATCAGGCTCGGGCCGAGAAGACCGCCGGTCGACAGCACGACGATCCCCACGTCGAGCAAGGTGCTGGCCCCGGCGCCACGGCCCTCCTGGCGGCTGGAGCGCGAGACCATTCCGGCCACCATCAACGGGGCGCCGGCCATCACACAAAGTGCGGCGATCACGCCGAGCCACCGCGTCCCGGTCAGGTCCGCGAGCCCCCCCGCCACACCGTAGCCGGCGACGGCAAGGGCGGCCCAGCCGGTCAGGAGCCAGAACCGCCTGGTCTCCGCGTCGCCGGACCGGCTCCAGTGGCGGAACGCAGCCAGCCAGAGGACCGCCGTCCCGAGCTCGACAAGCCCGCCCGTCGTCGTGTCCCGCCACCCGAGCCACGACCCGATCGCGACGGAGGCCACGAGGACGGCATAGCCGGCGCCCAAAACGGCATGGGTCGAAGGAGCTGAACGGAGGGGAGACCTGGAGATCACGCCAAACGCCATTTGAGCTCAGCCGGCCTTCGACGAATCTAAGCACCCGGCCGGCACCAGCCGGGAACGATCGAGCGCCCATGACCGCGAGTCAGTGCGGTGATTCGGATCCGGTACGCCGGTATGGCCCGAGCTCACAATGCCTGACGGTACGCCGGGTACCGGGCTGGACGGCCGTTTAAGGCCATCAGCCCCTCTGCGGGGGGGACCCCAGCCTCTGCTGCGCCTGTGCGATCCGGCCAAAACTCAGGTCGTGGACGAACAGGAGAAGCCGATCTCGCTGGTTCTCTTCTCAGGCACCGACGACAAGCTCAACGCCGCAGCGGTGCTGACCGTAGGGGCCGCAGCCATGGGCCGGCCCGTCAACGTCTTCCTCCAGTACTACGCGCTCGACGCGTTCCGATCGGGCCACGTCACCGCCGACCACGCCCTGTCTTCGGAGGCGACCGCCGCGCAGGCGCCCGTGGTCCGCGCCCATCCGGGCCAGCACTGGAGTGAGCTCTTCAAGCAGGCGAAGGACGTGGGCGAGGTGAACATCCAGGCCTGCGCACTATCGATGGAGATGTTCCACCTGAAGCAGGCAGACCTCGACCCGATGGTCGACGGCACCGAGGGGGTCGCCGCATTCATGGCCTCCGCGTCCGACGGCCAGGTCGTATTCATCTGATTTCGTGGAGGTTGCGATGAGCGCAGTACAGGTTGAAAAGACGATCGATGCCAGGGGCATGGCCTGCCCCGGCCCGCTGATGAACCTCATCGGCGCGATCCGGCAGGGCCAGGTCGGGCAGGCCTTCGACGTGCTTTCGAGCGACGCCGGCTCCAAGACCGACATTCCCGCCTGGGTGGCCAAGGCCAAGCAGGAGCTGGTCGAGGTCCGCGAGGACGAGGGCTTCACGCATTTCGTCGTGCGGAAGGCGAGGTGACCTCATGCTGAATGACGTCCTCATCCTCGGCGGCGGCGTCGGCGGGACGGTCGCCGCGAACCTCGTGGCCAAGGAGCTCGGGGAGCAGGCGAGGGTCACCGTGGTCGACACCACCGGCATCCATGTCTACCAGCCGGGTTTCCTCTACGTTGCGATCGGCCAGGAGCACCCGGAGGCGCTCCAGCGGCCGGAAGCCTCGCTTCTCCGCCACGGCATCAAGCTCGTGGTCGACCGCGCCACGCATGTGGACACGGCGGCTCAGAAGGTCGTGCTGGCGTCGGGGCGCACGCTGCGCTACGACGAGCTGTTGCTCGCGACCGGCAGCCGCACCGTGATGGAAGAGGTGCCGGGAGGCGCGGGAGCCCACGACTTCTACACCATGGACGGCGCGACCCGGCTCTTCAAAGCCCTCCAGGAGTTCGAGGGCGGGAAGATCGTCATCGGCGTAGCAGGCATCCCGTACAAGTGCCCGCCGGCGCCGGTCGAGTTCGTGTTCCTGCTCGACGACTACCTCCGGTCTCGGCACATCCAGGACCGCTCGGAGATCAAGCTGCTGTCGCCGCTGAACCGGGCCTTCACCATCGAGGCCACCTCGAAGCTGGTCCAGCCCATCCTCGCCGAACGCGGGATCGAGCTGACGGGGTTCTTCAACGTCGAGACGGTCGACCCCATCGCCAAGACGGTCAGCTCGCTGGAAGGCGAGACGATGGACTACGACCTGCTCGTCCTGGTGCCCCCGCACCGGGGCCAGAAGGTGATCGAGGAATCGGGCCTCGGCGACGAGCGCGGATGGGTGCCGGTCGACAAGAACACCCTGAAGCACACGCGGCTCGAGCACATCTGGGCCGTGGGGGACACGACCAACATCCCCATCTCCAAAAGCGGTTCGGTGGCCCACTACGAGGCCTCGGTCGCCGCGGCGGCCATCGCGGCCACTGTCAAGGGCGAGCCGCCGCCGGCCCACGTGTACGACGGCAAGGTCATGTGCTTCCTGGAAACCGGCAAGGGGCAGGCGACCACGATCAGCTTCGACTACGACCACCCGCCGGTTTCGCCCACGCCGGCCCGCCGCTGGCACTGGGCCAAGACCCTGTTCAACAAGACCTACTGGCACACCGTCCCCCAGGGCCGGCTGCCGTGAATCGAGGAGGAGACATGAGCGTCACCATCGCCAGGTCCCTTGACCTGAAAGGGCTTTCGTGCCCGATGCCGATCATCAAGACCGCCAAGGCCATGAAAGAGCTGGCTCCTGGCCAGTTGCTCGAGGTCTTCGCCACCGACCCTGGCTCGGTGCCTGACTTCAAAGCCTGGGCTCAGACGACCGGCAACCCGCTGGTCGAGTCCAGCGAGACGGGCGGAGTCTTTCATTTCACCCTCAAGAAAAAGGAGCTGTTGACATGAGCGTCGACACGGTTGAGAAGCCGCCGCTGGCGCAGTTCGCCGAAAAGCTCGCAGAGAAGACCAAGGAGCAGCCGGAGAAGCTCGTGATCTTCGCCTGGAGCGGAGAGCTCGACAAGCTCTGGCCGACCCTGATCCTCGCCACCACCGGCGCGGCGATGGGCAAGGAGACCACCGTCTTCTTCACGTTCTGGGGTCTTTTCCCGCTGGTCAAGAACCAGGTCCGCATCACGGGCGAGAACTGGATGCAGAAGATGCTTTCGACGATGAACCGTGGCGGGGACCAGCACCTGAAGCTGTCCAAGATGAACTTCGCGGGCGCGGGCCCGGCGATGATGAACCACCTCGCCCAGGAGCACCACGTCGCCAGCCCCCACGAGCTGATGGAAGCCGCCAAGGAGCTGGGCGTTCACCTGATCCCCTGCCAGATGACGATGGACCTGCTGGGCCTCAAGCGCGAGGACCTCATCGACGGCCTCGAGGAGCC
>DATLUC010000107.1:0-33682 GCA_035533335.1 Candidatus Baltobacterales bacterium
CGCTCGGCAACGACCTACTCTCCCATCGGGTTACCCCGACAGTACCATCGGCGCTGGAGGGCTTAACTACCGTGTTCGGAATGGGAACGGGTGTCTCCCCTCCGCCATGGTCACCGAACGGATCAATTATAGCCGGAGCTGTCGGGTGGACCTCGCCAACCGGCGCTGCGCGCCACCTTCCCCATCCCCCGCCCGACGGGGGCTCTCCCGCGCCGCGCGCGGGGACCCCACTGGAAAGCGGGGAAGTCGCCTATTTAGCGGGTGCGGCGGCGCCGAGCCCGGAGGCTCTTGATCTTGCGGGCTTCCGCCGGCGGCACGTAGTGCGAACGGCGCCGCATCTCACGCACGAGCCCCTGCTCCTGCACCTTGCGGCGGAATTCCCGCAGGGCCTGCTCGAACTCCTCGGGGTCTTTGACGACTATTCGCACAACCCGGTAAGGATACCGATCCGAGGCGGACGGTGTTCTGTTAAGGCCTACTCGAGGACGTCCGGCCACACTGCCCGGCCGACCGCGATGACCGCGAAGCCGAGCGCGAAGATCCCGATCACGGTCACGGCATGCGTGCCGTCCACCGGCAAAAGCGGCGTTGCGAACGCAGCGCGCGCGTGGTGTCCCGGCTCGATCAGGTTCAAGACCACGTTCAGGTTGGGCCCGAGCAGGTACCGGCTGATGTCGAGCCACGGGTGGTCCTGCCGCGTGATGCGCGCACCGAGCGCGGTGAGGATCGTGAGGAAGTTGTCCACCGGAAAGAACGCCAGCGACGCCGCCATCGCGAAAGCAAGCGAGCGGCCGATGCCAGTTGCTGCTGCAGCCAGCAGGATGGCGATGCCCATGCTCATCCCCTGCACCGCAACCCAGTAACCCATGTCCTGCCAGAACTGGCTCGGCAGGCCCTGGATGGGCGCGAGACTTCCGGCCCAGGTGTTGACCAGGATCGTGATCAGGGTCCCGGTGATGATGAGGTACCCCACCAGCAGCAGAAAGCCGATGACCGCGAGGGTCAGCATCTTGGCGAGCAAAAGTCGCAACCGGCCAGTCCCTCGCGCGTAGATGATGCGGATCGTGCCCGAGGAGTACTCCATCGCGAAGAGGCGCGAACCCACGATCAACAGGAAGATGCCCGAGCCGATTTGATAGACGGTGCCGAACACGTCGCGGGCGCTATAAAAGAAGGACGCGGGGTCCGCCGTGACCTGTGAGCGGATGCTGTCAGAGCTGGTGACCGCGAGCACGATGACCGCGAGCAGGACGGCGGCCCCGGCGAGCATCAGCCAGAAGCTGAGCTGCCTAGAGACTTTGAGCGCTTCGCCCCTGAGCGTGCCCACAAAACGCGGACGGCGCGCGATGGTGCTCATGAATCCCCTCCGGTGAGGCTCAAGAAAATATCCTCGAGGTCTTGCTGGCGCTCGCTGACCGAATCCGGTGATTGCCCGTTGTCGACCAGGAACTTGATCAGGTTGCGGCCGCGGCCTTCCGGTGCGGTCGTGACGACCACGCCGTCCTCGCTGCGCGCCTCAGATGCCCACGGCTGCCGGCGAAGCAGGGCCACCAGGTCTTGAGGTGCATCGACCTTGACCACGAACTCGCCTGACGACTTCAGCAGCTCCTGGACCGGCGCGACGCGGACGAGCTTGCCGTGATCGATGATCGCCACGCGGGTGCAGATCTGCTGCACCTCCGTGAGGACGTGACTGGAGATGAACACGGTCTTGCCTTGCGCCGCCAACCCCCGCAGCAGGTCGCGCATCTCCACGATGCCCGCGGGGTCGAGCCCGTTCGCCGGCTCGTCAAGGATCAGAAGATCGGGATCGTTGAGCAGGGCGATCCCAAGGCCGAGCCGCTGCTTCATGCCCATCGAGTAGGTCCTGACGTGGTCCCGGTCGCGGCCCTTGAGCGAGACGATCTCCAGCACCTCGTCGATGCGCCTCTCGGGCACGCCCCCGAGCAGGCTGCCCACCGCGCGCAGATTGTCGCGGCCCGACATGTAGCCGTACAGGGCGGGTGACTCAACCAGGGCGCCCACACGGGGCAGCACCTCCGAGCGGTGCGAGCGGACCTCGCGTCCCAGGATCTCGACCGACCCGGAGGTGGGCGCGATCAACCCCAGGGCCATGCGGATCGTGGTCGTCTTACCGGCGCCGTTAGGGCCCAGGAAGCCGAACAGCTCGCAGCGGCCGACCTCCAGCTCGAGCCGGTCCACGGCTGAACGCTTGCCGTACGACTTGGATAGCGCGATGGTCCGGAGCGCCGGCTCGGCGGTGGCCACCTACTCTAAGCACCGCACGAGCCGGATTTGTGACAGGGCGTTTCTAGCCGTTGACTCCGCCGAGGGTGACGGTCGTGGTGTGGGTGCCGCCCTGGTCGACCCAGGTGACCGAAACCTTCTCTCCCGGCCGGTGAGACCTGACCGCGGTCCCGAGGTCGTCGATCGTGCTGATGGTCGAGCTGCCCACCTGGGTGATGACGGACAGGCGGCCGATCCCTGCGTTGGCGGCGGCGCCGCCGGCCACGACGGTTTCCACCAGGGCGCCCGAGCTGACGTTGAGGCCGAGCTGGGCCGCGAGCTGCGCGTCCATCGTGCGCGCCGACACGCCGATGAAGCCGACCTGGCCATATGTGATTTCAGGGTCCGACTGGCCGGCGCGGATCTCGTTGACGATCGTGAGGATGGTGTCGGAGGGGATTGCGTATGCCACGTTGGAGGAGGTGGATCGGAAACCCTGTGCCTCGCCGGCGGTGATCATCCCGACGACCTGGGACGCGGCGTTGACCAGCGGACCACCTGAATCGCCGGGCCAGATCGTGGCGTCGCTCTGAACCATGCCGTTCAGCTGCTCGGACTGGCCACCGCCCTCGCTCGCCGTGATGGTCTGGTCGAGCCCTGTGACGCTGCCGGAGGTTGCGCGAGGGGTGCCACCGTCGCCGAGCGCGTTGCCGAGCGCGACCACGGATTGCCCCACGGCCAGCGACGATGAGCTGGCGAACGTCACGGTCGGCAGCCCGGACGCGCCTTCCATCTGGATGACGGCGACGTCGGCTGAGGGGTCGTCGGCAATCACGTGCGCCGTGTAGGTCTGGCCGTCGCTGACCACCGTGACCTGGATGCTCGTAGAGCCGTCGACGACGTGGTTGTTGGTCAGCACCTCGCCCGTCGAGGAGATGATCTGACCCGTTCCGGCGGCCTGGCTGGAGCCGATGACCGTGTTGATGTCGACGATCGCAGGGTCGATCTTGGCCGCGACCGAGGCCGGGTCGATGCTGCCCGGCGCTTGCGATCCGGTGCCGGGGTTGGCCGGAACGATGGGCGCCTGGGGTGCCTGGGCCTGCGGTACCTGGCTCGTGGCGGAGCCCTGGGGCTGGGCGCTGGTCTGCGCGATCGGTGTCCGCTGGTCGATGGCCCGAGCCAGGCTGAAGCCGACACCCGCGCCCGCGGCGGCCGCGATGATGGCGGCGAGCACGACGCCCGCGGCGATTCGATGCCACAACGAGTTGTCGGGCGCCGCCGGGGCCGGCGGCGCCCACTGGCTCGGCGCGCCGTACGGCGCCGAGGGTGGAGGGGTCAGGGACTGAGAGGGCGCGAGCGACTCGCGTTCGGCGGGTTCGAGTGACTGGTTTTCCATTTCGGACATCAAGGTCTGCCTCCGGATAACGCCTGGGATTGGCGTTTTATGTCCACAGGATGCCGATCGAATCTTTGAGCCGGCTCGACAGACCCTTAGGATTTGCTGGGAACGGTACGCGGCTCCAGCGTGAAACCGATTTCCTTTCGCCAGGGTATAAGCGTGGCTTGTGACCGCCACGGAGCAGGCCGCCCGACTCGGGCGAGGACAAACGGCCTGCCCCACCCTGAGCCCGAGGCCAACCCTGACAGCGCGATCCCGTCTTCCACCCGCGAGCAGCTGAACGATTTTGACTTAGGCCCACCGTCGAATAACACTTCGCTTTACAGTTTCATAGGCAACTTAATGGAAGCACGGTCGTATCCAGTCCTCGAGCGCATCCACCCCAACACCTCGACAGGCCGCAGGGCTAGGCGGTCGCGATGAGCCTGCAAACCGCCGCGGCCGGCGAAGCAGCGCCGCGCCCGGTCCGCGTCCTGATCGTCCAGGACCACCCGCTGCTCGCATCCGCGATCGCCAAGATCCTGGAGGGTCAGCCCGGCCTTTCCGTGTCCGGGATCGCCGCCTCCGGCGAGGCTGCGGTCGAGGAAGCCACCAAGACCGCGCCGGACGTGGTCCTGATGGACTTCCGTCTTCCCGACATGACTGGGCCGGATGCGGCGCGCCTGCTCCAGAGTCAGCACAAGGAAGCCTCGCTCGTCTTCCACAGCGCCGACGAATCCGAGACCGCCCTGCTCGACGCGATCGACGCCGGCGCCACCGCTTACCTGACCAAGGATGCGACCGCCGACCAGATCATCGAGGCGGTGTGCCGCGCCGCGCAGGGCGAGGTGCTCATCCCCGTCGAGCTGTTCGCGCGCGCCATCGCGAGGCAGCGCGCTGCAGTGACCCGCAAGCGGGAACGCGAGCAGCTCCTGGCTGAGTTCACTCCTCGCGAGCTGGACATCCTGCACCTGCTGGCCGAGGGCCTGGACACAGGGGCGATGTCGACCCGGCTCAGCATCGCGCCGCACACGGTGGAATGGCACGTGCGTCACGTGATCGAAAAGCTGCAGGTCCACTCCAAGCTGCAGGCCGTCATCTCGGCGGCGCGAAAGGGCCTGATCGAGCTCTAGGCCGGCCGGAGCCATCCTCTTACAGGGGATCACCGCAGTGCCCACCAATGGCGACAAAGTGGCACCCCCGGTGTACTAAGAAGGGGTGCAGCTTCGACGCGGGCCTCCGCCGGCCTCCACTCTCGTCACCCCGCCGACGCCGTTTCGAGTCATCGAGGGCGCGCCAGGACCCACACCGCTGCGCGGGAGCTGGAGGCGCTGGAAGCTTTTCGACTCCTACTTCGTGCGCGTGGTCGCCGCGATGCTCTTGGTCTCGATTCCGATTTCGATCGCCCTCGGTTTGATGGTGGCCAGGTGGAGCGCCCAGACCAGCATCGACCAGGTCCAGGTCCGCGCCGAGGCGACGGCTGAAAGCACGTCCGTGCGAATCACGGACTGGGTGTCCGAGCGCCAAGCGGAGCTCCGCATCATGGCGCGGAGTGAGATTGGCCAGGTCTCCGCGCCCAACCTCAACGCAGACCTCCTGGCGACGGTTCCGTCGCACCCCGACTTCGATAGGATCCAGGTGTTCGACCTCAAGGGTGCGGTGGTCGCGTCCACCTCCTCGGCAGCCGCCTTCCCGTCTGGTCCCCCCGGTACCACGTATGCCAACAGCCTCAGCGTCGAGACGCTGGGCCCGGTCCAGCTCGGCGCCGACGGGCTCGACTGGATCATGACCGCACCCATCATCGGCGCCGACCTGAAGCCCCAGGGCGTCCTGGGCGCAGACCTTCGCCTCACCGACCTCGGACAGCTGATCAATCCCTACGGGGCTGGATCCGTCAGCTCTCACGACCAGGAGGTGCACCTTGTCAACGCACAGGATCTCCTCCTCTACAGCTCTGACTGGGGCGTCCTCACGGACGACCACGCGATGCTCGCCAAGGGCACGCTGGCGACCAAGGGCGAAGCTGGGATCTACGGCCAGGCGCTCAGCCAGGGCGGCGGAGCAACCCGGATCGTCGACTACCGTAATCATTCGGTCCTTGCCGGTTACGAGCCGATCACCAGCCTGGGGTGGGTCGTGGTGGCCTCGATCGACTCGTCGACCGCCCTGGCCCCCGTCCAACAGCAGGAGATCCGGACCTCCTTGTTGCAAGGCGTGGGCACCCTGCTGCTGATCGGGTTCGCGATCGGCGTGGCCGTTCTTTCCACCAGGCCGCTCGTCGCCCTGTCGCGGGCGGCCGCGAGCGTCGAGGCGGGCGACCTGTCCCCACGCGTGCACCTGAGAGGCGGTGGAGAGATCCGCCGGCTGGGTGACGCGTTCAACGCCATGATCGAACGCTTGAACGACGTCCTGTTTCGCCTCCGCGGCGAGGTCGCCGAGTCCGCCACCAAGCTGTCGGCCGCAGCCGAAGATCTCGCTTCGGCAACGCTCGAGCAGACCACCGCGGCGACCGCCACCTCCGCGAACATGGAGGAGGTGGCGCGAAGCTCCGCCTCGATCGCGGACAGCGTCGACCGGGTCGCGATCCAGGCCAGCGAGGCGCAGACCAACCTCGAGCTCGCGCAGACGGACCTCCGGGCCTCGGGCGACCGCACGCTCGCCCTGGCGGGGCGCGTGAACGAGATCGGGGGCATCCTCGAGCTGATCGACGACATCGCCGATCAGACCAACCTCCTCGCCCTCAACGCGGCGATCGAGGCAGCACGGGCCGGCGACGCGGGCCGCGGATTTGCGGTCGTCGCCGACGAGGTTCGACGCCTCGCCGAGCGCTCCAAGGCAGCCGCCGCCCAGATCGCCAGGCTGGTCGAAGGCGCCCAGACGCAGAGCAGCCAGACCATCATGGCCCTCGAAAAGGGCGTCAAGCAGATGGAGCGAGGCCTGGCGATGATGCAGGCCATGACCGAGCTCAGCGGCCGGGTCCAGGTCGCGAGCCAGCAGCAGCGCGCCGCCAACGAGCAGGTGGTGCTCGCCATCGAACGTATTGCCGAGGGCAGCCGCACTGTCTCGGTCACGGCGCAAGAGATCGCGTCCGCGGCGGCCCGCCAGGGAGAACTTGCCGCCGAGCTCGTCGAACCTTCGTGGGAGGGCGCCAAGAAGGTTCCCGCCGGGCCGGCTTAGGGCCGGGTCATGCGCGTGCTCGTGGTGGCTGTCAACTCGGCGCACTTCGCCCTTGCGATGGACAAGGTGCACCAGGTCATGCGCCGCCCGATCGTGACCCGGGTTCCCCTGGCGCCCCCCGGCTTGCTGGGCATCGTCAACGTCCGGGGCGAGGTCGTGCCGTTCCTCGACACCGGGGTGCTGACAGAGACCGGATCTCTAACCGATCCACCTTTTGCCGTCCTCCTCCAGGGCGCCCAGGAAATGCTCGCCGTGGCTGCCGAGCAGCTGCCGGTTCAAGCCGATTTCGACAGCCCGGTGGGGCCCGGGACCAAGCCGGGCGAGCTCGGCCTTTACAGCCAGGGCGCGCACCTGGTGATGCTGATCGACGTGGAGGCGCTGGCGAACGGCCGGCTGGAATTGAAACGGGCGAGCTAGAAGACGAGTTCCGTCCGCAGTTCGTCGAGGCCGCCAGGGGCCAGCTCGCGAGAATCGCCGACGGCCTGATCGCCCTTGAGTCAGACCCGGACGACCAGGGCGCGATAGACAAGATCTTTCGCGAGGCCCACACGATGAAGGGAACCGCGGGCATGGTCGGGATGATGCGCGTCAGCCGCCTCGCCCATCGCCTCGAGGACCTCCTCGTCGAGCTTCGCTCAGGGACGATTCGCACGACCCCGGAGCTCACCGATGCAATGCTCCTGGTCGTCGACGGGATGGGGCGACTCATCGCGAGCGCTTCCGCCGGCACGCAGGACGCCAGCGACGAGGCGGCGCTGGAACGCCTGCTTCCTTCGTCGCACCCGCATCCTGAGACGGCGGCTCCTGCCGAGGTCCTTCCCACCTCCGTGGCCCTCGAGCAACCACACGAGCCGGTCCCCGCCACCGCCAGCCCTGTGGATCCCCCAGCCGCTGCGCCCGGGCCCGGGCCCGCGACGGTCGCCGCACCGGCGGCGCCGCCTCGCGTCATCTCGCCCACCCTCGAGGTGCCGATGGCGCGGATCGACGAGCTCAACCGGCTGGTCGGCGAAGCCACCGCCGCCCAGCTGAGAATGGGCGGCGCATTCGGCTCTCAACTGCACCTGGATCCTGAGACGGTGAGCGAGTATCGCGACCTGACCAAGGTGATCAACCAGCTCCAGGAAGCGACCGAGCGCACGCGTATGGTCCCCGTCGGGACGCTGGAGCCGATGCTCCACCGGACGGTGCGCGATACGGCCCGGGCGGCTGGCAAGGACGTGCGATGGGAAGCCGTCGGGCAGGAGATCGAGGTCGACCGGGGCGTGCTCGAAGAGCTCGTCTCCCCTCTCACGCACATCGTCCGGAACTCTGTCGGCCATGGCGTCGAACTGCCCGCACAACGCCTGGCGGCCGGCAAGCCCGCGCAGGCGGTGGTCCGCTTCCATGCGTCGCAGGTCGGGTCCAAGGTCGTGATCGAGATCAGCGACGACGGCGCGGGGATCGACGTCGAGGCGGTCCGTGCCGCGGCGGCGAAGGCCGGTGTCGACGTGAGCCACCTCAGCGAAGCGGAGTCTCTGCACCTCATCTTCGGGGCGGGGATCTCTACGGCCAAGGTCCTGACCGAGGAGTCGGGCCGGGGCGTCGGCCTGGACGTGGTAGCCAACGCGGTCGCGGCGATACACGGGACCGTCGAAGCGGTGAACCATCCCGGCGTGGGCGCCGCTTTCAGGATCGTCGTCCCCATCACGCTCACGGTCATCCCTTGCCTCATCGTGTCGATCGCCGGCCAACCGTTCGCGGTGCCCCTTTTCCGGGTCTCGCGAGTCGTCGACGAGCAGACAGTGGAGGTCGTGAGCGGTCGCAAGCGCGCCGTCATCGACGGTCGGGCGGTGACCGTTTCCGACATGGCGTCGCTGCTGGGCCTGCCACCGGCCGCATCCGGGACCTGGCTCTTGCTCGGGACGGCGGCCGACCAGGGCGCTTTCCAGGTCGACAGCGTGCTGTCCAAGCGGGACGTGGTCGTGCGTGGGCTGACCGGGCGTCTCCGCGACCTCGAAGCGGTCACCGGCGCTGCCGTCGAGCCGAACGGATCGATCTTGCTCGTCCTCGACATCACGAGCCTGATCGCCCGAAGCAAGGCGGCGATCGCACCCTCAAACAGGGTGGCGCTCACGGCCTCAAAGCCAGCACGCCAGATGTCGATTCTGGTGGTCGACGACGCGCTCATGATCCGAGAGCTGCAGCGCTCGATGCTGGAGCGGGCCGGCTATTCGGTGCGAACCGCCAGCGACGGCGTGGTGGCGCTCGAGATGCTGACGCACGACCCGGCCGACCTCGTCGTCACCGATCTGGAGATGCCGAACATGGACGGGTTCGTGCTCACGCGCAGCATCCGCGCCAATCCGCACCTCGCCAACATTCCAGTCCTCATCGTCTCGTCGCACGCGAGCCAGGAGGATCACCTCGGCGGCCTCGATGCGGGCGCTGACGCATTCATCGTCAAAGCGTCCTTCGACGAAGCCGGCCTGTTGTCGGCAGTGTCCGGCCTGCTGGCTGGGACCGGCTCTGCGTCGCCCCGCCGCGCGAAAGTCGAAGCGCGAGCCCTTCAGGCCGTCAGGCCGTGATTGACAGCAGCCCGATCGACCGCGCGACCATGCTCCTGCGCTCGCGCGCCGGCCTGAAGTCCGAGCTCGCCAACCGCGCCAGGCTGGAAAGGTTGCTCCAGGAAGGCGCGGGCACCGCCGGAATCCCGGTGCAGTCCTACGTCAACCTTGTCGACGCGGAGCCGGCGGCGTTTGACGACCTGCTGGACCGCGTGACCGTCCAGCACAGCGCGTTCTTTCGCGACCCTGGGCAGTTTGTGGCCCTCGCCGAGCTGGCGGCGCGATCTCGTGGGGTGCCATTCACAGTCTGGAGCGCCGGCTGCGGGAACGGCCAGGAACCTTACAGCCTGGCCATGCTCCTCGACGAGACGAGGCATGACAGGTGGCACGTGGTCGCGACCGACGTCTCCTTCCGCGCACTCGCGCGGGCCGAGCTTGCCCAGTACACCGAGAGCGAGATCAGAGGAGTCTCGCGAGAACGGCGGACCAAGTACATGATGGCCGCGCGTGGCGGTCATGAGGTCGCACCCGGCCTACGGCGCCACGTGCGCATCGCGCACCACAACCTTGCAGGCCACTCCGCGGCCGGCCTGGTTCCAACCTGCGACGCGGTTTTTTGCCGCAACGTCCTCATGTATTTCGGACAGGAGGAGTCGCAGGCGTGCGTTCAGCGCATCGCCCGTCACATGTCCCCTGGCGCGCACCTGTTCTTGGGGCACTCGGATTCGCCCGGGCCGATGGCGCCCTCTTTCGAACCGGTCAGCGTGGCCGGCGTCCAGTGCTTCAGACGCCTCGCCCAGGCCGCCCCGCCGGCCCCCAAGAGGCCTCGCGGCGATCCAAATCCTGCCGCGGAGCCTCGGCCGCCTTCCGACCTGCCGGGCTTGCTCGAGGCGGGCGACCACGCGGTCGCCGGCGGTGACGTGCAGGCTGCGATCCGCGCGTTCCGGCAGGCCACCTACCTCGATCCCAACCTCGCCGTCGCCTATTTCCAGCTCGGAGCGGCGCTCGAGATGGCCGGCGACCTTCGCGAAGCCCGGCGTTCGTTCGGTGCGGCTGGGCTCGCGATGGTCAGGGGCGAAGGCAGCGAGGACATCACGGGGCTCGGCGGCTTCACACGACTTGACCTCGCGCGAGCGATTGCCTTTAAGCTGACCATGAAGGGAGTCGAATGATGGCCGCAGACGACATCCTCCTGGTCGATGACGACCGCGTGATCCAGAAGATGGTCGGCGGCTACCTCGAGCGCAGGGGCTATCACGTTCGCACGGCGGCGGACGGTGTCGAGGCGATCCGCCTGGTGCATGAGCATTTGCCGG
Source organism: Candidatus Baltobacterales bacterium (assembly GCA_035533335.1). Classification (GTDB taxonomy): domain Bacteria; phylum Chloroflexota; class Dormibacteria; order Dormibacterales; family Dormibacteraceae; genus DATKSS01. The sequence goes on from DATLUC010000107.1 coordinate 10,641, forward strand.
CCCTTGTCATCACCGACGTGCGCATGCCCGAGCTGAACGGCATCGAGCTGACCGCCAGGCTGCGTGGCGACCATAGAACCGCGGCCGTGCCCATCCTCATGTTCTCCGAGATGGGCGAAGTGCAGGACGCCCTCGCCGGGTATGCCGTGGGGGCGGACGACTACCTGCCCAAACCTTTCGAGCTCGCCATCCTTGAAGCCAAGGTCCTCTCGCTGCTGCGCCGCTCGGCCGCGCCCCAGTCCGGGGACCGCGGGCGGGTCATCCTCTTCGCGCACGCCAAGGGAGGGGTTGGAACCACGTCGCTCGCGGTCAACACCGCGGTTCTGCTGGCGGAGAGATCGGCGAGGCCGGTCGGTTTGCTCGACCTCGACGTCGAGTTCGGAGACTCTGCCGTGTACCTGAACCTGCATCCGAACCTCACGCTGGCCGACCTCAAGTCGTCCCCCGCCTCGCTCATCGACGAAGCCCAGTTCGAGGGCTTCGTGACGGAATCCGGCAGCGTCCGCCTGGTCGTGGGCTCCGATTTGCCCGAGCGAGCAGACCTGGTGACGCTGCCTGCAATACATCTCGCCATCGATCGATTGAGCGCGACGTGCGAGTACGTGCTGATCGATGCGCCCGCGTCGTTCACCGAACGCACGCTGACGGCGCTCGATGCCAGTGACCTGATCTGCCTGGTCACGTCCGCGTCGCTGCCCTCGCTGAGGGCGACCAGAGCTTGCCTCGACTTTTTCAAAAAGCTCGGCGTCGCCGACGAGCGCGTCCTGCTGACCCTCAACGACAGCACCGCACACGCCATGGGAATGGACGTAGTGGGAGGCGTTCTCGGTCGCCGCCCCGACTTCGCGGTCAAGAGGTCCGAACGACTCGACCGGGCCGCCAACGCGGGCCAGCCGCTGGTGGTGTCAGATCCCGACGACCCGCTGGTCGCCGATCTCCGCAAGCTGGCCGACCTGCTGGCGGGGACCGCGATGGCGGGCACCGGGCACGCCATTCGCTAAGAGCGGTTGCGAACCCCTGACGGCTTCAAGCGCTGGTCGAACGCACGCACCGTGAACCAGAAGGTGCACCCTTCGCCGAGCACGGAGTCGACCCCGATCTCGCCCCCCAGCATGACGACCAATCCGCGCGCGATGGCCAGGCCGAGCCCGGCGCCACCGAACCTCCTGGTGGTGCCGGCGTCAACCTGCATGAAACGGTCGAACACCTTCTTTCTGTCAGCTTCCTGCAAGCCGATCCCCGTATCCCCGACGCTGACCCGCCAGAAGCCTGCCCACGGAAGGCAGTTGACCGTCACGCCACCCGCCTCGGTGAACTTGATCGCGTTATCGATCAGGTTCGAGACGACCTGCTTCAGCCGCAGCTCGTCGCCGAGGGCAAGCGCGGCGGGCAAGGTGTCGGCCCGCAGGTAGAGGTGCTTGGCGTCGGCTGAGGGGCGGGCTCGCGCCATCTCGGATTCGATCGCAGCCTTCAGGTCGACCCTCCCGGTGAGCAACGACATCGTCCGCGCCTCGATCTGCGATTCGTCGAGAATGTCGTTGACCAGCGAAAGCAAGACCTGACCCCCAGCGTCGACCGCCTGCACATCCACCCGCTGTGCGGGGCTAAGCTCGCCGCTCATCCCTGCCAGCAACAGCTCGGTGTGGCCGAGGATGCCCGCCAGCGGCGTCCGCAGCTCATGGCTGATATTGGAGATGAAGTTCGACTGCTGCTGGTTCACGCCGAGCAGCTGCTGGTTCTTTTCCGATATCTCCGCCAGCGCGGTCGAAAGCTCCTTGTTCTTCCTCGAGGCTGCCGAGGACGCAAGCTCGAGCTGTGCCTCGACGTCACGAAGGGCGAGGGCAGAAGAGTCTTCGCGGCTGCCGGCCAGGTGGATGTGAGAGTCGTAAGCCCTGGCGAGGCGGACCATCCCCATGTCGGCGCTGGACCGGACCATCGCGTACGCCCCCTCGGCGATATGCGATGGGGTCCCGAGGTGGATAACCTCCTCCGCGATCAGGGCCAGGTTGGCGTCGCGCCAAAGGAGGTACGAGCGGACCAGCGTCGCGACCGAGGCGCCACGCACGGCTGCCGCAACCCCGAGCTTGCCGATGAAATGGCGCTCCTTCTCCGAGGTGCCCCGGCCGGTCATCAGCTGGTTGGCGACCGCGCGGGTCGCCACGTTGTGGACGTGGCGGATCCGCTTTGCCAACCCGCGCGATGCCAGCTCCGACAGGCCGGCGGCGGCGGCCGCCTGAGCGACCATCGCGGTCGCCTCGCCGGCGCGCGCTGCCAGCGCCCGGCCCAGCTTGACCGTCTCCGGGGCGGTCGCCGAGGCGAACGATTCCGCTGGTTCAGCGGGCAGGGCCTGCCTCATGGTCGATTCTTGGCTGCTTACCAGGTCACCTGGTGCTCGATAGCCTCCGCGACGCGGGCGAGAAGATCGGTCGGGGAGAACGGCTTGGTCACATAGAAATCGGCGCCGGCGAGGAGTCCGGCGTCGATGTCGCGCTGTTCGATTCTCCCGCTCAAGATGATCACCTGGGTGCCCCTGAGGGCGCTGTCGGCGCGGATGGCCGCGAGCACCTCCAGGCCCGAGCGACCGGACATGGTGACGTCGAGCAGGACGACCGCCGGCCTTTTGGACTGGATCAGGTTCCAGGCCTCATCGCCGTCCGAGGCCTCGACCACCTGGTAAAGGGGCGATTCGATGGCGGTACGGACGAGCAGGCGGAGGCCGGGCTCGTCGTCGGCGATCAGCACGGTCTCACGCTGGCGGATCCCGCTCCGGGTCCCCAGCGTCAAACCGTCATCTCCCCAAGCGCTCTTGCCTGATCCCACGGTGCCGTCATAGGTTGATTGATACGCCTGCCGCGGCGCCAAGTCTCCATCCAAAATCAGGTCATCTGCCCATGCAAACCGATGGGCGCGAGACCCTCTCCGATCCCGCCGCCGGGCCGGGAGGGCGGCCGTGTCGGCCGCCGACACCCTGCGCATGGAGGGTATGCAGGCAGTGCCCGCGGATGGCGACTTTGGCACCCGCGGCGCGTAGACCTGAGCAGTGGAAGAAATGGTTCTGGTGGCTGCAGTCCTTGGAGTCGGGTACGTGCTGGGGGTGTGGACCGCTTGCGTGGTCTTCGGCCAGCCTCAACGCGACTACGAGGATGGGTCGACGAGGACGTCAGCGGCCACCTCGAAAGTCACGATCGGCTCGCCGGCCGGCCGATCGCGGCCTCCGCGAGGACGCCTGTGACCCGCACCGCCCCGGGCCGCAAGCATCCTCCCCTGACAGAGGACGTCCTGGTCTCTCTACCGAGCCGGCAGCTGCGCGCCCCGCTTGCCACGATGGTGGGTGTCGCAGAGATGATCGCCACGGGCGACATGACATCAGAGCAATGCCGGGCTTATGCGGCGATCCTGGTCCGGGAAGGCCGCCGCATGACCGTGATGGTCAAGAGCGCCCTGGAGATCCAGGACCTCGAGACCGGAAGACGCCCCTTCGATCAAACTCCCACTGACCTGGCCGCGCTCATCCATCGGGCGGTGCGAGCGGCGGACGAAGACCTCGAGCGGCCGATCTCGGTGGATTTGCCCGGCGCTCTACCGCTCGTCTCCGCAGACCCTGAGGCCATCCTCGAGGTCCTCGCCAACTTTTTGTCCAACGCTCGTGGGTTCTCGCCGGCCGGAGGCATGATCACGGTCGCAGCTCGGACGATGCCAGGCATGGTCGAGGTGTCGATCACCGACCAGGGAGTCGGCATCGAAGCCGAGGCGCTGCCCAGGCTGACTGGCAAGTTCTATCGGGCCGACCCGAGGTTGCGACCCGGCCTGGGCCTTGGGCTCGCCATCAACGAGCGGATCATCGAAGCCCACGGCGGCAAGATCGCGGTTCGATCGTCGGGCCCCGGAAAGGGCGCGCGCTTCGCGTTCACCCTGAAATCGGCCAGTTCTGACCAGCAGGCACCGGACGTCCTGATCGTGGAAGACGACGCGTCATTTGCCAGTCTGCTCAAGGCCGAGTTCGCGGCCCAAGGCTTGACCACGGTCAGGGCCGGCGATGCCGAAAGCGCCGAACGCATCCTGGCGTCCATGACACCGCGCGGGATCGTGCTCGACCTCATCCTCCCGGGCATGCAGGGGGAGGTGTTCCTGGCCAAGATGGCTGCCGCACACCCCATTCCCGTGGTCGTCCTGACCCTCAAAGACCTCGAGCCGGCGGACATATCGGCGCTCGAGTCGGCGGGCGCCGTGGCCGTGCTGCCCAAGGGGGCCGGCGCGCCAGAGGCCGCCGTCACGTTGATCGTCGAGCGGTTGGCGCGCGCGGCGGGAGTCGCTTGAACCTGAAGACACCTGCGGGGCTGAAGCTCCTCCAGACGGTGGTCATCGCCGACGACGAGTCGACCATGCGCCTGCTCGTGCACGCCACGATCGACTCCGACGACTACACAGTCCTTGAAGCCACCGACGGGGCGCAGGCATGGGCGATGGTCCAGGAGAAGAATCCTTCGCTGGTCCTCCTGGACGTGCAGATGCCCGGGTTGAGCGGCCTAGAGGTGCTGCGCTTGATCAAGTCCGATCCTGCCCACAAGAAGACCAAGGTCATCCTCCTCACATCGAAGGCGCAGGAAACCGACATTGAGACAGGACTGCTGGCGGGGGCAGACTTCTACCTGACCAAGCCATTCTCACCACTTGACCTGTTGAGCCGGGTCGAGGAAGCCCTCGAGCTCTGATGGCGCCACAGCGGGGCTGGACGCTCCGCCGATACATGGCGCTGGTGATCGCGACTCTGATCGTGGTGGCCGCGACGTCCGCGCTTTACGTGCGGTTTCAAGCCGAGCAGGATGCGCGGCAGGCCGCGAGCGCCGCCGCCACCTTCGCAGCCCAGAAAGCTGCTGCGCAGCTCACGGCAGGATTCGACCTCATCCGGTCCGTTTCGACTCCGGTCGTGGGTTCCGCCGCCCTTGCGCAGGCTTACTCGGACCCGACCAAGTGCAGCCTTGGCTATGCGCCGGTCGGTGCGTTCTCCACCGGCCACATCGACCTCGTCAGGCCCGACGGCTCGATTGCCTGCTCCTCTCTCAAGACCACGGTTCCCGGGCCCGCGCGGGTCTTCGCGGGCCAGTCGTGGCTCGTGGCGACCAGCGAGGTCGTAGTGGCACCCGTGGCCGACCCCGAGTCCGGAAACCAGGTGGCGGTCGCTGCCTTTCCAGTCGTTGGATTGGGAGTGCTGGCCTGGTTTCTTGACCTGGTGCCGGTAGGGCCGCACCTCGAATCCGATTTCGGCAACAGCGCGCACAACGTCGAGTTCGTGGTGGTGGCAAAGGACGGTCGTACCGTGATCGCGCGTTCGGTCAAACCAGCCCAATCGCTGGGTATGACCATAGGCAATACGGCCGTCGGACCTGCCCGGGAGGACCTGAACGGGACGCGCCGACTTTACGGATATTCAGCGATCTCGACCGTGGGGTGGGGAGTCTATGCCGGCGCCGACGAAAGCGCCGCCATCGCAGCGGCCGATAGCCTATCGAACCGCCTCTTTGTGATCATCCTGGTCGGCGCGTCCGTGGTGATGGCGGTCCTGTTCGTCTTCCTCCGGCAGACCACCGAACCGATCATGGAATTGAGGAGGCGGGTCGGCCGTGGCCGGCCGTACGACAGTCCCCCGCCAGCCACGGGAGGCAAAGGCGCGGCGGAGATCGCCGCCCTCTCCGACGAGTTGGACCGGCTGATGGAGACGGTCAACTATGACCTGTCCGAGCGACTTCACAGCGAACAGGCTGCCCGCGACTCGGAACAGAACTACCGCATGTTGTTCGAGGGCCACCCACAGCCGATGTGGCTCTACGACACGGAGACCCTGGCATTTCTCAAGGTCAACGATGCGGCGGTCAAGCAGTACGGGTACTCGCGCGATGAGTTCCTGACCATGAAGATCCCGCAGCTCAGCGCGCCCAATGACCTCGCCAAGCACCTGGAGCTCGTGTCGCGCCCATTGCCGTCATTCGACAGAACGGGGCCGTGGTGCCACATGATGAAGGACGGCTCGATCGTGCAGGTGCTGGTCACCTCTCACGCCTTGAGGTTCGACGAGCACAACGCCCGTTTCGTTATCGCTGAGGACCTGACCGACAGCCAACGCCTCGAGCTGGAGCTGCTGCAGTCTCAGGCCCGTGCGGAGGGCAGTGCTGAGCTCGGTCGGGCCAAGGACGAGATGGTGTCCACGGTGAGCCATGAGATGCGCACCCCGCTCGCCAGCATCGTGGGCTTCACCGAGCTGATGGTGACGCGGGAGGTCACGCCCGAGCACCGCCGAGAATACCTCGCGATCATGCTGCAGGAGGGTCGTCGGCTGACCGCTCTGATCAACGACTTCCTGGACATCCGCCGCATCGAGGAAGGCGGCAGCCAGATCTTGCAACTTGCACCGGCGGATATCAAAGCGTTGATCGATCGCGCCATCGTCATGCTGGGCGATTCGACGACGCCGCCGATCGTGACCAACTTTCAGGCGAACCTGCCCCTCGTCCGGGTCGACAGCGACTCGGTCTTCCGGGTGCTGGCGAACCTGCTTTCGAACGCGTGCAAGTACTCGCCCGACGGTGGCTCAATCACGGTCTCCGCCCGCGCCGTCGACGGGAACGTCGAGGTCACGGTGCAGGACCATGGGTTGGGGATCCCCCCGGAATCCCTGTCCCAGATGTTCGCCAAGTTCTACCGGGTTGAGACACCCGACCGCAGAGCGATCCGCGGGACCGGGCTGGGCCTCGCCATCTGCAAGAACATCGTGGAGGCGCACGGAGGCAAGATCACCGTGCGGTCCCAGGGGCTTGGGCAAGGCACGACGTTCTCCTTCACGGTGCCGGCGGTCAAGAAGCCGGCTATTGCAGGCGACGTCCTGCTGGTCGAGGACGATTCGGGCTTTGCCCACCTCCTCGAAGCAGAGCTCTCGGCGCGAGGCTTGAGCTCGATCTGGGCGCCGGACGCGGAGACGGCGGAACGACTGGTGGCGACGACGACGCCACGGGCCGTGGTGCTGGACCTCGTCCTGCCCGGGCTGTCCGGCGAAGAGTTCCTGACGCGCTTGAGAGCTTCCCGCGGAGCTGCCCTGCCGGTCGTGGTCGTCACAGTCAAGAGCCTGGACCAGGCCGAGACGCTGTCGCTCCAGAAGGCGGGAGTCATGGCGATCCTAAGGAAGGGCCCCGGGTCGGCCGAGGCAACCGCGACGATGATCGAGGAATCGCTTGCGCGCCAGGCGGTGGCGCTGTGATCAGGGGCGATGAGGCGGAGCGGGCGGCTCAGACTCATGCCGACGACCTCGCCCGGTTGCTGGAGCTGAGAAAGCTCTATGAGGACCGCGGCCCGGAGCCGCAAAGCGGTGCCGTTCCGACGCCCGTGATCTGGACTGCGTCGATCCTCTTCACAGACATCCGCGGGTTCAGCCGTCTAACCGAGCGTTTCGCGCACGACCCCACCGGCCTGCTCGACATCCTGAACGCGCACCTCAAGCGCGTCCTGAGGTCGATCTCCATCTGCGGTGGGGTGGTCGAGAAGTTCGTCGGTGACGGGGTGATGGCAACTTTCGGCGCCGACGACTACATGCCCGACCACGTCGAGCGCGCGATGGCCGGGGCGATCGGTCTGATCGGAGCCAACGAAGCTTTGAACCGCCGCTCCGCCGCCGAATGGGGGTTCCGGCTCGAGGTCGGTGTCGGGATCGCGACCGGACCGATCGTGATCGGCGCCGTCGGCTCGGCTGAGCGCTCAGAGCTCGGAGTGCTGGGCGATTCCGTCAACGTTGCAGCCAGGTTGGTGAGCCACGCGGGGCCGGGCGAGATCCTGATGTCGGGCTCGGCCTACATCGCGGTGGCCAACATGCTGCAGAGCGATCTTACGGACCAGTCGGCGGTGCGTGGCCGGGTGGGGACCCTGGAGATCTACCGGATGTCGCTGCTCGGAGGCCGCGGAGCCCTGAGCTGACGAATCAGGCTGGCGGCGCGGGAGCGCCTATGCCCCCGGTTGCAGCCGGCGCGGCCTCGACCGGCACCGCGGCAGGCGGCGCAAGCGGCAGCGTGAGCGTGAACGTGCTCCCCTTCCCCACCTCGCTGACCAGGCGGATCTGGCCGCCATGCAACTCCACGATGCGCTTGGTGAGAGCCAGCCCCAGACCCGTCCCGTGGTTCTGGCGCGATATCGCAGACTCGAACTGGCGGAACTCTTCGAAGAGGTGCTCGCAATCCGCTGCCGAGATACCGATCCCGTTGTCGGAGACGGCCAGCTCTACGAAGCCGTCACGCCGGTTCGTGGTGATCGCCACCCGGCCCCCATCCGGCGTGAACTTGATCGCGTTTGACACCAGGTTAAGCAGCATCGACTTCACCTTCAATGCGTCGGCGGATGCCGCCCCGCCGGCCGAGACGTCGGCCTCCAGGCGGATCTTCTTTCGCGTCGCCAGCGGTTCCATGATGGTCACGACATCGCTGACGATGGCTGCGATGGACACCGTCTCGATGCGCAGCACCATCTTCCCCGCCTCGACCTTGGACAGGTCCAGGATGTCGTCGAGCAGGGCGAGCAGGAAACGCCCGCTGGAGTTGATCTCTTGCAGGAACCTGTACCGGGTCGCCTCGTCGAACTTGCCGGCCTTGTCGTCGGCCATCAGCTCGGAGAAGCCGATGATGGCACTCAGGGGGGTTCGCATCTCGTGACTCATGCTCATCAGGAAGTTGCTCTTGTTTTGAGAGGACCTCACGAGCGCCGAGTACAGGCGTCTGGTCGCCAGCAGGTTCCTGACGCGAACCACGACTGCTGTCCGGTCGAGTGGCTTGGTCAGGTAGTCGACTGCGCCGAGGTCGAGCGCGCTGTTGCGCGCAGCGGGTCCCACGTCGCCGGTTAGAACGACGACCGGCAGAAGGTTCAACATGCCGCGCGAGTCGCGCAGCCGCCGCAGGATCTCGAGTCCGTCCGGTGCCGGCATGTGCAGGTCGAGCAGCACCAGGTCGGGTTTGAAATCGGCGAAAACCCGCTCCGCCTGTGATGAGTCTGTCAGGCCGAGGACCTCGGTCTCGCCATCAGCCAGGAACCTCTCCAGCATCACGACGTCGTCCTCGCTGTCGTCGATCACCAGCACGCGGCTGCTCGTCACTTCGTCCTCAGCGCGTCGCGGACTCGGGCGAGAAGGGCCGGCTCGGTGAACGGCTTGTCAAGGAGAGACACCTCGGGGGGCACTGCGCCCGGACCGAGACCGGGTTGGGCAAAGCCGGACATGTACAGGATCCGCAGGTCCGGCCGGCTTTCGACCAGGCGCGGCGCTAGCTCGGTGCCCAACATGTGGGGCATGATCATGTCGGTCAGGAGAAGATCGATATGGCCCGGGTATTGCCGCGCCCTCTCGAGCGCGTCGGGTCCGTTGGCGGCCACCAGCACCTGGTAGCCGTTCTGGCTCAGGATCCGGTCCACGATCTCGCGGAAGTCGTCGGAATCCTCGACCACGAGTACCGTCTCGCTCCCCCTGGCGGCGGCCGCGGGCGCAGCGACCTCGACCGCCGCTTTGCCATCGTTGTCGGCCGGCAGAAGTATCGCGACCCGCGTACCGAGGCCGGGTTCCGAGTACACGTCGACATGACCGCCAGCCTGCTTCACGACGCCGTAGACGGTTGCCAGGCCGAGGCCGGTACCCTGTCCTCTCGGCTTGGTCGTGAAGAAAGGCTCGAACGCACGCTCAAGGGTCTGCTTGTTCATGCCCTCGCCGGTATCGGTGATGCGGATGCGGACGTAACGTCCGGGAGTCAGGCCCGGGCGGTCCGCCACGTAAGCCAGGTCGACATCGAGGTTCGCCGTATCGATGGTCAGCGTCCCTCCCTTCTGCATGGCGTCGCGCGAGTTGACCGCGAGGTTGGTGATCACCTGGCTAAGCTGCCCGGAATCGATCACCACCGGCCACAGGTTCTCGACGGGCAAAGCGACCAGCTCGATGTGCTCTCCGAGGGTTCGCCGCAGGAGCGGTGCCATCTCATCCACGACGGAGTTGATGTTCATCGACCGGGGCTGGACGACCTCGACACGAGCAAAGGCGAGGAGCTGATGGGTGAGCCGCGCGGCGCTCTCGGCCGCGCGCTCGATGCGCTCCATGTCTCGCAGCGCCGGCCGCCACTTCTCGCCGTTCCCGCTTTCCACCTCGGCGGTGAGATTCGCTTTGACGAACCAGCTGAAGTTGAGGATCACCCCGAGGAGGTTGTTGAAGTCGTGCGCCACGCCTCCGGCGAGCTGACCGAGGCTCTCGAGACGTTGGGTCTGTTGAGCCTGCAGCTCGGCCTTGCGCCGTAGTGTCATGTCCTGGGCCATGACACAGCGTGCCATTCGACCGTCGAAGGCGAGGTTGGCAGAGGTGATATCGACGTCGACGATCGTTCCCTGCTTGGTGACATGCCTGCGCGGCAGCGAAACGTCCGGGTGGGCCGTCAAGGTCGCCAGCGCACGCTCCACCGCGGGCGCGTCTTCGGGAGGATGTATGTCGGGTACGCGCATCGCCAGGAACTCCTCGCGCGAGTAGCCATACCGTCTGACGGCGGCGTCGTTCACCTCCAGGAATCGCAGCGTGCCCAGCTCGTAAACCCAGGTCGGCTCCGGGTGCGCTTTGAAAAGGAGCAGGTATGCGGTCGCAGTCCGGCTCAGCTCCTGGCTCATCGCTTCGAGCTGGACCACCTTGTCGTGGAGCTTGGCCATGACCACGCGGAGGTGCTCGGTCTCAAATCGCGCTGATCCGTCAACGTTGCGCTCGGCAGCAGCCACCGGCTCCTCGACGAGAGCCTTGTCGACTGCGTCGAGGAACAGTTGCGGCTCGTAGGGCTTGATGAGGACCTGCTGGATCCCGATGTCCTCGGCGAGGCGCCGCACTTCCGCCTCGAGGTAGTGGGCCGTGACCATCACGATGGGAGTCGAGGCGGTCCGTCGATCAGAGCGCACCGTGCGCGCCAGGGCGTAGCCGTCGATGCTGGGCGTGATCAGGTCGGTGATGATGAGGTCGGGCTTTGTCGTCAGGATCAGGTCGAGACCCGCCTGTCCGTCATCGCAGAGCACGACGGTGTGACCCAGGTGCTCGAGGAGCGTCTCGGCGAGCCGGCGATCTGCTGCCACGTCGTCGATCACGATGACCCTGGCCATCAGCTCGCCTCTTCTGACTGCAGTCGGAGCGGCACGAAAAACGAGTGGATCTGGGCGGCGAAGGTGGTCGGCTCTATGGGTTTGGCGATGTATCCCTGGAAGCCTGCCTTGAGCACACGGTCGCGGTCGCCGACCATCGCATACGCGGTCACCGCTACCCGCGGGATCGTCCTCAGGGCGGAATCGGCCGAGAGGATGGCCGCCGCTTCGAGCCCGCTCATGCGGTCGAGCTGAAGGTCCATCACGATCACCCTGGGGTGCTCGCGCGCCGCGATGGTGATCGCGTCAGCGCCGTCGGTGCAGGTCAGAACGGTGTGGCCGGCGGCCCGTAAGAGATAGGCCATCAGGTCGCTGCTCGCCTTGTTGTCCTCCACCACCAGGATCAGGCCGTCACGGCTCATGGTGATCCCTGGGCGCCAGGAAGCTGAAGGTGCTGCCTTTGCCGAACTCGCTGGTGAACTCGATGCTGCCTCCGAGCAGGCCGGCCAGCCGCTGGCAGATGTAAAGGCCGAGGCCCGTCCCCTCCCTGGGCGTGGCGAGGTTCTTCTTGAGCTGTTCGAAGGCTTCGAACAGCGTGGCCTGGTCCTCCTGCTTGATGCCGATACCCGTGTCGATCACGTCGAAGCGCACCCCAGCCTCGCCCTCGGAGCTGATCTCCTTGATCTCGAGGCGCACATCGCCCGCGTCGGTGAACTTGATCGCGTTGTTGCTCAGGTTGATCAGGATCTGGTTCAGGGCTCGTCGGTCGATCGAGGCCTTGACCGGGTGATCCGGGGCGACGACCACGAAGCTCAGGCCCTTGTTGCGTGCGAGCGGCCTCAGCCCGTCCACGACCCCTTGCGCCACCTCGGCGCAGTCCAGCTCCTGGAAATCGCCTTCCCACTTGCCCGATTCGATCTTGGCCAGGTCCAACAGGTCGTTGATGATCGAGAGCAGGTGGCGGCCGCTCGACTGCACCGTCTGCAGCTGCTCTTCCTGCTCGGAGTTCAGCGGCCCGGGCAGCTTCATGAGGAGGGTGCCGGTGAACCCGATGATGGCGTTGAGCGGCGTCCGGAGCTCGTGGCTCATGCTCGCCAGGAAACGGTCCTTGGCGCGGTCTGCTCGCGCGAGCTCGAGGTTGGTCTCCTGGAGCTGCCTCTCGAAGCGTTTGCGCTCCGTGATCTCGCGGACGGTGGCGAAGATGCCGCGCAGCTTGTGGTCCGGGTCGAAAAGCGTGGCCGCGTTGTAGGCGACCATGGTCTCGTCGCCATGACGGCTCCTGGCGGTGAGCTCGAAGTCCGTGACCTTGCCTTCGCGAAGCGTCTGGCGCAAGCCCTCTTCCGCGCTCACCGGGTCGGTGAAGTACTTCTTCAGGTCGGAGCCGATCAGCTCGTCACGGCCGACCCCGGTCAAAGCCTCCATCTGCTGGTTCACGTCGGTGATCATGCCGACGGGGTCGGTGCTGACCAGGGCGTCGATGTTCGATTCGATCAGCGAGCGCGTGTACACCTGCGAGTCGCGCAGCTGCTGCTCCAACTGCTTTTGGGCGCTGTTCTCGCGCGCCCCGGCAAGGATTCCCAGGGGAAGCCCGGCCACGTCGGTGAACACGCCGGCGCTCAAGCTGACGGTGATCCGCCGTCCCTGCCTGGTGACCATCACGAGCTCGTAGCCGGTGACCCGTCCTTCGGCGAATGTCTGGTCTATGCCTGCCGCGGCGCGCACGGGCTCGGTGAAGTAGTCGTTGAAGCGGGTGCTGACCAGGTGCTTTCCCGAGTAGCCGGTGAGCCGCGTGGCCTCCTCGTTCACGTCCGTGATCACACCGTCCGGGGCGATGGCGAACAGCGCGTCTGCGGAGGCCTCGAACAAGGATCGGTTGTAGACCTGCTGCTCGGTGAGCTGGGTGCGCAGGCGCGCCTCTTCTGAGATGTCGCGAGCTGACGCGAAGATGCCCTCGATGTGGCCGTCTGGAGCCCGGAACACCGACGCGTTGAGCGAGACGGTGGCCTTGCGGCCGCTCTTTGACTCAAGGATCAGCTCGTAGTTGGTGACCGCGCCCTCCGCAAGGGTGCGGCGAACGCCCACCGCGGCCTCCTCTGGCTGTGTGAAGTACCGCTTGAACACCGATCCCATGAGCTCCTGCCGGGAGTAGCCGGTCATGCGGCACATCTGCTCGTTGAGATCCGTTATGAAGCCCTCGGGATCGACCACGACGAGGCCGTCGCCCGAAGACTCGATGAGGCCACGCAGGTAGTTCTGCTGCTCACGGACCTGCTCCTCCAGGCGCACTCGGTCGGTGACATCGCGGACCGAAGCGAAGATGCCGTGCACGTTGCCGCCGGGGTCTTTGAACACCGATGCGTTGTAAGACACCTGCAGGTGGCGGCGAGTGCGCGAGACGAGGGTCAGCGCATGCTCAGTCACCACCCCCATCTCAAAGGTCTGCCGGACGCCGGAGCGGGCGAGCTCGGGGTCGATGAAGTAGTTGGCGAACGGGGTTCCCAGCAGATCGTCTCGCCCGTATCCGGACATGCGGCACATCTGCTCGTTGACGTCGGAGATGAAACCGTCGGGGTCGACCGTGATGAGGGCGTCCCCGGAGGATTCGATCAGGCCTCGCAGGTACGCCTGCTGCTCCCGGAGCTGCTCCTCGAGCTTGCGCTGCTCGGTGATCGTCCGGGCCGCGGCGAACACCCCCTGCAGGCGGTTCTCGCGGTCGAACAGTGCCCTCGCGTTGTAGCTGACGACCGTTTCGCGCCCGTCCTTGGAACGCGCCGTGAGCTCGTAGTTGGTAGCCTTCCCCTCGCTGAGCACGAGCCGGATGGCTTCTTCGGCCCTCGCGGGCTCGGTGAAGTGCGCCTTGAACGTTGAGCCGATCAGCTCCTCGCGGGTGCGGCTGGTCAGGGCGACCATCTGCTCGTTGACGTCGGTGATGACGCCGAGCGGGTCGGTGGTCATGATCGCATCGATGTTCGACTCGATCAGAGACCGGGTGTACTTCTGGGTATCCCGCAGCTGGAGCTCCAGCTCCTGCTGGTCCGTGATGTCTCGGAACGACGCGAATATTCCGCGCACCACGCCCGCGGCGTCGCGGAAGACGGCGGCGTTGAAAGAGACGGGCAGCTTCTGCCCGTTAGCCGACTTCATGGTCAGGACGTAGTTGGTCACCAGACCTTTCTCGAAGGTCAGCCTCACGCCGTCGGCCGCGCGTTCTCGCTCGACGAAGTATTCGGAGAATAGTGAACCTACGAGCTGGGCTCGCCTGTGGCCGACCATCTTGCATAGGGTCTCGTTCAGGTCGATGATCCGCATGTCATCGTCGACGGTCACCAGGCCGTCGCGCGAGGCCTCGAACAGACCCCGGTTGTAGGCCTGCTCCTCGGCCAGCTCCTTTTGGAGGCGGGCCTGGTCGGTGATGTCCCGGGCCGAGGCGAAGATTCCTCGCACCTGGCCGGCCTGGTCCGTGAACGTGGCCGCGTTGAACGCGACCAGGAGCTCCTGGCCGCCCTTGGTGCGAAGCGTGAGCTCGTAGTTGGTCAAGGCACCCTTGTCCAGGGTGTCGCGGGCTCCCGCAGCCGCCCGCTTGGAGTCGGTGAAGTAGTCCTCGAACGAGCTGCCGATGAGCTCGTCGCGGGCGTACCCCGACATGTGGCACATCTTCTCGTTGACGTCGGTGATCTTCAGCATCGGGTCGACGGTGACAAGGCCGTCGACCAGCGCCTCGAGGAGGCCCCGGTTGTAGGCTCGCTCGCTCAGCAGCAGGGCCTGTAGGACGGTCTGGTCGGTGACGTCGCGGATCGAAGCGAAGATGCCCCGCACGCTGCCCAGGTGATCCTCGAAGATCGAGGCATTGAAATTCACCTGCAGGCGCTGTGCCGAGCGCGTGAGGAGAGTGAGGACGCAGTCCTTCACGCGACCCGAACCGAAGGTCTCCTGAATCGCGGCGGTGACGCGGGCGGGCTCGGCGAAATAGTTGGCGAAGGTGGTGCCCAGCAGCTCTTCGCGCCCGAAGCCGGAGAGGCGGCACGTCTGGTCGTTGACGTCGGAAACAAGACCCTGGGAGTCCAACGTGAGCAGGCAATCGACGCTGGACTCGATCAGCCCGCGAAGGTAGGTCTGCTGCTCGCGCAGTCGCTCCTCGAGCTTCTTTTGCTCGGTGATGTCGCGCGCGGTCGCGAACACGCCCTGGAGCTTGTTGTCGACGTCGAACATGGCCGTGGCGTTGTAGCTGATCAGAGTCTCGGTTCCGCTCTTCGAGCGAGCGGTCAGCTCGTAGTCGGTAACCTTGCCCTCACGGAGCACATGGCGGATGCCGTCGTCGGCTCGTTTGGGGTCCGTGAAATATCCGTTGAAGCGCGACCCGATCAGCTCGGCCCTCGAGCGCCCGGTCAACGACTCCATCTGCTGGTTGACGTCGGTGATCACGCCCAGCGGGTCGGTGGTCATGATCGCGTCGATGTTCGACTCGATCAGGGATCGCGTGTAGACCTGGGTGGCCTCGAGGGCGTGCGTCAGGCGGATCTCGTCCGAGATGTCTTTGGAGATGAGCAGCAGGCCGATGGCATTGCCCTTGTCGTCGCGCCGCGGCGTGAGGACGACTCGCGCAGTGAACGTCGTGCCGTCCTTGCGCCTTCGAACCGTGGTGCCCTCGAACTTGCCGGTGGCGAGCGCAGTCGCCATCATCTGCTGGGGCAGGCCGACGGCGATGTGCTCGACGGCGTGGAGGATCGAGAAGTTCGCCTTGCCGACGACATCTTCCGGTTCGTACCCATACAGACGGTGGGCGCCCTCGTTCCACAGCTGGATGTTGCCCTCCAGGTCCGCGCCGATGATGGAGTACTCCGTCGAGGCCTCGAGCACGCTGCCGATGAAGTTGGCGGCGTCCTGCGGATCGCTGAAAAGCGTCGCGCCGAGATGCTTGCGCGCGCCGGCCGGCCGGGGTTTCTTCCCCCCGGTGGTGTCCTCGAGCACCACGGTCGCTTTCATGGCAGCCACGCGTGCTCAGCCCGGTGCGCAGTGAATGCTTTCATCCATGTTCAGGTTGGGCCTCTCCGGCCCCTTTGTCGCCATGGGTGGCTAGGGCAGTCAGGCCCCTGAAAGCGGATGGCCTAACGGGTGTGCAGGGAACGCTCTGCTGGGAAGCCACGGCCACCTGCACCACCGGTCGACTGCTCCCCTCCCTTAGCCGAACCGGCGCGCGCAACAGCCTGGATTAAGCTTTGGAAGCCGTGGTCGAACCGTCCGAAGCGACCTCGCACATCGACACCACACGATCACGCGTCGAGCGGCGCAGCCATGTGCGCGAGATCGTCTTCGGGACCCAGGACGGCCTCCTTACATCACTGGGCCTGGTGAGCGGTGTCAGCGGAGCCACGACCGGGCGCATCTCGGTGCTGATCGCCGGCTTCGCCGGAGGCGTGGCGGGCATGCTGGCCATGGGCGCGGGGGCTTACATCGCCGCGAAGTCGCAGCGTGACGTTCAGCAGGAAGAGCTGAGACATGAGAGTTCCGAGCTTCAGGGTCATCCCAAGCGAGAGATGGAGGAGCTGGTCGAGCTGTTCCACAAGGACGGTTTGGACGAAACCGACGCGCAGATGGTTGCGCGAGTGATCGCCAAGCATCCCGACGCGATGCTCACCGCGATGGCCCAGAAGGAGCTCGGGTTTGCGGTCGCGGGTGGAAGGCCGTTTCTAGATGGAGTGGTGATTGCGATCGCTTTCCTGATCGGAGCCGCGATCCCCATCGTTCCGTGGTTCGCCGCCCAGGTGACCGCGATGATCGCCATCGGCCCATTCGCACCAAGCCAGGCCTTGCTCATGTCGGTCGCTGGCACCGCGGTCGCGCTGTTCCTCATCGGCGTCGGCAAAGGGCGCCTCTCGGGAGGTCATTCGATCCGAAGCGGCCTTGAGATCACCGCCATCGGACTCGCGTGCGCGCTGATCGCATTCCTCCTCGGCACCGTAGTCCCGGATGCCTTGGGCCTGCACCCGCTTTCAAGCGGATAGGACGAGCCGTTCGCGATCATCGGATCCATCCGATGACGAGCCGCTCTGCAAAGAGCAGTTTTGGAGACGGCGCCGCAGCGGGGGCTCCCTAGAATCAGGTCGACCCACCAGATTTACCGCACAGAAGGAAACCTGCCATGAAGGCCAAGAGGAAGACCTCGAAATTCACTGACGAAGAAAAAGCCGCGATGAAAGACCGCGTTAAGGAGTTGAAGTCGGCCGCGCGCGGTGAAAAACCGGACGAGGAAAGCGCCGTGCTGGCGAAGATCGCCGAGATGCCGAAGCCCGAGCGCGTCATGGCCGAGCGGCTCCACGCCGTCATCAAAGCTAGCGCGCCAAACCTTGCGCCGAAACTCTGGTACGGGATGCCCGCATATGCCAGGGACGGCAAGGTCGTCTGCCATTTCCAGAGCGCGCAGAAGTTCAAGACCAGGTACGCGACGCTTGGCTTCAGCGACGCGGCGAACCTCGACGATGGAGGCATGTGGCCGGTGGCCTTCGCGCTGAAGGATTTGACCCCCGCCTCCGAGTCAAAGATCGTCGCCCTCGTGAAGGAAGCGGTCCGCTGACGATTGGGCCCGCGCCCTGGTTCGAACCCGGGACTTGTCGTTACAGGAATAAGCTCGGCCCCCGGGTCTTCATCTGGCCGCGGCCCCGCAGGACGGGCAATACTCGTCCGGGCAATCAGAAAAGAAGGCCTGGCGAGGCAAACCCGACGTGGATACATCGCCGATCCTCACACATCGAGCGACTGACGCAGGTGCTACCGACGAAGTGCGTTCGCACGGTCACTCTCGTCAAGCACCGCCAGCAGCCGGTTTGTGACACGGCTGATACCCCGCCGGCCCGCAGTGTTCGGGCGAAGGTACCGGCCTAAGCCGGCACGGGGAGCGGGAGCGTAACGCGCATGGGGCGCAGCGCAACTGCCCAACGGGACAGCTCGACGAGGACCTTCTTGAGGCTGGCGACTTGGGATTCCTCGGGGACGAACTGGCCGTCGTGCATGTACTTCGGGACCATGTGAATGTTCACGGCCTCGGGCAGCGCCACCATCTTCAGGGTAGTGACGACCTGCTTGGCCATCTGGACCGAGCGCATGCCGCCCGACATTCCGCCGTAGCTGACAAACGCTACGGGCTTGTAGTTCCACTCGTGGTAAAGGAAGTCGAGCGCGTTCTTGAGGCTGCCCGGCATCCCGTAGTTGTACTCAGGCGTGACGATGAGGATCGCGTCCGCCGCGTCGACTCGCTCGCTCCAGGCGATCGTGTGCGGTTTCGTGTAGTTGCGGCGCATGGGGTGATTAGGCTCGTCGAGCATCGGTAGATCCATCAGGGCGAGGTCCGCGACATCGACCTCGAATCCGTCGTGCTTCCCGATTTCGGAGATCGCCCAGTTGGCGATCGGGAGGCCCAGGCGTCCGGGCCTAGTGCTGGCAATGATCACCAACAGCCTCGTTATGTCAAGTGACGAGGAAGGGCTGCTGGTCATAGCGGTACCACCTGCCAGCGCAAAAAGACGGTGACAGCCGCCAGCCCGACCAGGACCACCGACACGGCGAGCGCGGGGAACTCGCTCCTCCTGGCATGGAAGATCACTGCGCCCACCATGACGATGACCAGCCCTGCAGCCGCCAATGGCGCCAGCCAGGAAAATAGATGGAGCGCCGGCGGCACGATCAGGCCGAACGCGGCGGCCAGCTCGGCCACCCCGATGAACTGTCGAAAAGCTGGCGGCAGCGGCGACGCTGCCCCGCGCCTCTGTTGCATTCGTTTGGCAAAGGCACCGTAGGCGACCGTGTAAGCCAGGCCGTGGACAAGGAAAAGGACCGCGAGGACGACCTGAAGCACCCAGGCAAACGTGTTCATGGGTACGCGTCCGTGAATGGCGGGATCATTGACCTGTTCATTGAGCTGTTCAACTATTGAACGATGCCGTATATTTCAGGAGATTTGAGACCGGCCATGACCGAACGGCCGATCGACCCCGGCCGTGGGGTTTGGGGGCTGTTCCTGGACCCAGTCCTCGACCTGCTCAAGAGTCACGTCCTGGCCCATTACGCTGAACATCGACTGACGTCCTCGCAGGCCTGCTTGCTCCAGAGGCTCAACCACCCCATGCCGCAGCGCGAGGCCGCGCTACAGCTCGGCTACGATCCGTCCAACATCACCGCCCTGGCCGACGTGCTGGAGACCAAGGGCCTGGTGGAGCGCAGGCACGACCCCTCGGATCGGCGCGTCAAGACGCTGGCAAGGACTGCCGAGGGCGATCGCCTGGTGCGCGAGCTGGACGAAAGTCTGTCCCGCCCTCCCGAGTCGCTGAACCGGCTGTCGCCGGATGAGCAGGCTCAGCTCCTACGCCTTCTGAGCAAGGCTTTCGGCCCGACTACCTGATCAGCTCGCGAAAGTAGCCCGGCCCCTTGTCTGGGCCATCGCGGCCCGCAGATTACTAATCGCCTTTCGGTTTGCCGTAACGCGCCGGATGCCATAAGGTATGTCGGCTTGATCGGCGCGGCGCCTCGACCCAACGAGAGGCAGGCGACATTTTCCGTCGCGGTGCTTGCCGCGTTCACCATCTGCCTCTTCGCGAGCGCCTTCTTGCTTTTTCTGGTCGAACCGATGGTCGCGAAAATGGTGCTGCCCCTGGTCGGAGGCACGTCAGCCGTCTGGGCAACATCGGTTCTCTTCTTTCAGACCGTGCTACTGATCGGGTACGGATACTCGCACTGGCTCGCGATGCGCCTGCCCTGGCGCTGGCAGGCGTTGCTTCACAGCATCCTTCTACTCGCGCCTCTGCTGGTTCTGCCGATCCATCTCATCCCTGGGTGGAACCCTCCCGCTTCCGGGAGTCCGGCGCTCTGGTTGCTCTTGCTCCTATCGGTCACGGTCGGGTTGCCCTTCCTCGTTCTGTCGACGACATCACCGCTCGTCCAGCACTGGTTCTCACTGACCGGTCACGCACACGCCCACGATCCCTATTTCCTGTACCGGGCCAGCAACCTGGGCAGCGCGCTGGGCCTGCTCGCCTATCCGGCCTTGGTCGAACCTCACCTGGGGCTGCACGCGCAGGCCGACCTCTGGCGAGCCGGTTATGTCGCCTTCCTCGTGCTTTCGGTGCTGTGCCTGGGGGCCGTGGCATGGGGGCGCTCGCTCGGGACGTCTCCACCCCCTGCCCAGGCGAACCTGCGCGCTACTGATGGTGGACGGACTTTAACTTGGGGCCGAAGAGTGAGTTGGGTAATTCTGGCCGCCGTCCCTTCCACCTGGATGCTGGCCGTCACCTCCTGCTTCACAATCGTGATCCGCCCCATCCCCCTGCTGTGGGTCATCCCCCTGACGCTGTATCTCCTCTCATTCGCGGTCGTATTCGCACGCCGCCCGCTGGTCTCCCGCTACTGGCTGAACCGGCTGTTCCCGTTCTATGCGCTGCCCCTTCTCGGAATGGTCCTGCTCGGCGGCGGAGGACCCCTGTGGATGCTCGCCATCCTTCATTTCGGCGCCTTCTTCCTTGGCGCCCTCCTTTGCCACGGCGAGCTCGCGGCCGACCGGCCGGGCGCAGGCCACCTGACCGAGTTCTACTGGTGGCTCGCGGTCGGCGGTGCGACAGGCGGCCTGCTGACTGCGCTGGTGGCACCCTGGTCTTCAACGACTTTCTCGAATACCCCCTCGCGATCACCGGCGCCGCGCTGCTGAGGACTGCATTGACCCGCGGCGGCGGAGTGCGATCGCGCTATGCCGATTTCTGGCTGCCGGCGGCGCTGCTGGGAGTGCTCCTGCTCGCGACGGGCATCATGTCGATAACCGGCATCCTTGGCAAGCTAAACCAGGTGGGCCTGCCGAACGCCACCACCGGGTCGGACCTGTTGCGAGTCCTCATCGTCTTCGCGATCCCTGCCGGAGTGTCCGCCGCGTTTTCGTGGCGGCCGATACGTTTCGGTTTGGCTACGGCCGCCATGCTGGTGCTCGCCCTTGTCCCCCTCGGCTCGCAGCCGGTCATCTTCCAGCAGCGTGACTTTTATGGCGTGCACAAGGTCGTCAGCGATCCTGCGGGCACACGCCACGCGCTTGTTGACGGCGACACGATCCACGGCGTCGAGCAGATGAGTCCGGGAGGCCTCGACGTACCGGCTGCCTACTACTCGCCCAGTGGTCCGGTCGGAGACCTGTTCTCCGCCGAGCAGGCCATCGATTCGAGCTGGAGCGTGGCGGTCATAGGACTTGGCGCAGGGACCATGGCCTGCTACGCCCAGCCTCAGCAGACCTGGACCTTCTACGAGATCGATCCGGTCATCGCCAAAATCGCGCGTGACCCATCGCTGTTCACGTACATGAGCGATTGCACACCAGGGGCGAAAGTCATCCTCGGCGACGGCCGCCTCACCCTTGCGCGAGCTCCTGACCACAGCTACAACCTGATCGCGCTCGATGCATTCGGCTCGGATTCCGTACCGGTGCACCTGATCACCCGTGAGGCCATCCAGCTTTACCTTGCGAAGCTGCGACCCGGCGGCGTCATCCTCTTCAACATCTCGAACAAGTACGTGGATTTGGCCTCAGTGCTGGCGCGTGAGGCGGCGAGCCTGTCATTGGTCGGGTATCAGCGCACGGACACGGAGGTGACCTCAGCGCAGGCTCTTGCTGGGAAGTTCCCTTCTGCGTGGCTGGTAATGGCGCCGGCTGATGCAAACCTGGGCAGCATCCCGCAGGAGCCCGCCTGGCATCCCCTGCACGCCAACCCGATGCAGCCGGTCTGGACGGACGACTTCTCGGACGTGCTCACCGTCATCCAGCCTCGCTGACGCCGAAAGATTCCACGCTGGTTTCGAACCAGATTCCTGCGGCATTCGGCGGCGGCGAAGTCGTCGCCACCAGGTCAGGCGCCTTGCCAGTAACGCGGTACAGGGCGCAGCGAACTCGGAAGCTCGGTGGCACCTGGTCCGCGATGCATAGGCTTCCGACGGCCGAGATCCGATCCGCGACCAAATTCGGGCTGGGCTCAGCAGTCCGATCGATCAGGCGATTCGAGCGATGCGCACGCGCCATGCCTCAGGCCCCCTTTCGACGTAGTCCCAGCTGAAGTTTCCAGGCCGGGTGGCTTCGAGCTGGTAGTGAAGCGGCTTGGGATCGTGGTCGTTGACCAGCGTGATCGCGGATCCGCCCGCCAGCTGATCGAGCGTGCGGAAGATCAACTCGTGTCGCCTCGGCGCCGGCAGGGCTCGGACGTCCAGCACATCCCCTGTTGACGGCGTCTCCTCCGCGAAATCGACCTCACCGACTCGATAGCTGACCTGGGGTCCCAGGTGTTTGCCGATGAAGCAGCGCTCGCGCGCGGTCATGGCTGCGCCCTCGTATTCCTTCTCGCGACCCGACTCGATGCCAACAAATGTCGGATTGACCGTTATGGTCGAGACGCGGGCAGTCGGTCCCGGGTAGTCGGAAACCGTGCCCTCGACGCGAACCTCGATCGAGGAAGCCGGTAGTCGCCTTGCGCTCGTGAGCCCGGCGAGAGTGGCCGTGTAGCAGGAGCCGACCGCGCTGAGCAGAAGCTCCTCGGGGCTGGTTCCCTC
The DNA here is from genome assembly GCA_035533335.1 of Candidatus Baltobacterales bacterium. Lineage (GTDB taxonomy): Bacteria > Chloroflexota > Dormibacteria > Dormibacterales > Dormibacteraceae > DATKSS01. The sequence goes on from DATLUC010000107.1 coordinate 33,327, forward strand.
GCCCACGCCACCCATCGAAGCAGGTACCGAAAACTGCAGGCTCTGGCCGCCGGTTTCGACGATACCGGCGTGCCTGCCTCCAGACCACGTCAGTTTGCTGGTGAAGGAGAGCTCTGCCATCTCTTTACCTGCTCACCTTCTGGAAGTAGTCGGCATTGACCTGGATAAAGTTCCTCCACTCGGCCGGGACCTCATCCTCGGGGAAGATCGCGTCAACCGGGCAGGGATCGACGCACGCGCCGCAATCGATGCACTCGTCGGGATCGATGAAGTACATGTCGGCGGCCTCGTCGGTCTTGATGCAGTCGACCGGGCAGACCTCGACGCAGGATGCGTCCTTGACGCCGACGCAGGGT
>DATLUC010000108.1:0-25307 GCA_035533335.1 Candidatus Baltobacterales bacterium
CGCCCGGGGAGTTGATGTAGATCTGGATCTCTTTCTCAGGGTCATCCGCCGCGAGGTACATGAGCTGGGCCACCACCAGGTTCGAGACCACGTCGTCGATCGGGCGCCCGATGAGGATGATCCGGTCCTTCAGAAGCCTCGAGTAGATGTCGAAGCTGCGCTCTCGATTGCCGCCTTCGTTCTCCGTGACTGTCGGGACGTATGCCATCGCTGCTCGCAGAATACGTGAATATGGTGACGAGGGGCGACGTGCTCTCCCCCGCGGATTTCTTCGCCGGGCTGCGCAAACGGCTCAAGTCGTCGCTGCCGCTCGACCTGCGCAACTTCACCAGCGGGCGCGGGCGCGGCCGTTTGATGAAGGTGCACTACGCGCAGACCGAGTTCCACTACGAGGCGTGGCACCACACCGGCGATGGGCGGCTGGAGGTGGGCCTGCACTTCGAGGGGACGACGGAGCAGAACCAGCGCGCTTTCGAGTTCTTTCGCTCGCACGTGCTCGAGGTCAAGGCCCACCTGCCCCGCGCCGAGCTCGAGCCCTGGGACAGAGGTTGGTCGCGGCTTTACGAGACCCTACCGGCCGCACAGCTCGACGATGTCTTGCTCGACCACGTGGCCGGCCTGATGACCGCATACATCGTCACCTTGCAGCCGCTGGTTGAGATGCTGGCGGCGGATCAGGGCTGATGGAGCCGCTGGAGGCGCGCGACCTCTTTCCACTGGCCGAGCACTACATCCACATGAACCACGCCGGTGTCTCCCCGATGTCGCAGCGCGCGCGTGCGGCGATCGAGCGGGTCGTCGACGGGATGACGAACCGGCCTTACCCCGACCACTGGGCGCAGGACGAGGCGGACCGCGTACGCGCCCTCGTCGCCCAATTGATCAACGCGCCTGTCGCGTCGATCGCCCTGACCCGCAGCACCGCACACGGCATGTCCCTGCTCGCGCAGGGATTGACCTGGGAGAAAGGCGACAACGTCGTGGGCGCGACCGGCGAATACCCGGCCAACGTCTACCCGTGGATGAACCTGGCGCGCCGGGGCGTCGAGCTTCGCCAGGCCCAGGCGGCAAATGGGCGGATCACGCCCGAGTCGGTGATCGCGCTGGTCGACTCGCGAACACGCCTTGTCGCGGTGTCCCACGTCGAGTTCTGGAACGGGTTCCGCGTCGACATCGAGACGATCGGCGCCGAGTGCCGCCGTCGCGGCATCCTGCTCGCGGTCGACGTCATGCAGAGCGCCGGCGCTCTGAAGCTGGACCTCGATCGCCTGCCGGTCGATTTCTGCGCCGCCGGGGCCGGCAAATGGCTGATGGGGCCGCCGGGGATCGGCTTCTGCTACTGCGCCGGACCGCTGCTCGAGCGACTGCAACCGGTCATCGTCGGCGTGGGCTCGGTGGCAGGCCACGATCGCTACTTCGAATACGACCTCACGCCCGCGGAGGGCGCCCGGCGCTTCGAGGAATCCGTGGTGTCGCTGCTGGACACTGCCGCGTTCGGAGCGGCGCTGGACCTGCTGCTCGAGGTCGGGCCCGAGGCGATCCAGGCCCGCGTGTTGCACCTTTCGCGCAGGCTGGCCGAAGGCGTCGCGGCCGCCGGATACGAGATCATCGAGCCGTGGCCCCGAACCCCCGACGAGTCGTCCGGCATCGTCTCGTTCCGCAGCGCCGGCGTCCCGTCCTCTTCACTGCTGCGCGACTTGAGCGCCGCACACGTGATCGCGCGCACGCATCGGGACTTCGTGCGGCTCTCGCCGCACTTCTACAACACTGAGCAGGAGGTCGATCGCGTGCTCGACATACTCGCTCCGGAGAGGGTGAATCGATGAGAACAGTTGAGGTCAGCGACAAGCTACAGGCATACATGGACGGCTTGGTGCCCAAGCGCGATGCGGTGTTGGCGCGAATGGAGGAAGAAGCTCGACGTGAGGACATCCCGATCGTCGAACCGCATGAGGGCGCCCTGCTCTACCTGCTGGTCAAGATCGCACGAGCCAAGCGGGTGCTCGAGCTCGGCACCGCCACGGGCTATAGCGGCATCTGGATGCTCCGTGGTACCGAGGGCGGGTTGCTCACGAGCTTCGAGCTCGACCATGCGCGTGCGGAACGGGCGAGGGCCAACTTTTCGGAAGCGGGTTTCGGCAAGCAGGCGATCGTGATCGAAGATAACGCGACCACCGGGCTCGAGAAGATCGAGTCCAGGTTCGATGTTTGCTTCATCGACCTGCTCAACTCGTTCCGGTCCGAGGAGATCACCCACCGCGTGTACGACCTTTGCATGGAACGGCTCGACGCCGGCGCGCTGCTCATGGCCGACAACGCGCTGCGCCAGGGCGAGGTGCTGGGGCCCAAGACGCAGCAGGCCAGGAACGTCGAGTACTACAACCGCCTGGTCTCGGAGGATCCGAGGCTGGAAAGCGTCGTGATCCCCATCCGCGACGGCCTATCGGTCGCGCGAGTCAAGGACTGAGTGCCGGATCAGATGCATTCGTTCGGGATGTCCACCAGCAGGTCGTCACCCGCGTTGACCGTCACCGTGGCGTAAGGGCCGTAGCCGGCCGAAGGCGCCGCCTCGAGCACGTAGCTGCCGGGCTGGAGGTCAAAGCGGTACCTCCCGTTCGTGGGGACGGTCTCTTGCGCGACGACAGTGGTTGGGAGGACATCCACATTGCTCGGACCTCCCTGGCCGCTCTGCCACGTGACCTGGCCTTTGAGGACCGTGACCGTGCCGGCCGCGTAATGGGGCAAATCGGGGTTGCCGAAAGCGTCGCACGGCCTGATCCCTCCGGACACGACCCCGCGAAGAGGGGGCGTGATCGCGGCCGCCGTGATCGATAGGGCGACCAGCATGGACGCAGCGGTCCCCGGCCGGTTCCGAAGACCCCTCGGCATCAGCCCAAGGTAACCCCCTACGGCTTGGAGGCGATGCTCTCCTCGCCTTCGATCCAGAAGGTGCCATCGGCGGCGTGTTCCTTCTTCCAGATCGGCACGGATTCCTTGAGCCGGTCGATCCCCCACTTGCAAGCGGCGATCGCCTCCGCACGGTGCGGCGACGACACCGAGACGACCACCGAGGCCTCTCCGATCTCCAGCCTGCCGGTGCGATGCGCCATCGCGACCCGGGCCTCGGGCCACCTCTCGGCGATCTCGTCACCGATCTTTCGCATCTGCGCGGTCGCCATCTCCGCGTAAGCCTCGTAATCGAGATGGGTCACGGTCCTTCCGCGCGAGTTGTCGCGAACCACGCCCGTGAAGGTGCAGATGGCGCCGGCGCCCTTGTGCTCGACGGCGGCTTCGAGCCGGCGCGCATCCAGCGGGCGTGCCGTCAGCTCGAAAAGGACGCCGACCCCGTGCGCCCCGCCGCTGACAGGCGGGATGAAGGCCACCTCGTCGCCCTCGGCGACTGGCGTGCTCCAGTCGGCGAACTCCTGGTTGATCGCCCCGCGCACCGCTTTGCGATCGGACTCAAGCGCCGGGTGGAGCAAGCGCATCGCCTCGTAGACGTCGGCCACGGTCGCCTCGGCTGGAAGCGAGAGCCCCTCCATCTCGAGACCGGCCTGCTCGCGAAGCCTGGCGAAGAGCCGCACGCGCACCACGATCGCAACCGGCACCATTCAATGTTACGAAGGGGCCGTGGTGGTGCCGATGAAGACGTGCACCTCTTTGCCTGAGTCCAGGGCGCGCTCGACCGTGGATCGGGTGCCTTTGGAGCTGCCGTCCCAGAACGCAACCAGCACGTCGCAGGCATCGATCAGGCGCTGGTTGCGAGCCGCGGACCTGCTCGGGTCGGATGCCTCGTCAAAAGACGCCGGCATCACCTGGACCGGGATTCCTTTCGCCCGCGCCGCCTTCGTCGCAGCTGCGTCGACGCCGCTGGCGCTGCCGGTGACGACCGAGGCCCTGGGCGGAAGCGAGCTCACGTACTCCGTGACCCGTTCAGTTTCCGAGAAACGCCGGCTCCCGACGATCGCGAACCTCACCCGTGATCGCCCAGCCGCCTAGCCGGCGGTCGAGGCGCTCTTCCCGATCGCGTGGATGTTCTTCTCGAACATCGTCCGCAGCCTGGCGGCCTGGCGGTCGTACTCCTCTGGGTCGGGCCAGCTGCCGCGGGGATCCAGCACCTCGGTCGGAACGTCGGGCACATGGTCCGGGATCTGCAGGCCGAACACGGGATCCGCGTGGGTGGCCACGCCGTGCAGCTTGCCCTCCACCACCGCGCGGACTATCGCGCGGGTGTGGGCGATCGACATGCGCTTGCCGACGCCGTACGGGCCGCCCACCCAGCCCGTGTTGAGCATCCACACCTCGGCGTGGTGCCGCTTCACGCGCTCGATGAGCATGTCCGCGTACCGCTCCGGGGGCAGCACCAGGAAGGGCGAGGCAAAGCACGTGCTGAAGATCGGTTCGGGCTCGGTCACGCCGCGCTCGGTGCCCGCCACCTTGGCGGTGTAGCCGGACAGAAAGTAGTGGCGGATCTGGTCGTCGTCGAGACGGGAGACGGGAGGAAGGACGCCGTAAGCGTCGGCCGAGAGAAAGATCACGTTGTTCGGGTGCTTGCCGGTGCCGGACAGCACCGCATTGGGGATCAGGTCGACCGGGTACGCGGCCCGCGTGTTCTCAGTCCTCGCCTCGGAGTCGTAGTCCGGGATCCTGGTCCTCGGGTCGTAAACGACGTTCTCGAGGATGGTCCCGAAGCTCTCGGTGGCGGCATAGATCTCTGGCTCGGACTCCTTCCTGATACGGATCGTCTTCGCGTAGCAGCCGCCCTCGAAGTTGAAGACCCCGGTATCGCTCCAGCCGTGCTCATCGTCTCCGATCAGACGCCGCGATGGGTCGGCGGACAGGGTGGTCTTGCCCGTCCCGCTGAGGCCGAAGAACAGCGCTACGTCCGAGCCGCCGCTGCTCACGTTCGCCGAGCAGTGCATCGGAAAGACGCCGCTGGCCGGCAGCAGGTAGTTGAGCGCCGTGAAGATGGATTTCTTGATCTCCCCCGCGTAGCCGGAGCCGCCGATGATCACTATCCTGCGCCCGAGGTTCACGAGGATGAAGGTCTCGCTGCGCGTCCCGTCGCGCTTCGGATCCGCCTTGACCGAGGGCAGCGAGATGACCGTGAAATCCGGGTCGAAGTTGAGCAGCTCGTCCGCATTGGGCCGGATGAACAGGTTGCGCGCGAAAAGGCTGTGCCACGCGAGCTCGGTGATGACGCGCACACGTAGCCGGTGGCGCGGGTCGGCGCACGCGAAGACGTCTTGCGTATAGACCTCGTGGGTGTCGCAGAACTCGTCCATCCTCGCGAGCAACGCATCGAAGTTGGCGGTGGAGATCGGCTGGTTGCCCGGGTGCCACCAGATCGCGCCCTCGCTGGTCGGCTCCTTGACGAAGAACTTGTCTTTCGGGGACCGCCCAGTGTGCTTGCCGGTCTCCGCGGTCAGGGCGCCGGAGGAGACGATCACCGCCTCGTTGCGCCGGATCGCGTGCTCGTAGAGGGTTGCCGGGCTCAGGTTGCGGCGTTCGGGCGCCGGGTGTTCTCTAGCGGACATCAGTGCTCAAGGATAAGAAACCGGCCCCGCTGTCCGCGTTACGCGATCCTGGCGCGGCGGCCGCCGGCGCGCCGGCGCTGCTTGCCGCTGACGTAGTCGACCAGCACATACTCGCCGAGCCGCTCCGGCGAAACGAAGAACGCTCGGCCCTTGTTGATCCTGGTCATCTGGTTGATGAACTCGGTGAGGTACGGGCCGCGCTCGAGCATGAATGTGTTGATGACGATGCGGTCGCGGGTGCAGCGCTTGACCTCTCGCAGAGTCTGCTGGATGGTCTCGTAGGTAGGCGGGTAGGCGAACCTCGCGCGCCCGTCGTCCGTGAGATGGGCAGTCGGCTCGCCGTCGGTGATCATGATCACTTGCCGGTTTCCCCGGTGTTTCGCGAGCAGAGAGCGGGCGAGCTGAAAACCGTGCTGCATGTTCGTGCCGTACACGTAATCGTTGAGCGCGAGCTGGGGAAGCGTGTGCGGCTTCAGCTCCACCGCGTAGTTCGAGAACCCGACCACGTAGAGAGAGTCGCGCGGGTATTGGCTGCGGATCAGCGAATCGAGGGCGATTGCCACCTTCTTGGCGGCGAGGAAGCATCCGCGCAGGAACATCGAGCGGCTCATGTCGATCATCAGGACGGTCGATGCCTGCGTGACGTGCTCCGTGCGATGGACGACGAAGTCCTTCGGAGCCATCTTCACGGGGACCGCGGGGCCCTCCCTCACGAGCGAGTTGAACAGGGTCTCCTTCATGTCGAGCAGGAAAGGGTCTCCGTACTCGTATTCCTTCAGCTCGTCGGACGCATCGTTGCCGATGCCACCCCGCCATAGGCGGTGCTGACCCATGCGCGACTTCTTCAGCTGGTCGAAGATGTCGCGCAGCGCCGACTGGCCGATCCGTCTCATGCCGCGAGGCGTCAGCTCCATGCGACGGCCTTTGCGCTCGACATATCCGGCCTTCTCGAGCATGTCGGTGACCTGGCGCAGCTGATCGAGCGACTTCCTTGCCTCGGGCCCGAGCAGCTCCTGCGCCAGCGATCGATCGATGTCGTCCGGCCGGAAGCTGCCCCTCTCGAGCTGCGACTCGAGGCGGTCCATCTGCTGCAGGCGCTCCATCAGCTGCATCGCCTCGCCCATGCTCAGCGGGTCCTCGCCGAAGAACGGGTAGCGCTCGCTGAGCTCGGACGGCGGCATCATCGCCTGCATGAAGCCGGACAGGCGGGCCAGCTCGAGCCGGAGCGAGTCGTCCTGGAGCAGAGCGTCCATCATCTGGCGGAGCTCCTCGCGCGCCTCCGGGCTCATGCTCTGCAAGAGCGACTGCATCTGGGCCATCTGGCGCTGAAGGTGCTCCATCAGCTCGTCAAGGCTGTTGATGCCCGGCGGGAACATGTCGCCGAAGCGCTCCATGAAGCCGTTGAAGTCGGGCGTCCGGCCCTCCATGCGCTCCTCGAGCATCTTGTTGAGCTCGCGGATCATGTCTCTCGCGCGGGTCAGGTCCTGCCCTTGCATCTGTTGGATCGAGCCCTTGATGCCCTGGAACATCTGGTCGACCATCTGCTTCTGCAGCTTCGCCATCAGGTCGTCGAACTTCTGCCGCGCGGTGTCGTCGACGAACTCGTAGTTGCGTAGGCCCTTGACCCGGCCGCCCAGGTCGTCGGGCAGCCGGTCGAGCTGGTCGTTGCGCTGCCGGCCGATGCGCTCGACGAGCTTGCGCGCTTCGGGCGTCGCCGCTTCGTTCGCGCGCCGCTCGATGCCGGCGCGCTCGGTGTCGATGACGTCCTGCACCTGCTCGCGCAGCTGCTCCACAGTCGAGTCGAGGTTGTAGCGGCCTAGCTCCTTCTCACGCGCCTCGCGGAGCTGCTTCAGCAGCTGCTCCAGGCCCTGCATGTTGGGGGAGCCCCATCTCAGCAGCCGCTGGAGCGCGGCGTTGAGGTCGCCGTAGTTCATCAGGTCGTCCGAAAGCGCGTCCAGGACATCTCCGGCGTCGAGGTCGTCGAGCTTCTGTGAGCCGTCCCATCGGGAGTACCTGAACTTCACCCGACCACGCTAGCAGGCCGCCAGCCGCCCAGCGACTGTTCGATGCGACGAGCCGCCCGGAGGGCTACGTCGTCGTGCCAGTTGCGGGCCACGACCTGCACGCCGATCGGAAGCCCTTCCGGTGAGCTGCCGGCCCGCACCACCACGCACGGGTTTCCGGAGAGGCTGAACGGACTGGTGTAGCTGAAGTCGCGCGCCGGCACGGTCTTGGCCCTGTACAACGGCGCCACGTCGGGCGCCACGGCCGTGACGATGATGTCGAACCTGGACATGAACTGCAGCATGGTGGTGCGAAAACCGTCCCAGCGCTTGTACAGGCGCTCGTGGCTCATCCGCCGGTCGCCCCAGTACCCGAGGGTGACCTGGTGCGCCTCCACGAGGCCTGGCGGCCGTTCCTCGGACACGATACAGCCCGCTTCGGCCAGGGCCCGGGAGGCGGCCCGCACGGCGGCCGCCACGGCGTTGGTGGGCTTGGCGATCCCGTCGTCGGCATACCAGGCGACGCGGAGGTCTTTGAGCTTGGCGGTCCGCGTCGCGACCGGCACCGGCACCACCCCCGAGTCCACCCCGTCGGGACCCGCCATGATGGGGAGGGCCACGATCAGGTCGGAGACGAACCTCGCCATCGGTCCGACCTGGCTGCGCGGGTCGGTCAGGCCGCCCACGAGCCCATAGCCGCCGGTGGAGGGCACCAGGCCGCTGGTCGGCTTCAGCGCGGCGACGCCGCAGTAGTGCGCCGGCATGCGGATGCTGCCGCCCGAATCGCTCCCGATGCCGAGCGGCGAACCGCCCGCGGCGATGATGGCCGCCTCGCCGCTGCTGCTCGCGCCGGGCGAGCGGTTGATGTCATAGGGGTTGCGGGTGCCTCCGTGCAGGGCGTTCCAGCTGTCGCCGCCGGTCCCTCCGGGAGGGCAGTTGGTCTTGCCGATGAGGATGGCGCCCGCCTCGCGCATCCGTGCCACGACGGTGGCGTCGTGATCGGGGATGTTGCTCCGAAGCATGCGCAGGCCGGCCGTGGTCGGCAAGCCCGCGGTGTCGAAGATGTCCTTGGCGGTGAACGGCACCCCGTGCAGTGGTCCCACCTGGTTCTTGCGTGTGTTCCTGCGGTCGGCGCTGCGCGCCTGCTTGAGCGCGCTCTCCGCGGTAGCGAACACCACTGCGTTGAGGCGTGGGTTGACCGTGTGGATGTGCTCGAGGTGCGCGCGGACAACCTCGAGGCTCGACACCTTCTTGGCCCTTATGGCGCGTGCCAGCCAGACGGCCGGTGCGCCGATGACGTCTTTCATCTACGAAGTGGTCTAACGCTCAGACCGTGTCTCCGGGTTTGATGTCGAGCACCTTGACACCTGGTCCGACCAGCTCCTGGAGATCCTTGGGACGGCCGGTCAGCGATGGGAACGTGCCGAAATGCATCGGGACGACCGTCTTCACGCCGAGCAGCTTGACGGCTTTGGCCGCCCGGTGGGGGCCCATCGTGTAAAAGCCCCCGATCGGCAGGAACGCGACATCGAACCGGCTCAGCTCCGCGATGATGGCCATGTCCCCGAAGACGTCGGTGTCGCCGGCGAAGTAGACCGTGAACCCGTTCTCGAACTCGATCACCAGGCCGCACGCCTGGCCCCCGTAAAGGATGCTGGCGCCGTCCGTGATGCCGCAGGAATGCTGCGCGTGGACCAGGGTGACCTTGATGCCGTCGACCTCGATGGTGCCGCCTGCGTTGCCGCCGATGATGCTCTCGCCGTCGATGCCTTTCGACCCGAGCCAGGCGCCGACCTCATAGATGGTCACGATCTTCGGCCTGGTGGCCCGGGCGATCTCGAGCGCGTCATACACGTGGTCGAAATGTCCGTGCGTGATGAGCATGAGATCGCAGCGATCGACGGTCTTGAGGTTTTCGGGCGCTACGGGATTGTTCATGACCCATGGATCGATGAGGATCTCTTTCTGCCCGGCGCTTCGCACTTTCCAGGTTCCGTGGCCGACCCAGGTAAAGCTCACGTCAGGATTCAGCGCCACTCGTTCCCTCCCTCGAACTCATGCGGAAAAGGCGATTTTCCCACAGCTCCAGAACGGGCTCGAAAACCCGCACCGCTAATTCCGGCACCCGCGTGCCCGTCACGCGGAGGTCGGTTTCCGAAACACGAGCAGATTGTTGAGTCCGAGCTGGAATCGAGAGTGACGCTCAAGCTTGAACCCAGCCCTCTCAAACACAGCGATCGCATTGAGCGGGTTGAAACCGTAGTGCTGGTGGTCGGCCATTCCGTCGACAACACGAATCGCCTTGAGTACCTTGAGAATGTCGTCGACTCGTGACGAAGGCACCGTGATGACGACTCGGCCCCCGTCCCGCAGAGCCGCCAGGCACGCACCGGCAAAGCCGGGCTGGTCCTTTTCCGGGATGTGCTCGACGACCGCCAGCGCGACCACAAGGTCAAACCGATCACCTGGAGGCAAGACCGCGGGGAAGGCGCCGCGGACATATTGGTATTTCGACGTGCTGGCGGGGACCTGGTCCATGTCGATCCCGACGCCCCCGGCCAGCCGATCGTCGAGGGAACGGAACAGGACCCCGTCAGCGCAGCCGATGTCCAGCGTTCGCGCGCCCGAGGAATAAGGCACGACCCGGCGGATTCGCGCCGCTTGAAGCTTGCGGTCCAACCACCTCACGGTGTCGCGACCCGGTACAGAGCGATCACGAGGGTGGGGCCCACCCTACCATGCCCACGTGCCACCCCTGTTTCTGCGGGTTCTGAGACGACCGCTGCTCTGGTGGGCCATCGCCGCCGTGATGCTGGCGCACGACGCCCTCGGCAATTTGAACGGCGCCACACGCCCGGATGCCGTGTCCGTCCTAAAGGCGGGCTACCGCTGGCTGCACGACCCCACCGCCATATACGCGGAGACCGCGCGCCACCTCGCCCAGACGGGCCTGGTGCCGGTGACCGGCCTGATCCGCCCGCCCGCCACCGCCATGTTGGCCGCTCCATTCACCTTCCTCCCGGGGTCGTGGCAGGTGCCCACCTGGACGGCCGCTGACGCCCTCGCTGCGTTGATCGGACTCTTCCTCCTGCAGCGATCGATCGCCACCACGCCTCTCGAGCGGGCCGTCTTCTGGGCGGTCGCTCTCTACGCACCGCCGTTCTACGCGGAGATCAACGCGGGCCAGGTCGGCGGGTTCATCCTGCTCCCCGCGTGCGCGGCGATGGTCTCGTTTCACAGAAGACCTCGCCTTGCAGGCGCCCTGGTCGGGGCGGCCGCGGCCCTCAAGGTCTACCCGGCGCTGATGGTGATCGGTGCGCGGGTGAAGTGGAGACCGTTCATCGTCGCCGCAGTGATGACCGGGGCTGTCGTGACCGTCATCGCATGCATCCCTCTCGGTCCCGCGCACAGCTGGGATTACGTGACGCAGGTCCTCCTGCCGTCCCTGCGAGCACCGAATCCTGATTGTGCGCAGACCTCTGTCGCGACCCTGTTCGGAAGATCCATCGGGGGCGATCCCTACCCGATCATCGACTCGACCGGCGGCATCACGATCCTTCGATCGCCGATTCACCTCGCCCTCGTGGCTTCGATCCTCACCGTGCTCACGTTGGCCGCTGTGGTCGCCACGTCGATCGCGTCGATACGAGCCAGCCACTGGAACCCGGCGTACGGAATGGCAGTCGGCCTGGCCCTTGGTGCGCTGCTGCCTGGAGAGCTCAACCCATACCAGTACCTGCCGCTCCTGCCCCTCGTTTTGATGGTAACCATCGTCGCGGTCCGCGATGGCAACCGAATGATGCTGGCGATCCTCGGCGTGGGCTTGCTGCTGTTCTTGCGCCAGCCGTGCCTTCTGCCCTTCCCCAACCTCTGGACGCTGGGCGCGCTGATCCTGTTCGCCGCTTGCGCCATCGCCGCGTCGCGGTTTCGCGCCTCGGACACACGCCCGGCCGACCACGGTACGACTTAGTCGGTAGGAGTCTTGCCGGGGCGTCGAGAGTCGGTGCGTGAAAGCCAGCGGGTCTCTTTCAAGAACTTGATGAAGGCGTGCACCGAAGACGGGAGCTTGCGGCGCCTCAGGTGCACGATGTGCCAGTCGCGCTGGATTGGAAACCCGCGCACGTCCAGCTCGACCAGCCGTCCGCCCGACAGCTCGAGCGCGCACGCGTAGCGCGAAAGGACGGCCAGCCCGAGCCCCGATTCGACGGCATGCTTGATCGCGCCGTTGGAGCCCAGCTCCATCGCGACGGTCAGCCTCGCCCCGGCTTTACGGGCCGCCTTCTCGAGCGACCACCTGCTGCCCGAGGCAGCTTCGCGCATGACGAACGGTTCGCCCGAGAGATCCTTCAGGGTGAGGCCGCGCTTTCCGGCCAGCAGGTGCCCGGCGGGCGCGACCACCACCAGCTCATCGGTCATGAAGGGCAGGACCGCGAGCTCCGCGTCCTTGAGGGCCGGGCCGACCACCGCAAGGTCGAGCTCGTTGCGCAGCACCTGCTCCTGGACGTGGGCGCGCGTGCCGATCTCGAGCGAGATGACCAGGCCCGGGTGCAGCTTCTTGAACGCGCCCAGCGCAGCCGGCAGCAGGTACACGCCGACCGTGGTGCTGGCGCCGACGCGAAGAGTCCCCCGCTTGATTCCCCGCATCTCCTCGAGCACGAGCGTCGCCTCGTCGACGACGTCGAGCGCGCGCCGCGCGTACGCATACAGGACCGAGCCCGCTTCGGTCAGCTCAACCGTCCGGCCGAGCCTGTCCAGCAGCGGTTGGCCGAGCGTTTCTTCGAGCTCCTTGACCTGGTACGAGACCGACGGCTGGCTGAGGCGCAAATTCTGTGCCGCGAGGCTGAAGCTCTTCATGTCGGCAACGGCTTTGAAGGTCCGCAATTGACGCAGCGTCACGTCTCGGTCGAGGTCCGGCTCAGAGAGGCTGCGCTCGGGCACGCGCCTACGATATGCGGTATGGCTGCCCGCAAACCCAAATCTCTGACGGCGGTACGCAGGACCGCCCCGAGCCTCGAAGGCGTCGAAGCTCCGGAACGTCCGTCGACCACCGTCTCCGAGCAGAAGATCAACCAGTATCGAAAGCGCAGGTACCAGGCGCTGCATGCCGAGACCGACGCCGCCAACAAGCGGCGCGCGGCGGGCAAGGCGACCGCGCGAGACCGCATCGAGATGCTCCTCGACGATGGATCGTTTGTCGAGCTCGACCTTTTCGCGGCGCACCGGTCGCACGGATTCGGGATGGAGGACCGCAGGATCTCCGGCGACGGCGTGGTCGCCGGCTTCGGCGAGATCGACCGCCGCCCGGTCGCCGTCTACGCCTACGACGCGACCGTGTTCGGCGGCTCGCTGGGCGAAGTCACCGCAGAGAAGATCGTCAAGGTGCAGGAGCTGGCCCTGCGCAACCGAGTCCCGATCATCGGCATCAACGACTCGGGCGGTGCACGCATCCAGGAAGGAGTGGTCGCGCTGGCCGGCTACGCGGACATCTTCCTGCGCAACGTGCGCTCCTCGGGAGTGATCCCGCAGATCAGCATCATCGCGGGCCCGTGCACGGGCGGCGCCGTCTACTCGCCCGCCATCACCGACTTCATCTTCATCGTCGCCGGGCAGGGCTATATGTTCATCACCGGCCCGGAGGTCATCCGGGTCGTGACCGGAGAGGCCGTGAGCTTCGATGAGCTCGGCGGGGGCGACGTGCACAACGCGACGTCCGGCGTCGCACATTTCCTGCCCCGCACCGAGCAGGCCTGCGCGGACGGCGTGCGGAAGCTCCTTTCGTACCTGCCTTCATCCAACGGCGAGCGCCCACCGTTCGTGCCGACGACCGATGACCTCGAGCGCGCAGACCCGGAGCTCCAGACGATCGTGCCCGAGTCACCCAACAAGCCGTATGACATGCGCGAGCTCGTGGCCCGCGTGCTCGACGGTCGGGAGTTCTTTGAGATCCAGCCGTTCTTCGCGCCCAACATCATCGTTGGCCTGGGCCGCCTCGGAGGGCATGTGGTCGGCATCGTCGGCAACCAGCCCAAGGTGCTGGCCGGCGCGATCGACATCAACGCTTCGGTGAAAGCGGCTCGGTTCATCCGCTTCTGCGACGCCTTCGGCATCCCGATCATCTCGTTCGTGGACGTGCCGGGATACCTGCCCGGCCGCGACCAGGAGCACGGCGGCATCATTCGCCACGGCGCAAAGCTGCTTTACGCCTACGCCGAAGCGACCGTGCCCAAGCTCACCGTCATCACGCGCAAGGACTATGGCGGCGCTTACTGCGTCATGTCGCCCAAGCAGATGGGCGCCGACCTCAACCTCGCCTGGCCGACCGCGGAGATCGCGGTGATGGGCCCCGAAGCCGCCGTGAACATCATCTACAGGCGCGACCTGGCTTCCTCAACCAACCCTGCCGGGCGACGCAAGGAGCTGGTCGCCGAGTACAAGGCGCGCTTCGCCAATCCTTACGTCGCGGCAGAGCGTGGCTACATCGACGACGTGATCGAGCCGAGCCAGACCCGCCGCGAGCTCGTTCGCGGCCTGCAGCTGTGCCTGCGCAAGACGGTCGAACGGCCTCCCAGGAAGCACGGCAACATACCGCTGTAACCCAGATCAACTCCCCGCAGGCCGGGAGGTGACGCGCAGCGCCGGTGGCAAGAGCTCCGGCCGCCCAGGCCACGCTCGTTAGGCGGTGGCGGGAGGCGGTGTCGAAAGCACCGAGCGGCGCAGCCGTTCCGACTTGCGGCAGAACTCGTCGACCGTGACGATGAGCTCGGCGTGGGACCAAGTGAGCGGCGACACCGACAGCGGCGCACCGGTATTGGGATCCAACTGCTCTGAGAGCAATCCGCCCGGGATCTGGTGGGCGACCACCCAGTTGATGATGTCGCGCGCGGGCTTGAGGTCGTGGGTGTCCTTCGCGGTCGCGACGTACCACTGCGCGAGCCACAACGTGCACATGAACCACGGGTTGCCCGGCACCTTCGAGGTGTCCGTCTCGACCTTGAAGTAGTAATCGTCCGTGTACCGTGCGATCCCGCCGGAGGCCGCCTTGTTGGACAGCTGGTCGGCGATGGCGTGCATCGTCTCGATGACCCGCTTGTCGTCCGGCGGGTACATGCCGAACCGCCACAGGCCGTAGATCGCGCTGTCGAGCACCATGTCGACGGTCTGCGTGCCGTCGTCCTCGAGCGTGACCCGCCGCGCGAAACGCCCGAGGTCAGGGCTGTACATGTGGGCATCGGCGGCCGCACGAAGGCGGTCGGCCGCGTCGCGATAGCGCACGTAGGCCGCGACGTCGCCGAAGAGATCAGCGAAGTTTCGCGCCGCGTCCAGGCCGCCCCACACCGCGCCGACGGTGAAGGCGTGCACGCCCCAACGCTCCTCCCAAAGGTCCCACGACGGCATCACCAGACCGTTGCGCTGATCGATGTAGGACACCATCCAGTCGGCCGCCGGAACCACCAGTGTCGTGTACAGCCTGACCACGAAATCGAGGTTGCCGTGGATGCGGTAGTGCTGCCACAACGCCCACAGCACAAGGCCAGTCTCGTCCTCCTGGATGGGCAGCGTGCGACCGCCGTGCGAATCCACCCACGGAAGCCAGGAGCTGCCAGGCAGGCCGTACGGCGTGTACTTGTGCAGGAAGAAACCCTCCTCCACCAGCGCCGCCTGGCAGAAGGTGAAGAACTGGCGCGTCACGTCCTCGTGGCCGGCGCGATCGAGCGCGTTGGCGACGAGAGCGCCGTCGCGCGGCCACGCGTAGGCGTACGTGTCGCGCGCGAACTTCGTGATGTCGAAGTCTGTCGCCGCGATGATGGCGCCGCGATTGTCCGCGTGGGCGCGAGCGGTCAGGATGCTGCGGCGGTAAAGGTTGGTCACATCCGGCCCCAGCTCCTCGTCGATGTGCCGGTGGTCCTTGTCGGCCCAGACGCGCCAGTACGTGATGGTCCTTCCCCGGTATGTGTCCGGACCGCGGCCGACGATCAGATCTTGACCATACGTCGTCACCTCGCTGAGGCGGTTCCCCATACAGACCCAGTGGGTGAGAGATCGAGACTGGTTGGGCGCGCACGGCCCGAAGTCGAACCCGACGGTGCAGTCGACGGAGCCTTGCTCGATCGGATTCTTGCCCAGGACCCCATCCTCCGCATCCACCCACGTCCCCGCCGCGCCGTTGCCCTTCTTGCCGTTGGCCCAGGTGTCGATGCCATACTCCGGCCCGGAATCGCCTCCTATCAGGAAGTAGCGGTCCGCCTTGTAGGCGATCACGCCCCGGTGGCGGGGGTCGAAGGCCACGGTGTTGCCGATGTCGTTGCCCTCGATGTACCAGTCGTAGTGGAAGAAGACGCGGCCGACGTTGAATCCGGACGCCGACGACACCTCGACGTTACGGATAAACCAGTTCCGAGCGAGGTCGACGAAATCCTCGAAGTGGACGGAGATCCCCAGTGCGGGATGCTTCAGCGTGACGTCGCTCACCAGCGAGTCCTCGGCGTATCCGAGGTGGCGTTCCCAGGCGTCGTCGTCGAGCCACGCGAACCTGCCGTCGATGAAGAACCCTGTGCGGCAGACGTTGCCCATCGTGTGATTCGCGTCGCCGACACGAGGGAAGTAAAGGTCGCGGACCGAATAGTTGGCGTCGAAACCGACCAGGGCGTTGCCGTTTCCAATCACCAGGCTTCGTGGCACGGTTTGCGGGCAATGCTACCCCTACGTTGACAGGCTGGGTTCCCGTTTCGCGACCCGCAACCTACAATCGCGGCACAGAACAAGCCTTGCAGCCAACGGAGCACCACGTCTTGGAAACAGATCCAGAACAGTTCAGCCCACCCATCCGCATCGTGGCGTCGAAGAAGCGCCGCCGCACCGTCGCAGCTCGGCTGCGCTCCGGTGTGCTGGAGCTGCTGGTCCCGGCGTGGATGTCACGGGTCGAGCGAGAGCATTGGGCGGAGGTCATGCGCAGCCGTCTCGAGCGGCGCATGCGGCGCTCCCTACCGTCTGACGATCGGCTCCTGCAGCGCGCGCGCAGCTTGAATCACCGCCACTTCGGCGGCCGGTTGCGCTGGACCTCGATCGCATTCGCCGAGATGCAGCACCTGTGGGGAAGCTGCACATTCACGGACGGCGCGATCCGCATCGCGCGGCGCGCCGCGGCGCTCCCGGACTGGGTGCTCGACTACCTGCTCGTGCACGAGATGGCCCACCTGGAGCACAGCGACCATGGCCCGGCCTTTCACGAGATGGAGGAGCGATACCCGCTCACCGAGAGGGCTAAAGGCTACCTGATAGCGCTCGACCAACCTCCGCCTACGGCGTGAGGACGATCTTGGTGGCCTCCCGAGCGGCAAACATCCGGTAAGCCTCCTCAGCCTGGTCGAGCTTCATGCGGTGGCTGATGATCTTCTCCGGCTGCAGGCGCCCGGCGGCGATCAGGTCGAGCAGGGGCCGCATGTAGGCCTGGACGTTGCACCAGCCGGCGCGGAAGGTGAGCGACTTCAGCCACATCCGCAGGTATGGAAAATCGCCCTGCACCGCGCTCGGTACCCCAACCATGGAGATGGTGCCGCCGCCACGCACGCAGTGGATGGCGGTGTCGACGGCTGACAGGAGGCCCACACATTCGATGCTGGAGTCGGCGCCTAGGCCGCCCGTCTGGCTCTCGATCGCCTCGACCGGATGCCTTGCGTTGGGGTTGAGCGGAATGCCGCCCAGCTCCTGGGCGACCTCGAGACGGGCATCGACCATGTCGACCACGAACACCTTGGCCGGGCCGAACAGCTGCGCACACATGGTGGCCATCAGGCCGACCGGGCCGGCGCCGATGACGGCGACGCTGTCGCCCGGCTTGATCTCGGCGCGCTCGGCGCCGAAAAAGCCGGTGGAGAGGATGTCACCGACGAAGATCGCCTGCTCGTCGGTCATGCCGGCCGGGATCGGCTCCATCGAATGGTCGGCGTTCGGCACGACGACATACTCGGCCTGGCCCCCGCCCAGGCCGCCGAAATACTCCCCGTGGCCGAAGGTGGCCTTCTCGACGCACTGGCTGAACCAGCCCTTGCGGCACAAAGCGCAGTGCCCACAGGAGGTGAAGAAGCTCGCCACCACGCGGTCGCCCGGCTTGAAACGCTTGACCTCCGAGCCCGCTTCTTCCACCACGCCGACGAACTCGTGGCCGAGCACGGCGCCTTCGTTCATCGGCGTGTGGCCGTGGTAGATGTGGAGGTCGGAGCCGCAGACCGCCCCCAGCGTCACCTTGACCAGGGTGTCACCGGACCCGCTGATCGAAGGTTTCGGCACATCGACCACCTTCACGTCTCCCTCACCGATAAAAGTCAGCGCCTTCATGTGACTGCGATTCTACGGCCCGACCATAAGCTAGCCTCGTGAGGCTGAGGGGAGCAGTCGTCGTCATCACCGGGGCCTCGAGCGGCATCGGGGCCGCCACGGCGCTGGCCTTTGCCCGGCGAGGCGCCAGGCTGGAGCTCGGCGCGAGACGGCTCGACCGCCTGAATACCGTCGCGGTGAAGTGCCGCCAGGCAGGCTCGCCAGAGGTCAACGTGCGCCTGCTGGATGTGGGCCAGCGATCCCACGCCCGGGCGTTCATCGCCGCGGCGATTCGCGACCACGAGCGCCTCGACGTGCTGGTGAACAACGCCGGCGTCGGCTGGATGGGGCGATTGCACCAGATGCCCGACGACAAGATCGACGAGCTGATCGCCACCAACCTCAAGGGAGTCATCTCGACCACCCAGGCGGCGCTGCCCTGGATGCTCGAGCGCCGGCGTGGGGTGATCATCAACGTCGCCTCGGTGGTGGGTTTTCGAGCTTCCCCGTACTCGGCGATCTACTCGGCCACCAAGCATGCCGTGGTCGGTTTCTCCCACGCGCTGCGTGGAGAGCTTTCGGGCACCGGCGTCAAGGTCTGTGCCGTCTACCCCGGCGTCACCGGCAACACCGAGTTCTTCGACGACACCGAGCGGCCGGTCGGGCCCGAGTACCCCGCGTCGTGGGTCGCGAACCTCATCGTCCGGACGGCACGCTATCCGCGCCGCGACGCGATGGTGTTGCCCATCCGCCTCGGTCATCTCGCGGAGCCGCTGTTCGGAGGCCTGATGGACCACGCACTCGGTGAAGCGAGGCGGCGGGCTTCACCGCACCTCGCCGGCAGCGGGCGGCTCGAAGGCTAGCGCTACTTCTGGCCACGCCTCCAGCAGCCTCTCCAGCTGCTGTGCATTCTTGACCGAGTAGTTCGAGTAATTGTTGTTCATGAGCGCGTGCACCTGCTTGGCCGATCGCTCCATCTCCTTGATGCGTGGCACCCACTCCGCCAGCTCCTCGTCCTTGTAGTCGTAGCGGAACCGGAGGTTGGGCGGTGCGCCCTTGATGTCCCAGGTTTCGTGGTTGCGGCCGTGGAACCGGATGACCGCAAGCTTGCTCGAGGTGACGTCGAACACCGGTGGCATGCTCGTCTTGTGACCGGGAGGCACGTCGACCGCGACGAACGGGATGTCGCGGGAGCGCAGAAAAGCCAGCGTCCCGTCGCGGTGCCGGGGATCGAGCCACTCCGGTTTGCGAAACTCGACCGCAACCTGGAACCCGAACATGCGCTCCTGGCACTGCTCGATGTAGGCAAGTGAGCGCGAGGACGGCAGGAACCACGGCGGGAACTGGAAGAAGACAGCGCCCAGCTTGCCGGCGGACTGCAGAGGATCGAGGGCGGCGCGAAAGCGGTCCCACGACTCATCGACGAGCTCATCCGGCATGTGCTCCAGGTAGATGTTCTTTTCGCGCAGGTTCTCGGGCAGCTCGTCGCGAATGTCCTTGGGCAGCGCCATCGGCTTGGTCGGGTGATTGGTGAAGAGAGAGAAGGACTTGACGTCGAATGTGAAACCGGACGGCGTGCGGGCCACCCACAGCTCGGAGTTCTCGGGTTTGGGCATCCCGTAGTAGGTGGAGTCCACCTCGACCAGCGAGAACTGCGTGGCGTAGAAGTGGAGACGTTCCTCGGACGTCTTGACGTTGAGCGGGT
Organism: Candidatus Baltobacterales bacterium; assembly: GCA_035533335.1. Taxonomy (GTDB): domain Bacteria; phylum Chloroflexota; class Dormibacteria; order Dormibacterales; family Dormibacteraceae; genus DATKSS01. Next base: position 19,560 of record DATLUC010000108.1, read on the forward strand.
AGAACAGCTTGGAGTCGATCAGCGACTTGTCGATCCACCCGGCGATCCCACAGCGAACCGTCATCGCTCGATCGTAATCACAACCTGAACGAGCAGGTCTATGATCCCTCCGCCCGTGGGCCGCTACATCCGCTACTGGTACACCTACCGCGCCGTCGTGGCGGTCGTCCTGGCCTTGGTACTCAGCGGTGCCATCTACTGGCTTTACACACAGCAGGCCGTCTGCGACGCCGGGCCGTCGGGATGCCTGGTCAAGATCGCCGTCCACCCGGAGGACCGCCTGTTCGCCAACCAAACAGATCCCGGCCCCGGAGTCGTGATCGTGGGCATCGACAACCGCAGCGCGCAGGCGATCGGAACCTATCCGTTTCCGCGCAGCGTCTACGCAGAGGCCCTCAAGAACCTGGAGCAGGACGGCGCCACGGTCGTGGGATTCGACGTGGAGTTCGCCGACCCCAGGGACCCGCTGACCGACGGCACCTTCGCCAGGGCGCTGGCCGCCAGCACGATCCCCGTCGTCCTGTCGTACCCGGCCTCGGACCTCCAGGTCCAGCAGGGCAAGGTGGTCCAGGTCGGGCCGCCGGCAGGTATCGACCAGATCCCCCTCAAGCAGTTCCGCTGCCTTGACCCCAACCCCGACCCGAATGCGCCTTGCCAGAAGCCGGACCCCAACGTGGTCCTCGCCTCGCCCGACTTCGTGCTCGACGCCGATGGCGTGGTCAGGCGGGTGCCGATGTTCGTGCAGCCCGCCTGCTACGCGGCGGGGACGTGCGCGACGCCGCTTATCGACACGTTCGGGTTCGCCGCCTTCCGGGCATCGCAGCCTGACTTCCAGACGTTCCCCGAGCCGCAGGAATCGGGTGGGACGGCGAGCGTGGGAACGGGATTCGACATGTCGGTCGATTCCAAGGGCGCGGCCCTGATCAATTTCTCAGGGCCACCAAACAACTTTGTCCATTACAAGCACTACGTGTCGCTGGCAGACGTGATCAGCGGCGCCGCGCCGGCGGACATGTTCAAAGGCAACATCGTCCTGGTCGGCGCGTATGACCTGTCGGGGGTCAACGACGAGCAGCTGGTGACCACCAGCGCCGGCAGCAACGGCACCCTTTCGATGGCCGGCGTAGAGATCCTCGCCAACGTCGTGCGGATGATGTCGGGAGCGCCTTCGACGCTCCTGACGCCCGAGCCCGCCTGGTTGCTCTTCTTGCTCATCCTCGTGCTCGGGCTGGCGACGGCGGTCGGCGTGTCGAGGGTCAGCGTGCTCTGGGGCTTGCTCGGCACGGTCGTCGTATTGGTCGTCTTCACGTTCGCCATGGCGGCCCTGGCGTCCTTCTACAACTTCGTCCCGGACGTGTTCCACCCGTGGCTCGCCATCGCCCTCACCTATTCGGGCGTGACCGCCTACCGCTTCCTCTACGAGGACCGGGAAAAGCGCAAGGTGACAGCCATATTCGGGCAGTACCTCAAGCCAGAGATCGTGGCGCAGCTGGCCATGACGCGCCGCGGCGTGGACGACATCATGCGAGGCGGCGAGCGGCGCGACATCACGCTCCTGTTCGTCGACATCCGCGGTTTCACGTCGATGTCGGAGTCGATGGCCCCGCCGGACGTGACCGAGCTGGTGACGACCTACCTGGACCATCTCAGCGGCCTGATCTTCAAGTGGGACGGGACCGTCGACAAGTACGTCGGCGACGAGATCATGGCGTTCTGGAACGCCCCTCGCCAACAGGAGAACCATGCCCTGCTCGCGGTCCGGTGCGCCTACGACCTCGTCAACCACGCCCCCGAGCTGGAGCAGGTGCTCCTGGCCAAGGGACTGCCTCCGATCCGGTGGGGCATCGGGATCAACAGCGGACCGGCGGTGGTGGGCAACATGGGCTCAAGGAGCCGCATCCAGTACACCCCGCTCGGAGACACGGTCAACACGGCCGCGCGGTTCTGCGCGCACGCGCCCGCGTTCCACGTCTTGATCGGCGAGGAGACCTACCAGATGTGCAAGGACTACATCGCGGTGGACCTGGTGCCCGGCGTCCAGCTGAAAGGCAAGTCGGCCGAGACGTTCCGGATCTACGAGCTCACGGCGATCCGCGAGAGCCCGAGCTCACCCTGGGTGCAGTTCCCGACCGAGATGGCGACCCAGGTCCACCACGACTACACCTCGCAGTACACGCAGCAGACCGTGATCGCGGCCGGAGAGTCCGGCTCGCGCGACATCCTCGTCGGAGAGGCGGCCGAACAGGCCATGGCCCGCGAGGGAATCTCCCCGAACTAGCCTGCTTAGTGCAGGGCCGCCACAGCCAGGAGGCCGGCGAGTGCCCAGACCCCTGCGATTCCGATCAGGACGCCGAGGCAGCCGGTCGCCTTCTTGGCCACGGGCTTGACAGGCGGGGCGGGGTTGTACACCGCCTGTGCCGGCACCGCCATCGCGGGCTGCGCGATCGCGATGCCGATCGGCGTCGCGGGGGCGATGGCGGGCAGCGCGGCGCTTGGCACCATGCGCGACAGGTCGGCGCCAGGCTCGAGGCTCCGCTGCCAACCCGGACACATGCGATCGGCCACCCGCGAGATCGCGGTGTCGAACTCCTCTCCCGTCTGGAAGCGGTCTTCCGGCCGCTTGGCGATCGACTTCAAGATCAGCTGCTCGAGGACTGGATCGAGGCCGGGCTGGAACACCGACGGCGGCTTGGGCGGCGCCTGTACGTGCTTGGCCATCAGCGTGAAGGGCCCATCGGCCTCGGAGGCGGTGAACGGCGGCTGGCCGGTCACCAGCTCGTAGAGCATGATCCCCGCCGAGTAGAGGTCGCTCCGCCCGTCCACCTTGCTGGAGGCGACCTGTTCGGGAGACATGTACTGCGGGGTGCCGACCGTCGTACCCGTCTTGGTCGCCGTCCCTCCGACCCCACTGTCGTCGGTGAGCCGCGCGATGCCGAAGTCGGCGACCTTGACCATCCCGTCGTCGGAGAGGAGCACGTTCTCCGGTTTCATGTCACGGTGCACGATGGCCCGCTTGTGCGCGTAATCGAGGGCTTGCAGGACGCCGTGTATGACGGCGAACACCTGCGGGGGCGGGATCGGCCCCTGGTTGATCCAATCGCGCAGCGATTTGCCGCGGACGAACTCGAGGACGATGTAGTTCTCGGTGCCCATCAGCTCGAGGTCGTGCACCTGGACCAGGTTTGGATGGCTCGTACGGGCCATCACCTGGGCTTCCTGGAGGAAGCGCTTCAAAGCGACCGGGTCCGCCGCCGCCGAGGCGACCAGCTGCTTGATCGCGACCTCGCGTCCCAGGCCCGGCTGCTCGGCGAGATAGACCGCGCCCATGCCGCCTCGCCCGAGCTCCTTCTTGACGAGATATTTGCCGATGTATCGCTCGCCAGGTATCTGGGGCGGGGTCGTGATAGCGGCCACCGAGGGGGGAGGCGCCGAAGGCGGCGGAACCGGGATGAGGCGCATGGTCGCCGCCATGTCCGGGAGGCTCACGGGCGGCGCCGCGGTAGCGGGAGCAGCCGGCGGAGGCGTCGCGGGGGTTGCCGATGCGGCCTGGCCCGGGTTGGGCGCCCAGGGAGGGATAGCCGGCGGCTGCTGGTTTGAGGGCGGCGGCGACGGCTGACCCGGATCGGTCATATCGTTCGCGAGCCTACCAGAGACGGTTCGAATTCAGCCGCCGATGCGCTGAACTGCGAATGACCCTAGCGTTTTCGCGTCATTCGACCCATAATCTGGCGCGCAACAGCCAGCCAGTAGGAGGAGGAAAGTCCATGTCGCAGATCCCGCCCCCGCCCCCAAACCAGCCCGCCCCGATGGGTGGGACGCCCAGCGCTGCGGGGAGCAACAAGAAGACGTACTCGATCCTGGCCTACCTGGTGGGCTGGATAACGGGGCTGATCTTCCTCTTCGTCGGCAAGGACGACCCGGACGTCAAGTGGAACGCCGCCAACTCGATCGTGGTTTTCGGCGGCCTGCAGATCATCATCATCGTGCTGGGGTTCATACCGGTGGTCAACCTCCTGACCGTGATCCTCGGCCTCGTGGCCTTCGTCTACTGGGTCATATTCCTGATCCAGGGCCTGCAGGGCACCGGCCAGCGCATCCAGGCACCCCTGATCGGTGGTTTCATCAACCCATACGTCGACCAGCTGGCGAACTCAGTTAAGTAACCCGAGACGAACCGAGGGCCCCGCAATGCGCGGGGCCCTTTCTTTTCTTCACTGCCTGGTGAACAGCTCCAGGGCGCGCTCGACGCCGAGGCGCAGCTCATCGCGCTCTTCACGCATGAGCCCGGCTTCGGCGCGCGCCGACGCGAGCTGGTAGCGCAGCCTCTCGATCTCGGACTGGAGCTCGTGCAATTTGGGGTTGGGTCCTCGCGAGCTGTCCCTGACCTCTTCGAGCTCCAGACGCAACCGCTCGACCGCGACCTTCAACTCTCGCCGCTCCGCCAGGAGCTGCTGAACTAGCGACTCAGACGGCTTGGTCGGCTCTTTCGACATAGCGGCACAGGCCGGGCTGGAACTCTCGCAATCGAAGGTGTTCCATCTCGCCGCGAAGGTATCGAGCCTTGATGCCCAGGCTCTTGATGCCTTTCGCATCCTCGAAGGGAAATCGGTAGAGCTTGCCCGAATCGACGAGCAGACAGAGCGCGAGGCGCTCGCCGTCCTTCTCGATCACATGCTTATAGCAAGGGACGGTACGGCGGGCGATCTCCATCTTCTTGAAACCGCTGACCCGTCCCGCGAGGACATCGATGGGGCTTCGCATGTGCGAAATCGTAGTTCTAGTGAAGAAGGGAAAGCTGCTCCGGAGCGGGAGGAGGCCTGAGGACGATGCACCTTCGATCCGAGACCCCGTGGAACCTTCGCAGGCGCGACACCTCCTTCAAAGTGGCCTCGCCAAACGTCTGCGGGAGGTAGGCGCGGGACCAGTAGGCGCGCTCGTACCGGGGAACGAGGTCCGGCCAGTGCTTGCTCAGAACGCCCATGAAGTGCTCGCGAGTGCCGTCTTTGAGGTGGAGCATGGAAGCCCAAAGGCCGGTCGCCCCGGCGGCGCGTGCAGCTTTGACGACGGCCTCGAGGCGGTCGGGACGGTCGGACAGGCCGGGCAAGATCGGCGCCATGCCGACACCCACGTCGATCCCCGCCGCGACCAGCTTCTCGATGGCAAGCAGCCGCTGGCGTGGATGGGCGGTCCCCGGCTCGGTCCTCCGCCAGACCTCGTCGTCGACGGTCGGGATGCTGAAGGTGACGTGCAGGTCGGCGCGCCGCGCCAGCTCGCCCAAGACGTCGATGTCGCGGACGATCATCGGACCGCGCGTGATCATCGCAGCCGGGTTCGAGAAATCGCGCAGGACCTGGAGACATTGCCGCGTCAAGCGAAAGCGACCTTCGGCGGGCTGGTAGGGATCGGTGGCGGCGCCGATGACAATCGTCTCCTTTCGCCACGAGGGCCTCGACAGCTCGGCGCGGAGGACCGCGGCGACGTTGACCTTGACCCTGACATTCCGCCCGTAACGGTCGTCAGATGGACGGTCGGCGCGCAGCTCGAACGCCCTCACGTAGCAGAAGGCGCAGCGGTGCTCGCAGCCTGTGTACGGGTTGAGCGACCAGGAGAAGCCCATGTTCTTGACCGGGTTGAGGGCCGACTTGCACTCGACCTCGGTGTATTCGACGTCGGCCAGACGTGGCTCGGGAGCCTGCATGTTCGGCGATGGTAGAACAAACGTTCGCTATTAACAAGCTGGGTTGCGGC
>DATLUC010000109.1:0-11946 GCA_035533335.1 Candidatus Baltobacterales bacterium
AAGAGCCGACCACCGCCTGGTCGGGGTCTTGCTGGAGCTGGTGCGACGGCCAAAACTAAGTCACCTCCGCATGAGCGATCTTCGAGAGTGCCGACATTGTACCCACGGGAACCGCGATCGTCCCCCCTGCTAACTGAAACAAGAGAGCCCCTCGCGGGGCTCTCTTTTGAAGGTGCTACTACGTTTTGGTTCTCGTTAGCCGAGAGCGGCTACGACGTTCGAGAACACGTTCTTGATCTGGTTGCCCATCGTAAGAAGGATGACGATAACCACGATTGACACGAGGACGAGGATCAGAGCGTACTCAACCATGCCCTGGCCTTCCTGACGGGTCGTAAGGCTCCGAAGCTTCATGTAAAGGTTCAACATCTGCGATTCACCTCCTTTTCTCTGGACTACAGGTATCTGCTCTGCTTGACGGCGACCGGCCCCGGTTCTTGCGGGTTTTTGGCGCCACAGCGGCGCGGATGCTACGCGGACGGTACGGGGGAGGTCAATTCATTAGGCAAAACGCCTCCGGCGGCTCCGGGAGTCGTTCCACTTGATACCGTTGCCCCGGGTATGACCTCTTCCGGCGTCGCTGAGAATCCGCAACGGCGCTCAGGGGCCTACTGGCGCGACCTGGTGTTCAGCCGCCTCGTCCCCGCCCTCTTCTTCAGCATCTTCCTCGCCCGCCAGCTCATGTTCGTGTGGGGCAGCCTCGGCTCCACCCGGAACCTCAACGACTACTTCTTCCTGGCCCAGGAGGTCCTTGCCCTGGCCTACTTCACCATGCTCGTGGTCCTCTACAGCACCCGCCTGCCCAAGCGCGGCACGGATCACCGGCTGGCGGTGGTGTTCATAGCCTTCACCGGGACCTTTTCGGCCATCGGGGCGAGCTTCTTGCCCGGCGGCGCCCACCGCGACGGGCTGATCCTGGCCGGCGACATCCTCGCCACGGCCGGGCTCGCGTACTCGGTCTGGGGCCTCGCGTACCTTCGCAGGTCGTTCTCGATCATCCCCGAGGCGCGCCGGCTGGTGACCGGCGGCCCCTACTCGCTGAGCCGCCATCCGGTCTACCTGGGCGAGATCGCGACCGCGATCGGGGTCAACCTGGCCACCGCCGGCTGGTTGGGCGCTCTGGCGGTGGTCTACTTCATCGGCTGCGAGTTCCTGAGGATGGGCTGGGAGGAAGGGGTGCTCGAGCGCGCCTTCCCGGACGACTACCCGGGCTACCTGCGCCGGGTGCCGCGCTACTTCCCCCATCCCGTCAGGGGCAGGAGGTAAGGTCGCGTGCGCCTGACCGAACGCCTTGGCGCGCGGACCTTGCTGCTCGGCGGCGTCCTGGTCGTGATCTTGTCGCTTTTCATCTCCGGCGAGCAGGACCCCGACTTCTGGTGGCACCTTCGGATCGGGCGGTGGATGGTCGACCACGGCCGGCTGCCCTCGACCGACATCTTCACCTACACCGCCCCGACCCACGTCTGGACCGACCACGAGTACCTGACCGAGATCCTGATGTGGCTGACCTACAGCAAGGTCGGGATCGGCGTGCTCTGCGTCGCCTTTGGCGTCATCACCTGGGCCGGCTTTTGGCTCATCTACCGCCAGGTGCGCCGGCAACCGTTCGTGATCGTAGGGATCGGTCTGGCCATCGGGGCCATCGCGGGCGCTCCGATCTGGGGCCCCCGCTCGCAGATGATCACGTTCGCGCTGAGCTGCCTCCAGCTGTACTGGCTGCAGGGATACATGAGCGGGCGCAGCCGGGCGCTGACCTACTTCCCTCTCGTGATGGTCATCTGGGCCAACATGCACGGCGGCTGGGTGATCGCATTCGCATGGTTCGGGGCGGCCATCGGGGCGGAGCTCGTCGGATGGGCCTTGGACCGCTCCAACCCAGCGCACCGCCTGCACCTGCGCTTCCTGCTGATCATTACGGCCGCCTCGGCGGTCGCCGTCGCGGCCACGCCGCACCTCTTGAGCCTGTACCCCTACCCATTCGAGACGGCAGGCAGCGTCGCCCAGCAAAAGCTGATCGTCGAGTGGTTCTCACCCGACTTCCACCAGGTCTACCTGCGGCCTTTCGAGGCGATGTTCTTCCTGCTGATCGCCGGCTTCGCCCTGCGACGCCCGACGCTGTACGAATTCTTCCTCACCATGCTCGCTCTCGGGCTTGCTCTGCAGTCGGTCCGCAACGTCGCGCTGTTCGTCGCCACGGCCACTCCCGTCCTGATCAACACGTATGCAGAGGCCTGGAAGGAGCTCGCCCGGGCGCGCAAGTGGAATCTCTCGCTGCCTCCACGACCGATCTTCGCGGTGGTCACCACCGCCATGCTGCTGGTCATCGTGGGCGCGACCGCCCTGCATATCTCCGACTCGATCAGCCCGTCGACGCAGCACAAGCTGGACGCCACCAGCTACCCCATCGGCGCCGCCGACTGGCTCGCCGCACACCCCGAGGTCGGGACGCGGATGTACAACCAGTACGGCTGGGGCGGTTACCTCGCGTACCGCTTCTACCCACAGCCGAACCGCAAGGTGTTCATCTTCGGCGAGGCGGCGCTCATGGGCGACCCGCTTCTCAACCAGTACGAGGACGTCCAGACCCTGCGGCCGGACTGGCAGCAGGTGCTCGACTCATGGAAGGTGGACTACATCGTCTACAACCGGGGCGAGGCGCTCGCCAACGTGCTGGCGACGCAGCCCGGGTGGAAGCTGGCCTACGAGGATTCGGTGGCCGTGATCTACGTCAGGGTCACCTAGCTACTAGTACAGCTTCCAGATCTTGAAGTTTCGAGTGTCGTAGGACGCGGGCCCGAGGCTGGGGGGCGGCGGGGTGGGCAGGTCGGCCGTCCAGACCACGTACCTGATGTGGTTGTCCTTGATGAACTGCTGCAGGTCGCTCCTCCCCGTCAGCACGTTGAGCGCGATCTGGGTCTTGTTGAGGTAGTTGAACGTCTCGTCGTAATGGCCGACGTAGACGGTGTCCGGGCTGTAGGCCGGCACATATAGACCGACTCCCGGCATCGAAAGCACCCTGCCCTGCGGCTCGTTCCCAAGCCAGGTCAGCCCGTCGTACTCGGCGGTGGTGACCGTGTACTGGCCGTGCGCCGCCACGGCGAGCGGCGCCAGGACCAGGAATGCGCTGCCGATGGCGGCGAACGCCACGTACGAGAAGGGAATCAGCGCACGGGCTCGGGCAGTGCGCAACCGGGGAAGGATCAGCTCGTACATCCCCCGGGCCGCGAGCACGTCCAGCGGAAGGTAAAGGCCGTCGAGGAACCGGCGGCGCAGGTCGCCGGCGGGGTTGGGCAGATAGAGGATGGCCGCGATCAGCAGGAGCCACGCCAGGAGGAACAGGTCTTCACGGCTTCGTCTTCGCAGCGCGCCGGGGACGCCGGTCAGCGCGAGCAGCAGCTGGGGCGCGATGGCGAAGAACAGGCTGATCGACTCGGGCGGCAGGGCGTTCTTCGAGTGGAAGGTCCAGCGCTGGACCTCCGGGTTGCCGATAAAAGCGAGGTACGAATAAAGGATGTATGGCGCGGGGATGGCGAAGGCGAGGGCGGCGGCCACCCACCCACGCCTCGGCCCTGGGCGCAGCACCAAAGCGATCGCCACCGCGCCGCCCATGAGGATCGGCATCTGCGGATGGATCGAGGCCTGGCCCAGCCAGGCCGCCCCGCCCAGCGCCGCCAGGCGCAGGCTCCCTCGCTGGATCGCCGTCAGGGTCAGGCCGGCCCCCAGCGCCGCGAACACCCCGGACCAGGCGAAGTGCGGCAACGCCAGGACCGAATAGAACGCGGTCAGCTCGGGCATGCGCCAGTCCAGGGTGTCGGTCTGGTGACCGAAGATCACCGGCTGCCCCAGCGCCTGGATCACGTAGCCCATCCCCAGCCCGACCGCGCAGAAGAAGAACGCGAACCGGCGAGCAGAGCGGTCCTCGATGAAATGGCCGATGAAGTACCAGGCGGCGCCCATCAGGGCGAAGGCCGCGGCGATCCTGGCGAGGTGGAAGACCACGATCAACGGTAGGTTCAAGAGCGCGGCCACGTGGCCCAAGAAGATCCAGAAGAAGAACAGGTAGGCGGCCGGGCTGGGCTCGGTCGTGTAGCGGTTCTGCCACGCCCAGGCCCCCTCCCAGCCCTGGCGCATCTTGGCCAGGTAGGTGTTGGCGTCGTCTCCGAGGAAGAAAAAGCCCATGAAAACGTGGCCGGGAGGTTGGACCGCGTATGCGTACACGTAGGGGATCGCTGTCACGACCGCGAGCGCGAGCCCCGTGAGGAGGGGCACGCGCCATGCCTGCCAGCGCGATCGCCAGCCGAGTCCGCTCTCGACCGCATCCTCCCGAGCGCGGAGCGGAAGAGCCGCCTCTTTCATCTCGCCAGGCTCAACCGCAGCACCGTCCAGAGCGCGCGACGGATCTCGCCTTGCGAGACCTTGGAGGCGCCGGCGACCCGGTCTTCGAAACGGATCGGCACCTCGACTACCGGGAACCCCAGGCGCTTGGCCCGATGCACCATCTCGATCTGGAAGGAGTAACCCTGGGAAACCACCTGGTCGAGGCCGATCTGGCTGAGCAGCTCCCGCGTGTAGCACCGGTAGCCCGACGTGCAGTCGTGAGTGCGCAGCCCCAGCATGACCCTGCAGTACGAGTTCGCGGCCCACGAGAGCAGCCAGCGGTGCGCGGGCCAGCCCACGATCTCGCCGCCCCTGATGTACCGGGAGCCGATCGCCAGCCCGCGACAGCCGCGCGCCGCCTCCACGATCGCATCTAGGTCTTGCGCCCGGTGCGAACCGTCCGCGTCCATCTCGACGAACATCGCCGAGCCCTCGGCGAGGCCGATCCGGAAAGCATCTTGATACGCGCTGCCGAGGCCGAGCTTGCGCTCGCGGTGAAGCACGCGGACGCCGGGGTCGGCGGCGGCGAGGCCGTCCGCCAGCTCGCCCGTACCGTCGGGCGAGGCGTCGTCGACGACCAGCACGTCGTGGCCAAGGTGACGTACGCCGGTCACGACCTGCTCGAGGTTAGAACGCTCGTTGAAGGTCGGCAGCACGACCAGGACCTCGGTGGGCGCCGAACGCCGCGCGGTGAGGTTCCTCTCGGGGCTCATCCTTTGAACCTGACCCTGAGCACGTGCTTGAACATGTCGATCGAGCTGCGCAGGGCGCTCACCTTGGTCGGGGCGGAGTTACGCCATACGACCGGCACCTCCACTATCTTGACGCCCTTTCTTCGAGCCCTGTACAGAACCTCGGGGTCGTAGCCGAAGCCGTCGGTGCTCAGCGCCGCGAAGACGTCGTGGGCGACGTCGGCGCGGAACAGCTTGAACCCGCACTGCGTGTCCCAGATCCCGGGCAGCAGCACCGCCTGGACCAGAAGGTTGAACGTCTTGCCCATGAGCACGCGGTAAAAGGGCTGTGCGACCTCGACGCTGGAGCCGCGCAGGGCCCTCGACGCGATGGCCACGCCGGCCCCGCCGGCCAGCGCCGCCTCGAGGTCGTCGAGCTCTTCGATCGGGGTCGAGAGATCTGCGTCCGTGACCAGGATCTCCGCGCCGACGGCCACCGACACGCCCACCGCGAGTGCCCGACCCTTGCCGCGGTTGTGCGGCAGCACTTCGATGCGCACGGCCGGGTTCCGCTCGGCGGCCGCGTCCATGATCACGCGCGTGCCGTCCGAGCTGCCATCGTCCACCAGCACGATCTCGTAGGAATCCCGCCTGGCGTCGAGGTAGCGCTCGATCTGCTCGATCGTGCGCGGCAGCCTCTGCTCCTCGTTGAAGCAGGGGATGACGACGCTCAGCCTGGGCGGATCGCCGGCCACGCGTCGGAATGCTACTTGGCCGAGAGCATGACCTTGATGGCGTAGACCGGCAAAACGGCCATCCTCCTGATGCGCCATGGCTGGTGCACGAGCCTGTGCAGCCATTCGAGACCGGCTCGCCTCATCCACGCCGGCGCGCGCGGGACTCTTCCGGTCAGGTAGTCGAACGCCCCCCCTACGCCCATCGCGACCGCGACCTGCATCCGCTCTCTGGTCCGCTCGATCCACATCTCCTGCTTGGGCGCGCCATAGGCGACCAGCAGGACCTGGGTCCCATGCTCACGGATGAGGCGCAGGGACTCGTCGTCGTCGCTGGGGGCGGGCGATCCGGGATGGGAGGCGACCAGGAGCGAAGGATGGCGCGTCCGGAGGCTGGACGCCAGCTCGTCCGCGACCCCGGGCGCGGCTCCGAGCAGGAAAAGACGCAAGCCGCGCCGAGCGCACATCGAGGCCAGCAGCGGCAGCATGTCGGTCCCCGCCACCGGTTCGCGCAGCGCGCAACCCTGCCGCCGCGCCGCCCAGACGACCCCGGTCCCGTCCGCCAGGCAGAGGTCGGCCGATTCGAGCACCCGCGCGAAATCCGGGTCCTGGCGCGCCCGCATGACGAACTCGGGGTTGACGGTGGCGATGAGGTGATGCCCGCCCTCGGCGGCTAGCGACTCGATGCGTTCCAGCGCCGAGGTCATGTCAAGGCAGTCGACCCGAACCCCCAGGATCCGCGTTTGCCCCGGACTGCTCAGAGGCCGGTCACCGCAATCCAAAGACGCGGCGGTCGCCTCGAATGATTGGGCAGGCAGCCGCGGCCCAGCCGATCGCAAGCCGCACGGTCGATAGCTTAAGGTCGTTCACCGAATGGCATCCAATCCCAGGCCCAGGACCGTGGTGGTGGACGTCAACCCCGCCACCCGCGCGGTGCGTACCGGGACCGAGGTGTACACGCGCGAGATCTGTGCCCGCCTGGGGGCCGCGGCACCCGACCTGCGCTGGCGCTTTTACGCCTCGCGGCCGCGCGCCGGCCTGGGGCTGGACGTGATGGTCCTCCCTCTGCCCCGCCTGTGGTCGCAGGTGCGCCTTCCTCTCGCCCTGGCGCGAATCCGGCCCGACCTGCTGTTCGTGCCTGCTCATGCGCTCCCTTTCGCTTGGCCAGGCAAGGCGCTCACCGTCGTCCACGACCTTGCGTTCGAACGACATCCGGGCGCTTACTCTTCGGGCGAGCGCGCCTACCTTCGGCTCAGTACGCGCTGGGCGGCCGCGCGCTGCCGGTTGCTGATCGCGGTCTCCGAATCGACCAAGGCGGACCTGGTGAGCCTTTACCGCGTCAAGCCGGAGAGGGTCCGCGTCGTGCCGCTCGGAGTGAGCGCGCCGAAAACCGAGCCGGCGCCGGCGGCGCGTCTTGCCGAGCTTGGGCTGAACGGCAGCTTCGTGCTGCAGGTGGGCAGGGTCGAGGCGCGCAAGAACCAGCTGGCCGCGCTGGCCGCGGTGGAGCAGCTCGACGGGGTGATGCTCGCGGTCGCCGGACCCGAACGCAACCCCGCCATCGCGGCGCGACTAAGGGAGTCTCCTCGCTGCCGCGTCCTGGGCAGGGTGGACCAGCCCACGCTGGAGCTGCTTTACAAGCGCGCAGGCGCGGTGATCGTGCCGAGTCTGTATGAGGGATTCGGGCTGCCGGTGCTCGAAGCGATGGTGCGCGGAAAGGTGGTGGTCGCCGCCAAGGCCTCATCGCTGCCCGAAGTCGGCGGAGAGGCCGCGCTTTACTTTCACGAGTCGGCGGATGCGGAGCAGATCGCCACGGTGCTGGGGGCCGCGCTGCGGGACAAGGCGCTGCGCACGAAGTTGGCGCGGACCGCCCGCGCCAGGGCGGCGAGATACACCTGGGACAAGACCGCGGCCGGAGTGGCCGCGGTGATCAAAGAGGTTTTGCGTTAGAGCCCGACTACGACGCTCGGCGCGCGATCGCGTCGTCGATCGCGCGCCAGGTGAGGCCTGCGGCGCGAGGCCAGCTGAACTGCGCCGAGCGCAGGATCCCGCGCCGGCGCATTCCGGCCGCGAGCTCGGTGTCGTCGATCACCTTCTCGAGGGCTTTGCGCCACGCGTCCGCATCGCCCGCCGGCACCACCAGCCCGGCATCCTCGACCAGCTCGGGCAGGCTGGCGCGATCCGACACCACGACCGGGGTGCCGCAGGCCATCGCCTCCAGAGGCGGCAGGCCGAACCCCTCGTACCACGCCGGGTGGGCGAGCAGGCGTGCCAGGTTGTAGACCGCCGGGAGGTCCGCCGGGTCGAGCGAGTCGATGTGATGGAGGCGAGGACCGAGCCGAGCCATGCGCTCGCGGACACCCTCGTACAGCCAGCCCCAGGAACCGACCACGACGAGGTCGGGCCTGTCTTTCATCATGGCCCAGGCATCCATCAACGTCTGGAGGTTCTTGCGCGGCTCGATGGTGCCCACGAACAGGATGAACCTCTCAGGCAGCTTGAGGCGCGCGCGAGCCTCGGCCAAGGCCTCGGCGTCCAGAGGCCGGAAGGCGCTCGACACGCCATGTGGCACCACCGAGATGCGGGAGCGGTCGATCCCGAAGATCTCCACGATGTCGCCGGCCGTGTGCTCCGACACCGCAATCACGACCTCCGCCCGCAAGACTGACCGCGGTACCACCAGGCGCGTGCTCAGAGGCTGCCGGGCAGGAAACCATCGCGGGTTGCGATAGATGGCGAGGTCGTGGACTGTGATCACAGAAGGCGCCCCCACGCTGCGCAAGGGCAGAGCGCCCGCGGGACCGAAGTACGCATCGGGCTTGAGCCGCCGGATCGCGGCGGGCCACTGCAGGTGGCGGCCGACCAATCGGGTCTGCGGCAGGGGCCGGTAAGTGGCCTGGGGGACGTGGACGAACCCGCCCGGGGGGCCGAAAACCGTCATCCGAGTGTCGGGACGGTCCACCGCCATCGCGTGCAGGATCTGGGTCGTGTAAACGCCGACCCCGGCTCGGGGGCGCTCGAGGCCCGATCCGTCGACCACCAGCCGCATGCCGACCACCAGCCGATTACCTCAGGTAGCTCTGGTTCCGCTTCAAGACCTCGAACTGCTCCAACGCCAGCCCGGTGCCGCGCACGACCGAGGTCTGGGGGTCGTCCGCGACTACGGCGGGAATCCCGGTGTGCATCGAGAGATAGCGGTCGAGGCCCCGCAGCTGCGCGCCTCCGCCCGACAGCACGATGCCGCGATCGAAGATGTCCGCGGCGAGCTCCGGCGGCGTCTCCTCGAGCACATCCCGGACGGCGCCGACGATGAGCCGCAGAGGTTCCTGGATCGCCTCGGTGACGTCGTTCGAGCTCACCACCACGTTCTTGGGGAGGCCCGAGACCAGGTCTCGGCCGCGCACTTCGGTGGTCAGCGGCTCCTTCATCGGGACGGCCGAGCCGACGGCGATCTTGACCTCCTCGGCGGTGCGCTCGCCGATCAGCAGACTGTACTTCCGCTTCACGTAAGAGGTGATCGCGTCGTCGATCCGGTTGCCGCCGACCCGGATCGAATGCGCGACCACCATCCCCGACAGCGAGATCACCGCGATCTCCGTGGTGCCGCCGCCCACGTCACAGATCGCGTTGCCACGCGGCTCGGCGATGGGCAATCCCGCTCCGATCGCGGCGGCCAGCGGCTCGTCGATCAGCCATGCCTGCCGGGCACCGGCCGAGATGGCAGCCTCCGTGACCGCCCGCCGCTCGACCGAGGTCACGCCCGAAGGGACGCAGATCATGATCTCCGGTTTGAAGATGCGCTGCCTGCCCTGCACCCGGCCGATGAAGTGATGCAGCATGCCCTCGGTCACGACGAAGTCCGCGATCACCCCCTCACGCATGGGCCGTACGACCTGGATGGCGTCGGGCGTGCGCCCCACCATGTCCAGCGCCTGCTTGCCCACGGCCAGGATGCGTGTGCCATCGCGGTTGACGGCGACCAGCGACGGCTCGTTGACCACGATCCCTTCGCCCTTGACGTAGATCAGCACCGTGGACGTGCCCAGGTCGATGCCGATCTTCTTAGAGAGCACGGAGGCCCTGCTTACTCGTAGCTGTGACCCGCCGTCGTCGCTTGCGGATCCACCTTTACGCTTTCGATCTTCGCCCCGGCCGAGGCGAGCTTGCCGGCCATGTCTTGGTAGCCGCGCTCGACGTGCCACGAGTTGCGCAGCAGGCTTTCTCCCTCCGCGCACATGGCCGCTATCACCAGGGCGGCCCCGGAGCGGATGTCGGGGATCGACACGTCGGTGCCACGCAGGCGACACGGCCCATGCACGACGGCGTGGATCCGCCCCTGCACCGTGATCCCTGCCCCCATCTTGGCCAGCTCGCGGACATGCTGGAACCGGTTCTCATGCACGTATTCGGAGATCACGCTCTCCCCGTCCGCCTGGGTCATGAGGGCCATGTACTGGGCCTGCAGGTCGGTCGGGAATCCGGGAAAAGTCCAAGTCGACATGTCGATCGGCTTGAGCCGTGTTCGGGCCTGGCGGCCGACCCGAAATGATTCTTCGGCCACCTCCACGTGTGCCCCCGCCTGTTCCAGCTTGAGCAGGACGACGTGGAGATCCTCCGGCCGGGTGCACTCGATGCGAAGCTCGCCACCCACCGCCGCCGCCGCAATCGCGTAGGTGCCGGCCTCCAGATAGTCGGCGATGACGGTGTGCTCGGCGCCGCCGAGCTCACGGACGCCGTCTACGACGAGGCGCTCGGTTCCGATGCCCTCGACTCGCGCGCCCATCTTCGCGAGCAGCAGGCACAGGTCCTGCACGTGCGGCTCGCGAGCGGCGTTGAAGATCTCAGTCCTACCTTCGGCGAGGACGGCGGCGAGCAGGATGTTCTCGGTGCCGGTGACCGTGGGCAGGTCGAAGACGATCCTCTGCCCGCGCAGACGCTCCACCTCGCCGACGATCTCGTTCTGCGTTTCGGTGATGTGCGCGCCCATCTGCCGCAGACCGCGCAGGTGCTGCTCGATGCGCCGGGCGCCGATGTCATCACCGCCGGGCCGCGGCACGCGAGCGTGGCCGAAACGCCCGAGCAGCGCCCCCAGCAGGACGATCGTCGCGCGCATCCGGCGGCCGAGCTCGTCGGAGACGTCGGTCTTGCCTGCCCCGCCCATCTGCAGGGTCATCGTGCCTTCGCCCTCGACCCGGCCTCCGAGGCCGGCCAGGATCTGGCCCATCAGGGACGTGTCGGTCACCTGGGGCACGTTGCTGAGCACCACGGCCTCCTTGGTCAGCAGGGCCGCGGCCATCTCCGGAAGCGCTGCGTTCTTGGAGCCGCTGACGCAGATGCTGCCGGCCAGCTGCGCGCCACCGGTGACCCTCAGCGCATGCTCGCTTCCCGGGAAGGTGGACCTCATCGAAGGCTAAAGGTAACCGGCTCGCCGCTGCTAGCCGCGCCGCATCCGCGCCAGGCGCAATCTTGCCTCCGCCATCGCCAGCGCGCTCTGGAACTCAACCTCTTCATCGGCGGTGACGGTCCCCGCGAGCTTCTCCTGCGCCCTGCGACGCGCCTCTTCGGCGCGCTCGATGGAGATCTCTTCGGCGTGCTCCGCCACGTCCGCGAGCACCGTGACGCGGTCGGGCAGCACCTCGAGGAATCCACCGCCCACGAACAGCACCTGCTCCGGGCCGCCGATCGTCTCCTGGATGCGCAGGGGACCCGGCTTGAGGATCGTCATCAGGGGCGCGTGCCGCGCCAGCACGCCCAGTTCGCCGTCGGCGCCGTTGGCGATGATGAACTCGACCTCGCCTTCGAACAGGCTCCGTTCGACGCTCA
This sequence comes from Candidatus Baltobacterales bacterium, assembly GCA_035533335.1. Classification (GTDB taxonomy): domain Bacteria; phylum Chloroflexota; class Dormibacteria; order Dormibacterales; family Dormibacteraceae; genus DATKSS01. Next base: position 11,603 of record DATLUC010000109.1, read on the forward strand.
CCACGCGCAGCGGGTACTTCATGTGCCGCGTTCCACTAAGAGGCCTGCTTCTTCTTCATCTCTTCGCCCTGCGCGCGCGCCTCGTCGATGGTGCCGACCATGTAAAAAGCCTGCTCCGGCAGATCGTCGTGCTTGCCCTCCAGGATCTCTTTGAACCCGCGGACCGTCTCCACGATCGGCACGTACTTGCCTTCACGCCCCGTGAACCGCTGCGCCACGTTGAACGGCTGCGACAGGAAGCGCTGGATCTTGCGAGCGCGCGACACCGCCTGCTTGTCGTCGTCGGACAGCTCTTCCATGCCAAGGATGGCGATGATGTCCTGCAGGTCCTTGTAGCGCTGCAT
>DATLUC010000110.1:0-13857 GCA_035533335.1 Candidatus Baltobacterales bacterium
AGCTCCAGCAGCGACGCACCGAGCTCGACAGCTTCGGTGTAGCGCCCCTCGGCGACCATCGCCTCCAGCTCGGCGAGCCTGGCCTGGGTCTCGTCGGTCCCGCCGGCCGGCTCCGCGAGAAAGAACTCGACCGGCTTGCCGGTGCGCTTGGCGATGTGCTCTAGCGTCGGGAGCGACGGTCGCGTGCGGCCCGTTTCGATCAGGTAGATCGCGGGCGCCGTGACGTGTCCCTTGCCCACCTGGGCGAGGCTGAGGCCGGCCTCGTGCCTGGCCTCCTTGACCGAGCCGGGGCGAAGGGCGACCCCGGGGAGGCGGCGGCGCTGCGTTCTGGGCCGACCGGAATCTGCATCTGAAAGGATCCTGCTCCCGGCCACGGGGCACCACTCTATCGGAAACCGTCACCACCGCGGTAGGTCACAAAAGCATTTCGGCTGTTTCCGCTCTGCTCCCAGCTAAAGACTGGACTTAATGGGGTTGTTAAGTTACCTTGGCCGTCGCAGGTCGCGGTCAACGTGCTTCCCGCCGCGGCCTGTGCTTTACCTCCCCGCCTCCTCCCCACCACGTGGGGAGGTCGGCCTCGCCGAAGGCGCGGCCGGGTGGGGATGCCCTTCTGGCCAGCGCGCCCCGGTGAGTGGGGAGGTCAGGCCGCTGGGTACGTCCCGAACAACCTGATCTCTGCGCTGGCCTCCTCCAGGTCGTTGAGCGCCGCCTCGGCAGACTCGGCGCTCCCATTGACCGCGAAGTCGAGGTAGAAGCGGTACTCGAAAGGGCGGCCCTGCATCGGCCGGCTGTCGAGACGGGTGAGGTTGATATCTCGCCGCGCGAAGCAGTCGAGCGCTTGCGCGAGGCTGCCCGGACGGTGAGCCGCCACAAAGGCGAGCGAGCACTTGGCCGCGCCGGTCGCGGCCGCGGGCCGTGACGCCTCTCCACGCTCGACCACGATGAAGCGTGTCCGGTTCCCCGAGTCGTCCTGAATCCCTTCAGCCAGCACGTACAGCCCGTAGCGCGCGGCCGCCGAGCGACTGGCGATGGCCGCGGTGCCCGGCTCGCGGCGCTCCGCCACGGCACGCGCCGCTCCCGCGGTGTCGTGGTACGCGACCGAGCGGATCTGGCGCGAGTGCAGGTACCGGTCACACTGCGCCAGGGCCTGCGGATGAGACAGGGCCCGCTCGACCGGGCCAGGCCAACCCAGGAGGCAGTGGCGGACAGGCTGCACGTGCTCGCGAACGATGCACAGCCCGGGCGTCTCCCAAAACAGGTCGGAGACCTCCTGCACGACGCCGGCAGTCGTGTTCTCGACTGGCAGCACGGCCGCGTCGGCGGCTCCGACGGTGAGCGCCTCGAAGGTCAGCCGGAACGTCGGGAAACCGACCGCCTCAGCCCCCTGGAAGAGGGCTGCGACCGCTTCGTCCGAGTAGGCGCCGGGCTCCCCCTGGTATGCGACCTTCATCCCGCAGGCTCAGCCGAAGATGAGGTGGCGCAGAGTGTCGGCGACGTGGTTGTGGTCGTGCAGCTGGTCGGTCACGGGCGGATGGCCGTTCCCATCGTGACCGTTGCCGTTCCCGTTGCCCTCATGACCGTTGCCGTTGGACTCGGTGGCCGCGACGATCTTGCGCAGGTCTTCGTCCGTCACCTCTTTCTTGGTGTCCGCCACGGCGAGGAAGCGCTGCCAGGCGGCCTCAACTTTTCCATCGGCGAGGGTTATGCCGAGCCGGTCGAGGCGGTGGTGAAATGCATGGCGCCCTGAGCGCGCGGTGAGCACGATGCGCGAGTCGGAAAGGCCGACGTCCTCCGGTTTCATGATCTCGTAGTTCAGCCGGTCCTTAAGCACGCCGTCCTGGTGAATGCCTGACGCGTGCGCGAAGGCGTTAGCCCCCACGACCGCCTTGTTCGGCTGCACCGGCGTGCCGGTCAGCTCGGCGACGAGCCGCGACGTGCGGGTGATCTCCTGCGTTTCGACGCCGCACTCGAGGCCGAGCTTGGCCTGGCGCACCCGGAGGAGCATCACCACCTCTTCGAGCGAGGTGTTGCCGGCTCGTTCGCCGATCCCGTTGATCGTGCACTCGACCCGGCGCGCTCCGGCCGACAGCGCCGCGAGCGTGTTGGCCACGGCCAGGCCGAGGTCGTTGTGGCAGTGCACCGAGAACAGAGCCTTCTCGCTGCCGCGCGCCTCGTTGATGACGCGGCGGACGATCTCGCCGAACTCCCACGGCAGGCAGTAACCTGTCGTGTCCGGGATGTTGATGACGTTGGCTCCCGCGGCGATCATCGTCTCAACGGTCTCGACCAGGTAGTCGATGTCGGCCCGCCCAGCGTCTTCTGGCGAGTACTGGACGTTGTCGCACAGCGAGCGCGCGTAGGCGACCATCTCGGCGCCCTTCTTCAGGACCTGCTCCCTGTTCATGCCCAGCTTGCGGTCGATATGGACGTCTGAGACCGACAGCACGATGTGGATCTGCGGCTTCTCCGCCTCTTTGATCGCGCCCCACACGGCGTCGATGTCCTCGCGCACCGCGCGGGCCAGCGCCGTCACGCTTGCGCCACGGATCTCCCTGGCGATGCGGCGGCAGGCTTCGAAGTCACCAGGCGATGAGATCGGGAAACCGGCCTCGATGACGTCCACTCCGAGCTTTTCCAGCTGCCGAGCGATGCGGAGCTTGGAATTGGCGTCCAGGTGAAAGCCAGGCGACTGCTCGCCATCGCGCAGGGTGGTGTCGAAGATGAATACTCGGTCCGGATTCGACTCGCTCATTTCTCTACAGGCTCCAACCAAGTCATCATCGAGCGAAGCTCCCGCCCGACCTTCTCGACAGGGTGCTCGGCGTCTTTGCGGCGCATGGTCATGAATCCTTCTCTCCCATTCGAGTTCTCGTCGAGCCAGCGCTCCGCGAAAGTGCCGTCCTGGATTTCGTGCAGCACCTGTCGCATCTGCTCGCGCACATGCGAGTCGATGACTCGAGGGCCCGACACGTAATCCCCGTACTCCGCCGTGTCCGAGACCGAGTAGCGCATGAACCCCAGACCGCCCCGGTACATGAGGTCGACGATGAGCTTGAGCTCGTGAAGGACCTCGAAGTACGCGACCTCGGGCTGATAGCCCGCCTCGACCAGCGTCTCGAAGCCGGTCTTCACGAGTGAGCTGACGCCTCCGCAGAGCACGGCCTGCTCGCCGAAGAGGTCTGTCTCCGTCTCTTCCTTGAACGACGTCTCGAGGATCCCGGCGCGACCGGCGCCCAGTGATCGCGCGTAGGCGAGCGTGCGCTGCCACGCGCGGCCCGAGGAGTCCTGGTGCACCGCGATCAGCGCCGGGACGCCCTGGCCCAGGAGGTAGGTGCTACGTACGAGGTGGCCGGGGCCCTTGGGCGCGATCATCGCCACGTCGATGTTCTGATCGGGTTTGATCTGCGCGAAGTGGATCGAGAAACCATGCGCGAAGAGGAGCAGCGTGCCCGGCTGCAGGTTCTTCTCGATCGACTCTCGAAACAGCTTGCCCTGTCCGGCGTCGGGCGTCAGGACCATCACGACGGTCGCCTCCGACACCGCTTCCGGCACCGGGACTGCCCGCAGACCGTCCTCCTCCACGCGCTTTACGGACTTACTGCCGGGATACAGCCCGACGCGCACGTCCTCACCGCTGTCGCGAAGGTTCAGCGCGTGAGCGCGACCCTGGCTTCCGTAACCGATCACCGCCACCGGCTCACCCAGGCTGGGCGGGCAGTCGCGGTCGTAGTGGATCTTCATGCGGTTCTCCTCAAAACGACGGGACCTGAACGGACCACGTCCACGATTCCATGCCGGGTCAACTCGTTGACGAAGTCCCCGACGTCCTTCCCTTCTCCTGCGAACTCCACCGTGGTGCCGTCCGGGCCGCTCTCCAGCACGCGCGCGCCACGCTTCAAAAGACCATCCACCTCGCCGGCCGAGACCCTCGCCACAACGAGCTCGCGACTGTGTAGCTCGTGGCCGGTAAGGTCGTGAACCTCGATCACCTCGACGAGCCGGTCGAGCTGCTTGCGCACCTGGTCCACCTCGGCGTGGCCGGCGTCGATCGTCAGCGTCATCACCGAGCGGCCCGCCTGCTTGCTCGGACCAACGGAGATCGAGCGCACGTGAAAGCCGCGTCGCCGGATGAGCCCGGAGACCTTGCTCAGGGTGTTGGAGCCGTCCTCGACGAGGACGGACAGCACCCGGATCCTCGACTCGGCGTGGGCTGCCGTCGGTGCCGGTCCCTCCCCACCACGGGGGGAGGTCGACGGCGAAGCCGGCGGGTGTGGAGGTCCGGTGTGCAGTAGCGTCATTTGTCGGGTGCCTCCCAGAAGTCGTTCAAGCCCTTGCCCAGCGGGACGATCGGGTACACGTTGGCCTCGGGGTCGATACGGAAATCGATGAGGAACGGGCCCTTGGTGCGCTCGGCGGCGTCCATCGCGGGCGCCACGTCGGCGAGCCGGTCGACGCGGACCGCAGGCAGCCCATAAGCCTCGGCGAGCTTGACGAAGTCCGGCATGTGGGTCAAATCGACCTGCGATCGCACGCCGCCGTAGAAGTCGTCCTGGAACTGGCGGACCATGCCGAGCGACGAGTTGTTGAGGATCACGATCTTGACGCCGAGCTGGTGCTCGACCGCGACCGAGAGCTCCTGCGCGGTCATGACAAAGCCGCCTTCCCCTGCGACGCACCACACCGGCAGCTCGGGCCGGCCGAACTTGGCGCCGATCGCCGCCGGGAGGGCGAAGCCCATGGTTCCCGCGCCACCAGAGTTGATGAACAGCCCCGGCCGGTCGTAGTTCCACCACAGCGCGGCCCAGATCTGGTTCTGGCCGACGTCCGCGACCACGATTGCCTCGCTGCGGCACCGCTTGTACATGTCGATCAAGACGTCCTGCGGCTGCAGGTGACCGTTGGAGCGCGTGAACCGGAGCGGGTGCTCCTCGCGCCAGGCATCGATCTGCGCCAGCCACTGGCCCCGGCCAGCGTCGACTGGCCCGACGTGCGGGATCATCGCCTCCAGGGCGTTGCGGGCATCGGCCACCAGCTCGATGTGAGAGCGGACGTTCTTGCCCATCTCCGACCCGTCGATGTCCACGTGGATGAAGGTCTTGACTCTCGGGGCGAAGTCGGCGAGTCGCGCGGTGACCCGGTCATCGACCCGCATGCCGACCATCACCAGGACGTCGGCGTTCTGCACCGCCTTGAGGTTCCAGCCCGTGCCCATGAATCCGGTCATATGCAGTGAGAGCGGGTGCTGAACCGGAAAGGCGCCGATGCCCAGGAGCGTCGTGCCGACTGGCGCGCCCGCCTTCTCGGCGAGCTGCATCAGCTCCCGCTCTGCGTGGCTCAGCAGCACGCCGTGGCCGGCCAGGATGACCGGGCGCTCGGCGGCCGAGAGCACCTTCGCCGCCTTCTCTGCATCACCCAGGTCGACGTGGCCGTTCAGCCTGTAACCGGGGATCTCGAGGCGGTCGGGTGTCACGCGCTCGGCCTCGGCCTGCTGCACGTCCTTGCAGATGTCGATCAGGACCGGGCCCGGACGCCCGGTGGTCGCGATGTGGAACGCCTCATGGATGACGCGCGGTAGCTGCTCGATGCTCGTCACGAGATAGCTGTGCTTGGTCACCGAACTCGTGGCGCCGATCACGTCGGACTCCTGGAAGGCGTCCCGCCCGACCTGCGCGCTGTTGACCTGGCCGGTGATCGCGACCATGGGTACGGAGTCCATGTAGGCGGTGCAGAGACCGGTGACCAGGTTCAGGGCGCCTGGGCCCGAGGTGGCGAAGACGACGCCCGGCTTGCCGCAGGCTCGCGCGTAGCCGTCGGCCATGTGGGCCGCCCCTTGCTCGTGGCGGACCAGGATATGCCTCAGCTTGGGGTGCTCAGGCAGGTGCTGGTAGATGGGCAGGTTGGCGCCGCCGGGGTAGCCGAATATGAATTCGACTCCCTCGCGCTCCAGCGCTTCCAGCACCATGTCGGCTCCGGTCAACTCAAGTCTCCTTACTCCCGTGAAAAATGAAGAAGCCCCCTACCTCTCGGTCGGGGGCTTTTGCGATCTACTTGGTGGTGTCTGTTAGTTCGCGCGAGCCCCCGTTTGGAGAATGCCAAGAAGGCCAAGGAGGCCAAGAAGCGCTACGAGGCCGCGGGCGGGCTGTGCCATGTGTTTGTGCATATTAACGAGCGGGACCGCCCCAGGAGTTGTTGCCAAGCCACAAATTCCTATCCCAAGCTTTGGGTAGAGTTGGCGTCCCGATGGAAACGAAGCCTCGAACGCTGGCTCAGAAGCTCTGGGACGCACACGTCGTCCGAACCGCCCCGGGGGAGCCGGACCTGCTTTTCGTCGACCTCCACCTGGTCCACGAGGTCACCTCGCCCCAGGCTTTCGAAGGTCTCAAGCTCGCGGGGCGGGGGGTGCGCCGGCCCGACCTCACGGTGGCCACGATGGATCACAACGTCCCCACGCGCGGCGGCGTCCGGGCGGCCGACGATCTCTCCCGAAAGCAGATGGAGGTCCTGGCCGAGAACTGCCGGCGCGAGGGCATCCCGCTCCACCAGATCGGCAGTCGCAGGCAGGGGATCGTCCACGTGATCGGGCCAGAGCTCGGTCTGACCCAGCCCGGGATGCTCATCGTCTGCGGCGACTCGCACACCTCGACCCACGGCGCTTTCGGCGCCCTTGCCTTCGGCATAGGCACCTCGGAGGTCGAGCTGGTGCTGGCCACGCAATGCCTGCCTCAGAACCGGCTGGGCGACATCTCGGTGACGGTCGAGGGCGAGCTGCCGTTCGGAGTGACGGCCAAGGACATCGTGCTCGAGGTGATCGGCAAGACCGGGATCTCAGCCGGCCAGGGGCACCTGGTCGAGTACCGCGGCTCGGCCATCCGAAAGCTGAGCATGGAAGGTCGCATGACGGTCTGCAACATGTCGATCGAGTGGGGCGCCAAAGCCGGGATGGTGGCGCCTGACGACACGACGTTCTCGTACGTGGAAGGGCGGCCCAATGCACCGCGGGGCGCGGCCTGGGAGGCGGCGCTCGACTACTGGCGGTCGCTGTCGACCGACCAAGGGGCGCCCTTTGGCGCGGACATCTCGATCGATGCGTCGCATCTCGAGCCCCACGTCACCTGGGGGACCAATCCCGGCCAGGTGGTTGCCATCACGGGCCGGGTTCCCGCGCCTCGATCGGACACCGACGAGCGCGCCCTGAAGTACATGGACCTCAAACCGGGCACGGCGTTGGCCGACATCGAGATCGACCGCGTGTTCATCGGCTCCTGTACCAACGGGCGCCTGGAAGACCTGCGCGCGGCCGCCCGGGTGATCCAGGGCAAGCACGTGCACCCGCAGGTGCGGGCCATGGTGGTGCCGGGTTCGACCTCCGTCAAGCGCGCCGCCGAGGAAGAAGGGCTCGACCTCGTCTTCAAAGCGGCCGGCTTCGAGTGGCGGAACGCCGGCTGCTCGATGTGCCTCGGCATGAACCCGGACATCCTGGCGCCGGGCGAGCGCTGCGCTTCGACCTCTAATCGAAATTTCGAAGGCCGGCAGGGCTCGGGCGGCCGCACGCACCTTATGAGCCCCCCGATGGCGGCGGCCGCTGCGGTCACCGGCCACCTGGTCGACGTACGGGAGCTGTCGTAAGCGTCATGGAACCTGTAATTCGGGTGGGGGGCCGGATGGCGCCGCTCGACCGGGCGGACGTCGACACCGACCAGATCATTCCCAAGCAGTTTCTGAAGCGGATCGAGCGCACGGGCTACGGGCCGTTCCTCTTCTTCGACTGGCGGGCCGGTGGCGATTTCGTGCTGGACAAGCCGGAGTACGCCGGCGCCACGGTGCTGGTGACGGGCGCTAACTTCGGATGTGGGTCGTCGCGCGAGCACGCGCCGTGGGCGCTGCGCGACTACGGGTTCAAGGCGATCATCGCCCCGAGCTTCGCCGACATCTTCCGCGCCAACTGCTTCAAGACCGGCTTGCTGCCGGTGACCCTGCCCGAGAGCCAGGTGCGGCACCTGATCGACCTGGCGGCCGAGGATCCGGCTGCCGAGGTGGTGGTCGATCTGCGGGCGCAGCAGGTCCGCGGCGACGGGTTCTCCTACCCGTTCGAGATCGACGCTTTCGCGCGAGAATGCCTGCTGGGCGGCCTCGACGAGATCGGCCTGGTCGAAAAGCACGACCCGGACATCGCGGCGTACGAGTCCCGCCGCCCGGCCTGGCTGCCCGCCGTCAAGTAGGCCCGCGTCGGGCGGGCCTCCCTTTGGTTTGGCCCCCTCCCCCGAGCCCGACGCACCGTTCGGCCTCCATCGTTTTCGCTTTTGCGGTTGGTCAACCCAGCCCGTTAACGGCGCTTGCTGCGGGCTCAGGGCTTGAGCATCGCACCTTCGGAGGCCGAGCCGACCAGCAGCGCGTAGCGGGCCAGCACTCCTCGGCGGTAGTGGGGCTCGGGCGGAGACCAGCCCTTCATCCGCGCCGCCAGGTCGACCCCTTCAACGGCGAGCCTGCGGCTCTCGACGTCGATCTCGATGACGTCTCCATCCTCGATCGCAGCCAGTGGGCCGCCCGCGGCAGCCTCCGGCGCCACGTGGCCGACCATCAAACCGCGGGTCGCGCCCGAGAACCTGCCGTCGGTGACCATCGCCACCGAGTCACCGAGGCCCTCGCCGACGATCGCCGCGGTCACCTGGAGCATCTCTCGCATGCCCGGGCCGCCCTTCGGTCCCTCGTAGCGGATGACGACCACATCGCCGGGTTTGATCTGTCCCGAATACACGGCTGCGAACGCGCCCTCCTCGCGGTTGAAGACCCGCGCCGGCCCGCGATGCGACACCGGCGTGTGCTGAGTGATCTTGACCACGGCACCGTCCGGGGCCAGGTTTCCGCGCAGGATCACCAGTCCGCCCTCGGCACGCAGGGGGTGCGAAAGGGGCGCGACCACCTCCTGGCCGACCGTCTCGGTCACCGCCTCACACTCCTCGCCGAGCGAGCGGCCGGTCACCGTGATCGCGTCTCCGTCGACGTAACCGCCGTCCAGCAGCCGCTGCGTCAGCAAAGCGATCCCACCCGCTCGGTGCAGCTCGACCGCCGCAAACCGCCCGCCCGGCTTGAGGTCGCACAGAAGCGGCGTGCGCCGGCTGATGCGGTCGATGTCGTCGATTGCCAGCTCGACGCCCGCCTCGCGCGCCAGGGCCAGAAGGTGAAGGACCGCGTTGGTCGATCCGCCGCTCGCTGCCACCGCTGCGATCGCGTTGTCGAAGGCTCGCCGCGTGAGGATCTTGGAGGGGCGAAGGTCCTGCTCGAGAAGGTTCATCGCGACGGGCCCCAGCGCGTGCGCGGCGCGGTGCTTGGCGGGATCGGTCGCGGGTATCGAGTTGAAGCCGACCGGCGAGAGGCCGATCACCTCCATGACCATCGACATCGTGTTGGCCGTGTACTGTCCGCCGCAAGCGCCCGCCCCCGGACATGCCACCGCTTCGAGCTCGGCCAGGTCCGCGTCGCTGATCTTCCCGGCGGCGGCGGCGCCGATCGCCTCGTAGATGTCCCCGACGGCGACCTGGCGACCCCGGAAGTTGCCCGGCATGATCGAGCCGCCGTACAGCACCATGCCCGGGCGGTCGAGGCGAGCAAGAGCGATGGCCGAGGCCGGGATCGTCTTGTCGCACGCGCAAAGGCAGCACATGACGTCGAACATGTGGCCCCGGGCGACGAGCTCGATCGAATCCGCGATTACCTCGCGGCTCACGAGCGAGGTCTTCATGCCTTCGGTGCCCATGGTGATGCCGTCCGAGATGGCGATGGTGTTGAACTCCATGGGGTTGGCTCCTGCCGCGCGAATACCGGCCTTCAACGGGACCGCCAGGTCGCGCAGACCGAAGTTGCACGGCATGGTCTCGGTCCAGACGTTGGACACGCCGACGAACGGCTTGTCGATGTCGGCGGCGGTCAGTCCGATCGCGTGCAGGAAGGATCGCGCAGCCGCCCGGTCGCGGCCCTGGTAAAGAGTCCGGCTGGGCCGCTCCATTGACGCCATCGCCGGAAAATCTTATGCGAACCGTGCGGTGCGATCGAGGTGCGTGATCGCCGTCTCCGACTTCTCTCAGCGATCTCCCAGGCTAAATGGATAAGCTGTCGCGCTATCAAAACCCAGACCCGTGCCGAGCCTGCCAACAGGCCGTCACGTCGACTTTTGAGCTCGGGCCGGGTCGCAGCCGCGGCTATAGGCGTCGCGCTGACCGTCGTCGTGATCGCCCTCAGCCATCCCGCGAGCATCTGGGCGTCGCTGCAGCACGTGAACCCTCTCACCGTTATCGCGGCGCTGCTGCTCAACCTCCCGGTGGTTGCGCTTCGAGCCTTGCGCGCCGACGTGGTCATCGCCCACCTCGGTTACCGGATCCCACTGGCAAGCCAGTTGCGAACTCAGCTCATCGGCACGACCACCAGCAGCATCACACCGGCAGCAAGCGGTGACTACATCCGGGCGTACATCTGGCGCCGGGACCACGGCGCGCCCCTGCGTGTCGGCGCCGCCGTGGTTACGTTCGAGCGCCTCTACAGTCTCGGCTTGATGCTCGCGGTGGCAGTACTGCTCATCACGCTGCCGCGGCACGGGGTGATCGGCTGGTTTGGTGTCGCCATTGGCCTCGGCGCTGCAACGATCGCCCCAGTGGTCTTCGAGCAGATCCCCCCCGGCCTCGAGCGGTGGGTCCTGGCCAAGGTGACGCGAGGTCCTTTGAGCCGCTTCTCCGAGGGAGCCCTCGAGGTCGTCGACAACTTTCGGCGCCTGCTTCGCTCCCCCGTCCTCCTGGCTCAGGCTTCGGGGCTGACGCTCGTCGTCTTCGTCCTCAGCGGGGTCCAGCTCTGGCTGCTGCTGGCCGGGCTCGACCATCGCGTGCCGATGACCCAGGCGGTTGCGGCTTACACCGCGTCGCAGGCCGTAGGGATCCTGTCCACGCTGCCTTTTGGAATCGGGACCACCGATGCGGTGGTGGTCGGCGTGCTGGCTGGGTACGGTGTGAATCTCGCGCTCGCCGCCACGGTTGCGCTGCTCTTGCGCGCGGTTGCCACCATCCCGCAAGCACTGGCCGGGATGATCGCTTACGTCACACTCGAAAGCCATGGCACCGTCATGACGTCGGTGGAGCCGGCCCGCCCAGAATGAGAAGAATGCGCAAGGCCGGCGCGCGCGTCGTCGTCACCGGCGGCGCCGGGTTCATCGGATCTCACACGGTCGAGCTTCTAGTGGCGGGCGGGGCGACAGTGCTGGTCGTCGACGATCACAGCCATGCATGCGGAGAGCAGCGGCCTGCGGGTGTGGAGACGCTGGCCGCGGACTGTGGCTCCGCCGAGGTGGCATCTGCGATCGAAGAGTTCCGGCCGGATGCCGTGCTGCACCTCGCATCGAAGGGTGGGGTCCAGAAGGCCGCGCGCGACCCGGGGGCTCACGTCAAGGCGAGCCTCGCCAGCACTGTCGCGCTGTTCGATGCTGCGGTCAAGGCAGGCGCCCGTCGCGTGGTGACCGCATCCTCCGGGGGAACCATCTATGGCGATGCGGCGAGCTTGCCGGCTCGCGAGACATCCGCGCCGGCGCCGCTGTCGGCCTACGGAGCTGCGAAGCGGGCGGAGGAGGTTTACCTGGCTACCTTCGGGCGCCGCTTCGGCATCGGGACCGTCGCGCTGCGATACGGAAACGTGTATGGCCCGCGACAGGACGGGACCGGTGAGGCGGGCGTGGTGGCGATCACGTGCAACCGCCTGCTGAATGGAGATCCGCCGCGCGTCTTCGGGGATGGCGATCAAACCCGCGATTTCACTTATGTCGGTGACGTTGCGTCGGCCAACGTCGCCGCCTTGTTCGGCACGCGCTCCGGTGAGGTCAACGTCGGCACCTCGCGTGAGACACGAATCAATGAAATCGTTAAGCGACTGATTGACGAGTCAGCGCAGGAGGCGACCACTGAGTTCATGCCTGCGCGAGAGTTCGAAGTTCGCCGCGTATGCCTCGATGTGAAACGAGCACAAGCCTGGTTTGGATGGGCGCCGCGCGTCCAGGTCGGCGATGGCCTGGCGCTCACCTGGTCGTGGTTCGCCGCTCGACATCGGAAGTCTCTTATTGATTAGGATGCAATCAGATTGAAGGTCATCGTCTTCGGCGCCGACGGATACCTGGGCTGGCCGACGGCGATGCATCTCTCGGCCCGGGGCCACGAGATCATCGCGGCGGACAACCTGATCCGGCGGCGATGGGACCGGATATGCGGCACCGAGTCCCTCGTCCCCATCGCAAGCATGAAGCGGCGCGTCGAGCGTTGGAAGTCGGTGACCGGACGCGAGATCCAGTGGCAGCACCTCGACCTGTGTGAGCTGCCCGATGTCACCGCGATCATCGCCGAGCACCGGCCTGACGCCATCGTCCATTTCGCCGAGCAGCGCTCCGCGCCTTACTCGATGATCAGCGCCCACACCGCGGTCGAAACGCAGGTGAACAACGTGGTGGGCACGCTCAATCTCCTGTTTGCGCTTCGCGAATCAGCGCCGGAGTGCCACCTGATCAAGCTCGGCACGATGGGCGAGTACGGAACTCCGAACATCGACATCGAAGAAGGGTTCATCGAGATCGAGCACAATGGCCGCAAGGACCGTCTGCCGTATCCAAAGCAGCCCGGCTCCTTCTATCACCTGTCCAAGGTCCACGACAGCCACAACATCATGTTCACGTGCCGCGCGTGGGGCCTGACCGCGACCGACCTTAACCAGGGCGTCGTATACGGCTCGGGCACTCCCGAGACCGACCTGCATCCAGAGCTGCGCACCCGCTTCGACTACGACGACATCTGGGGCACCGTGCTGAACCGATTCTGCGCCCAGGCCGCGGTTGGGCACGCCCTGACGGTTTACGGAAAGGGTGGACAGACGCGCGGCTTCCTGGACATTCGCGACACCGTGCGCTGCATCGAGATCGCGATTCTCAACCCGGCCGCCAAGGGCGAGTTCAGGGTCTTCAACCAGTTCACCGAGCAGTTCAGCATCATGCAGCTCGCCGAGCTCGTGCAGCGAACCGGGCGCGAGTACGGCCTGGATGTCGACATCCAGCCGGTAGAGAACCCGCGGGTCGAGAAGGAGGAGCACTACTACAACGCCCAGCACACCAAGCTCATCAGCCTCGGGCTGGAGCCGCAGCTGCTGTCGGAGACCCTGGTCGAGAACATGTTCGGCCAGATCAAGCGGCACCAGGACCGGGTGATCACCGATCACATCCTGCCGAAGACGACCTGGCGCGGCGGTGCCGCCAAGGTCATGCCGAAGGAGCCGGCGCTGGTCAGTGGCTGATCGCGAGCGGCGGAACGACACCTCGGAGGGATGAGATGGGCAAGGCAGGTCGCAGTCCTGCGGCTGTCCGGGCCGGCATGGGCCGGACCGCGCTGCACGGGATCGTCGGGTGGGGGGTGCTCGTCAGCGTGGTGGCCAGCTTCTTCGCGGCCCGCATCCAGTCCGCCCAGAGTTATCGCGACCCGATGCCGGACCTGACCGTCAGCCTGACTCGCGAGCAAATGCATGCCTGGGAGTCGTTTCCGATGTACACCAGGACGGTCCCGGTACTCGAGTACCACGGAGTATCGGGACCGCCCAACTCGCTCACGATCTCCCGTCGCCTGTTTGTCGAGCAGATGACCGCGCTCAAGGTGGGCGGCTTCCATCCAATCACGATGGCGCAGTATGTCGCCTTCACCCGGGGTGATTACCAGGGCCTGCCGACCCGCCCGATCCTGCTGACCTTCGACGACGGCCGGCTTGATGCCTACCGGTCGGCGCTCAGCGTGCTGAAGGGACTGGGCTTTCACGCGGTCGACATCGTGGTGCCCGGCTGGGTCACCTCGA
>DATLUC010000111.1:0-4608 GCA_035533335.1 Candidatus Baltobacterales bacterium
GACTTCATCCCACACGCGGCGTCGCTCCGTCAGGCTTTCGCCCATTGCGGAAGATTCCTCACTGCTGCCTCCCGTAGGAGTCGGGGCCGTGTCTCAGTCCCCGTGTGGCTGGTCGTCCTCTCAGACCAGCTACCCGTCATCGCCTCGGTAGGCCGTTACCCCACCGACTAGCTGATAGGCCGCGGGCCCACCCCATCGTGCATTGCTGCTTTCTTCACCAGCCATGCGACCGGTGACGACATGCGGTATTAGCATCGGTTTCCCGGTGTTATCCCCCGCGATAGGAAAGGTTGCCCACGTGTTACTCACCCGTTCGCCGCTAGGAACTCATCTCCCTTGCGGGAAATAAGCCCTCGCTCGACTTGCATGTGTTATGCGCGCCGCCAGCGTTAACCCTGAGCCAGGATCAAACTCTCCGTCCAAAACGGAGGACCCAAGGCCTTCGCCCTGAGTCATAAGACTCTCAGAGTCTTTCCCACTCTTCAGTTGTCAAAGTGCTGATTCCCACCGGCGCATCTCGTGGACGCCCGTCTTCAGGGCGCACGAAACCTTCCCGTCGGAGGAACCTGCGAATTCTACCGGCCCAGGAGTCGCGATTGCAACCCGCCCTAGAACGAGCGCCGTCCGGCCATCGCCCGGGCCAGGGTGAGCTCGTCCGCGTATTCGAGATCGCCCCCCACGGGAAGGCCGTGGGCCGGCCTCGTGACCTTGACGCCCAGGGGCTGGAGCGCCCGCTGCAGATAAAGGGCCGTCGCCTCCCCTTCGATGTCGGCGTCGGTGGCGACGATCACCTCGGCGACGCCTTCGTCGCGCACCCGCTCGAGCAGCTGTGGGACGTGGATGTGGTCGGGTCCGATCCCGTCGATCGGGGAGATCACGCCGTGGAGCACGAAGTAGAGACCTCCGAACTCAGAGGTCCGCTCGACCGCCAGGACGTCCAGGGCCGACTCGACCACGCACAGGAGCGTGGTGTCGCGCCGGGTGGAGGCGCAGATCGCACACAGGCCTCCCTCCGCGATGTTGTAGCAGCGCTCGCAGTAGCCGATGCGGGCCTTGACGTCTTCGATCGCCTTGGCCAGCGACTCGGCCCGCTGCCGGTCGGAGCGCAGCAGGTGGAACGCCAGCCGCTGGGCGGTCTTGGGACCAATTCCAGGGAGTCGCGCGAGCTCCTGGATGAGCCTCTCCAGCGGCTCCGGAAGCTGAGGCATTCCCCTCGGCTCAGATCAGACCGGGCGGCAGGCCCAGGCCGGACGCGACGCCCTGCATCTTCTCGGCCGCCAGCTGTTTGGAGCGCTCGATGGCCTCGTTGACGGCGGCGAGCACCAGGTCCTGCAGCATCTCGTTGTCGGAGGCGGCCGCGGGGTCGATCGTCACGGAAACGACCTTCTGCGTCCCAGTCGCGACCACGGTCACGGCGCCACCGCCGGCGCTCGCCTCCACCGTTTCGGTCTCGAGCTCCTTCTGCACCTTCGACATCTTGTCCTGCATCTGCTGCACCTGTCGCAGCATCTTGAGCGGGTCCTTCACTCGGAAACCTCCTTGACTCGTGTCACCCGGCCCTCGAACCTTCGCACCACCTCGCGCACGAACGGATCGTCCTCCGGGCTGGCGGGCGTCCGCGGGCCAGCCTTCGGCTGCTCCACCTCGCGCAAACGGTAATCGACTTTGACCCCGTCTCCCAGCCACGCCCGCACGTGGGGCAGCAGCTGCGCCGACTGCTCCTGCGCCTTTTTGTGATGGAATCCGTAGCGGAACCACAGGATCAGGTTCGATCCGTCGACCTCGGGTTGCGCGTCGAGGTAGGCGGCGCGAACGGTGCGGTTGAGCTTCTCCAGGACAGCGGACCAGCCTGAAAGCAGTTGACGTGTGGCTGGCGGTTGGTCTTCCCCCTCCCCCGGCTGCAATCCCCCCGAATCCGGAGGCTGCGCCTGGGATTCGCGGGGGTCCCTAGGCGCGGGAGACTTCCCCGCCAAGGTGGAGGCGTCCTCTCCATTCCCCGGCTGCAGCGGGGCCGACCCCGCCGGCGGGGTGACGGCTGGCGCCTCCGCGACCCGGGAGGTGGCTGCCGGCTGATCCTCCCCATCCTTGCGCTGCGCGGGGGACTTCCCCGCCGGCAGGGAAGTGCTTGTTCCTTCGGCTTCGACCGCGAGGCGCACGAGCGTGGCCTCGACGAGGAATCGCGGCTCGGCGTGGCGCCGGACCTCGCCGTCGAGGTGCAGCAGGGCGTCGAGCACATTCGACAGCCTTCGTGCGCTCGACTGGTCGCGGTTGGTCAACGCGGCGACGAGCCGGTCGCGACAGCCCTCCATCAGGCCGCGGACCACCTGCCTGAGCTCGGCGCCGGCCGAGTAGACCCGCGAGAGCTCCACCAGGGCCTCGGAGGCGCGGCCGGACAGCACGTCATCGAGCAGCGCATCCAGCACGCGGGGGTCGGCGATGCCCAGCAGCGAGCGGGCGCCTTCGAGGGTGATGGGACCGACCGCAAGCGGCACGAGCTGGTCCATCAAACCGACCGCGTCGCGCATCGAACCCTGCGCGGTCCGGGCGATCAGCTGCATCGCTGGGGGGTCGACCTGCACGTTCTCGGCTTTTGCGATGTGGGTCAGCCGCGAGACGATCTGCTCCTCGCTGTGACGGCGGAATAGGAAGTGCTGGCAGCGACCGATCACGGTCAGCGGCATCTTCTGGGCGTCGGTCGTGCACATCACGAAGACGGCGTGCGGCGGCGGCTCCTCGAGTGTCTTCAACAGCGCGTTGAAAGCGTCGGGCGTCAAGCCGTGCGCCTCGTCGATGATGTAGACCTTGTAGGGGCCTCGCGCCGGCGCGAGGTTCACCTTCTCACGCAGGTCGCGGACGTCGTCGATGCCTCGGTTCGAGGCGGCGTCTATCTCGATGAGGTCCAGCGCCGAGCCGGCCGTCATCTCGATGCACGACTCGCACTTGTTGCAGGGCTCAGCCGAGTCGCGCGCGCGGCCCGTGCAGTTGAGCGCCTTGGCGAGCAGGCGCGCGGCCGACGTCTTGCCGGTGCCGCGGCTCCCGCTGAACAGGTAGGCGTGCGCCACGCGGCCCGAGATGATCGCGCCCTGCAAGGCCCGCGATGAGGCGTCCTGGCCGACCAGGTCGGCGAAGGTCTGCGAGCGGTACTTGCGGTACAGGGACTGGTATTCAGGCATATAACCCCGCGAAACCTGAGCCCCCGGCGTAGTTTCGCGGGGACCCCTTCTTCTTTAATCCGAAATCGATGGCCGCGCACCCCCGCTTCGATCGAAGACCCCCAGCTCGCACCACGGTTCGCGGCTCAGGCCCGGATGTCTGCGGCACCCTCAGGCTCTCTCCTTACCGCTGCTTCCTTCCGGACCTGACGGGGTTCGGAGACCCGAGCTGCGCAGGTCCCAACCTTTCAACGCCGTTTGCCGCGGCCGGGCGTGAGAACCCAGACCTCAGCGCGGGAATTCGGTCCGGCTAAGGCGGATTGCCGATTCAGGGTACCGCCAGCACCCCACTTAGCGCGACCGCCACCCATCTTACCCGGGCTCCGCGGCCGCGACCGGTCGTCGGGACACCCAGGCCAGGTGGACGAAGGTGGCCACGGTCGCGATGGGAATCACGACCTCGGCCGCCGCGACCACCGGGCTCGAATCCTGGTTGAGGCCGCGGAACAGGCAGACTCCCCCCAGCAGAATCAGGATCAACGAGGTCGAGACCTGGCCGGTGAGGGTGTGGCGCAGCTCGGGGCGTCGGTGCCACGCGATCAACAGGGCACCGCCCAGCGCCGGCAGCAGGTAACGGGCGACGACCACCCCCGCGAGCCACAGGGGAAACGCTCCACCGGCGCTCAGCCCGACGGCCACCGCGCCCATGAAGATGCCGTCGACGACCGGGTCGAGCCCGCCGCCCAGCGTGGACGGGCGCTCGAAGCGGCGCGCGACCGTGCCGTCGACCAGGTCGCTCAGCCCCGCGATCGCGATGGCGACCGCGAGGAACCCGAGCCTGCCCGCCGTCAATGAGTAGGCGAGCGCGGGCGCCGCAAGGTAGGCGCGGGCCAGCGACACCTGGTTCGCTTCGCCAGGGATGAAGCCACCCACCGCGGCCACCACCGCGAACCACAGGGCATACAAAGCCTGCGGCCCCGGCGGATGGGTGGCCAGGATCCAGGCCGCGCCTGCTACGAGATAGATGGCGCCGGCGATCACGCCCGGCCGGGTCGGTCGCATGTCCCTAGTGTGGGGTCGGCGAGGCGGGCGGCGTGGGCGACGGGCTCGGCGCCGGAGGCTGATACGGCGGAGCGCCGGGCGGCGGGTCGCCGCCGCACGGGTACTGCGGCTCGCCCGTGCCCTTGAGAAAGATCTCGTTGTACCCGCCGCTGGTCGTGTACCCGCCGTCGTAGTTGCAGACCTGCCGTGTCACCACCCCGGCCGGCTGGACCCACATCGCCGGCCACGGATGAGTCGAGTAGTACTGCTCGAGGAACGGCTTCCACACGGAGATGCCCACGTTCTCGCCGAACAGCTGCGCGGTCGGGCACTCCCATCCGGACGGAGGAAAGTTGGTGGCGAGATACGCATAACCGGAGTTGCAGGTCGGGCCGGCGTCGATGTGCATCAGCGA
>DATLUC010000112.1:0-2021 GCA_035533335.1 Candidatus Baltobacterales bacterium
TGATCGTCTGCGACGTCGGGCCCCGCGACGGGCTCCAGAACGAGTCGAAGGTGCTGACGCCTGAGCTGCGGGCCGAGCTCTGCGACAGGCTCGCGGCCGCCGGCGTGAAGCGCCTTGAGGCGGCGAGCTTCGTCAATCCCAAGCTGGTCCCGCAGATGGCCGGCGCTGAAGATGTGATGGCGGCGCTGCACCGCAAGGCCGGGACCACGTATGCAGGCCTGGTCCTCAACGAGAAGGGATACGAGCGGGCCGCTGCCGCGGGTGTCGACGAGGTCCACTACGCCTTTGCGGCCACCGATGAGTTCGGCAGGCGCAACCAGAACGCCACGACCGACGAGGGCCTGAGGACGGCTCTGGCGCTGGTGGCCCGAGCGCGCAGCGACAGGATGCCGATCACCGTCACGCTCAGCGTCGCGTTCGGTTGTCCTTTCGAAGGCCCGGTGCCTCCAGCGCGCGTGCTGTCCATCGTCGAGCGGCTGATGGAGATCCCGGCGGATGAGGTCTGCCTCGCGGATACGATCGGGGTCGCAGTTCCATCCCAGGTCCGCGAGCTGGTGCGCGGCGCCCGTGACCTCGGCGCCACGACCGGCGCGCATTTCCACAACACGCGCAACACGGGTTACGCCAATGCTGTGGCGGCGCTCGAGGAAGGCGTGGTCTCGCTCGACGCGTCGGTGGGCGGCGCAGGCGGTTGCCCTTTCGCTCCCAAGGCCACCGGCAACATCGCGACCGAGGACCTGGTCTATTTGCTGCGCGGCCTCGGGGTGGAGACCGGGATCGACCTGGATGCCCTGATCGAGGCGTCAAGGTGGCTGGGCGGGCAGCTGGGCAAGGAGCTTCCGGGCATGTTGGCCCGAGCCGGTGACTTCCCCGCGCCCGCCTAGCGCACTATGGGCGCCATGCCGAAGAAGAAAGGGATGAGCAAGCACCTGGTCGCAGTCGTTCAGCACCCGCCTGTGACGCTGGACCGGAAGAAGACTCTCGAGCGCGGGGTCAAGCTGCTGGAGGAGGCCGCAGGTCGTGGCGCGCGGCTCGTGTCGTTTCCCGAAACCTGGCTCCCCGGCTATCCCGAATGGCTCTGGCGGCTGCGCCCGGGCAACGACTACGAGCTCACCTCAGAGATCCACCGGCGACTGGTTGAGAACGCCATCGACCTCGAGGCGGGCGACCTGAAGCCGATGCAGGCGGCCGCGCGGCGGCTCAAGGTGACCGTGTCGATCGGGATCCACGAGCGTGACGGCGAGTTCAGCCGCGGGACCCTCTACAACACTGTCGTCCTCATCGGTCCGGACGGGACCGTGTTGAACCGCCACCGCAAGCTGATGCCGACCAACCCGGAGCGGATGGTGTGGGGCACCGGTGACGCGACCGGACTACGTGTCATCCCAACCCCCGCCGGGCGGGTGGGCAGCCTGATCTGCTGGGAGAACTACATGCCGCTGGCAAGATTCGCCCTGTTCGCGCAGGGCTGTGAGGTGTACGTGGCGCCGAGCTGGGACGCCGGCAGCACGTGGGTGTCCACGATGCGGCACATCGCGGCGGAGGGCAGGTGCTGGGTGCTCGGCAACGGCTGCGCTATGCGTGGCAAGGACATCCCCAGGGACTTTCCGAAGCGCGCCGATCTGTTTCCCGACCTGGAGGAGTGGTACAACCCCGGCGACTCCGTGATCGTGGAGCCGGGCGGGAGGGTGGTGGCGGGGCCTCTGCACGGGCAGCACGGCATCCTGTACGCGGACTGTGATCCCGCCGCCGCGTCAGCCGCCAAACGGACGCTCGACGTGGCGGGTCACTACGGCCGACCGGACATCTTCAAGCTCGAGGTAAACCGGGAGCGGCTGGCGCCGGTCGAGTTCAACTAGTGGGCCGTAACGGTCATTGGCAGACCGTGCGTGGTAGAATGGCTCATGTTCACTTCAGGCTCTCCCATCGTCCTTTCCGAAGCCGAACGAACCGAACTCGAAGCGCGTTCCCGCTCCCGCAGCTTGCCGGCCGCCGACGTGCAACGGGCACGTCTGGTGCTC
>DATLUC010000113.1:0-3629 GCA_035533335.1 Candidatus Baltobacterales bacterium
CTAAGCCTCCTCGGCCGGTGGATTTGTGGATTCCGCTCGTCGCGCCGCCGTCACCAGCCCGCTCAGGTCGATGACAGTGGAGAGATCCGCCGTCCGGCCGCCGAAGGCGGGGCTGCTCAAGCCGTGGTCCACGGTCAGAAGCGCAGCGTCGACGGCGTTCAGTCCGTGCATCCGGTCGACCCAGACTCCGGCGAGCGCTCCGTCTGACTCGACGATGATGATCCTCTCCGGGCGCCCCGCGCGGTGTTCGGGCAGGCCCAAGAAACCTCGGACGTCGAGAACGGGGACGATGTCGCCCCGGACGGTCGTCAAGCCGGCGAACAAGAAGGGCAGGCCTGGGATGTGCGTGATCGACTCCAGCGAGACCACCTCGCGCACGGAGTGGAGCGGCGCCAGGAATCGCTCCTCCCCCAGTGTGAAGCCGAGCATCGGCTCCGTCCCGGAGTCCGCGGTCGCCGCAACGGGCATCGCCAGCCTCCGGGCTCGCTCGGCGAGGATGGCGTCGGAATCTGCGGTCATGCAGGTAGGCCCTCCACATCAGGTTCGAGCAGGTCCTGCATCTCCCGGGCCGTCATCCCGTGGCTGCCCCGAAGCGGGCCGTGCGCGGGAAGCAAGCACAGGAGGCGGCGTGCCGTCTCCACGGACCGCTCCGCGCCCGTCTCGTCACCGAGAATCCGGAGCTCGTTGCTCAGCCCGTAATGGGCGAGTGCGAAGTCCCGATCCAGGTAGATCGCCTTCCTGAACGCCTTGACGGCGAACTCCGTTTGGTGCTGTGCGGCACAGATCGTCCCCAACAGATGATGCGCATCGGCGTCGGTCGGGTCGAGGTCGAGCGCCCGGCAACACCAGTCCCGCCCCTCGTCGTAACGGCCAGCGTCTCCGGCGGTACGCGCGGCCCGAAGGCACTCTTCCGGCGTGGTCGGACTGAGGCTGCGGCTGGCCCCGGAGACGGGAACTCCGAAGCTTTCCTCGGCAGATAAGACAACCGGTCGTGTGCCGGCGGACGCTGGCTCAGTCGCCTCGATCTTGGCCGATTCGACGCGGTGTTGAGGACGCCGGTAGGCGGTGGTCTCATAGGCGTTGACCACATCGAAACCGGCAAAGACCTGGGCATCGGGCTCCGACGGGCCGACAAGAAGCCAGCCGCCGGGGGTGAGTGCGGACAGCAGTCGCTTGGCCACCACCTCGGCGGTCGGCTGTCCGAAGTACATCGTCACGTTGCGACACAGGATCAGGTCCATCGCCGAAGCGCCCGGGCCATAAGTGTCAGCGTCGACCAGGTTGAGCATCGAGAACGTCACCATCGTCCTGATCTCGTCGGTGACGACCATGCGATCTTCGTGCGGCGTGGTGTAGCGCGACATCAAGACCAGGTCTGTGTCGCGAAACGACCAGAGCCCGTAACTTCCACTCCGGGCTCGCCGCAGCGACTCGGAGTTGAGATCGGTTCCGAGGATGAGGATCGCCCATCGCTCCGGGTCCGGAATCAGCTCACGCACCAGGATCGCCAATGAATAGGCCTCCTCCCCGGTTGCGCATCCTGCGCTCCAGATCCTCAACCAGGGGTGCTCCTCGCGGTGTCGCTGCTCGATCAGAGCCGGCAGCACCCGCTCGCGGAGGAGGTCGAAATGCGGCTTGTTGCGGAAGAAATATGTCTCGCCAACTGTCATTGACCGGATCAATGCGGTCCAGGCATGGCCGGCCAGACTCTCCCCTCGGAGGCGCTCTGCAAAAGCCGGCCAATCGAGGCACCCAGCAGCGCCCCGGGCGCCCTCGAGGCGGATAAGGTTGGCCGCCCGGCCCGGCCCGGTGATCCGCAAGCCGGTGCGCGCCTGCGTGAGGCGACACACGTCAGACAGACCGGGTGAAAGGAGAGCGCTCATCAGCTTCCGTTCCTGACGGCCTCGACTCGTCCGACGCGGGTGAGCCACCGGAGCTTGCTCTCCCCCACTGGAGAGGCCTTCGTCAAATGCGCCGGGTCAAGGACCAGGATGACCCCGTCCTCCCCCTGGATCAGGCCCTGGATCAACGGGCCGCTCGCCCGTCCGGCGGCGACCGGCCGCACCCGTCCCCACAGCACGGTCTCGGCCCGGTCGCAGGGAATCGCCAGCAACTCGTCGCCGAGCCGCAGGACGACGAGGTGCTGCTCTGGCTGGATCGGGGCGCCGGGAAGGTTGAGAAGGTGCCGGACGTCGAGGACGCCGCAGGGCGTCCCGTGATAGTCGATCACGCCAAGCAGGTGCGGCCGGGCGCCTGGCAAAGGAGTGACCCGTACCATGGCCGTGATTTCCTGGACGTCTGCAAGGGGCAATGCGCAGTTGAGGCCACCGACCGTGAACTTCAACATCGCGCTGTCTGGCGCCAGGTCGGGTCGTGCGGTCGGGTTCACGCGGAGTCCAGCCCGAGCTTCGAGAGGTACTGCCCGCGCGCGCGTCCACGCCTGATCCCACTCATGAGATACGGGTCTACGCGCATGCGCCCTCAATGTCGCCATGCGAGACGACGGCTATTCAGCCCCTCAGGAGTAATGGGTTAACTCCAGCGGCGTCATGTTCGGCAGCATTGGGGGATGCTTCGGCGGGCACAAACCAGGTTCAGAGCGACGGCCTGCCTGACGGGCCTCGCTCCGCGGGAGGGTATGCCGGCACCGTGAACCAGAACGTACTCCCCAGCCCAAGGGTGGAATCGACGCCGATCTCGCCTCCATGCATGGTCACTAACCCTTTGGCGATGGACAGGCCGAGGCAGGTACCGCCGAATCGCCTCGTGGTGCTCGAATCCAGCTGCCGGAAGCGCTCGAAGACAAGTTCCCCGCTACCGGCCGGCAACCCGATGCCGGTGTCTACCACGTTCACGCGCCAGAAACCCGACCAGGGCAGGCAGTTGATGCTGACGCCACCCGCATCGGTGAATTTGATCGCGTTGCCGACCAGGTTGGTCAAGATCTGCTTCAACCTCACCTCGTCGCCGAGCGCGTCGGCGCCGTCCGGGATCTCGGCGCGCAGGTACAGCGCCTTCCGGCCCGCAAGCGTCCGAACCGTTGCCAAGGCCGATTCGATCAAGGCCTTGAGATGGACGCAACCTGTGTTCAAGGCCATCTTTCCAGCCACGATCTGGGATTCGTCGAGGAGGTCGTTGACCAAGGCCAGCAGCACCTGACCACCCTTCTGGACCTCCAGCAAGTCCGGGCGCTGCTCGTTGTCGAGGTCGCCATCCATCCCTTGCAGCAGGAGCTCGGCATAGCCGAGGATGCCGGCCAACGGAGTCCGCAGCTCATGGCTGACATTGGCGATGAAATCCGACTGCTGCCGGCTCAGCGCCTTGAGCTGCACGTTCTTGTCCGAGATTTCAGCCATCGCCGCTGACTGCTGGTCGTTCTTCCTCGATATGTCCACCACCGCGGTCTGCAGCTGTGTCTCGCGGTCGTGGAGTGCAACTATGACGGCGTCCTCACGGCGCCTGACGATGTGCATCTGATAGTCGAAGGCCCGAGCCATGCGCACGATGCCCGTGTCGGCACTCAACCTGATGACGGCCCGTGCCTCGTCAGCGATCGCGGGCGCGGTGCCTAGACGGCCGACCTCTTCATTCAGCACCAGCAGGTTGGTGTCGCGCCACAGGAGATAGGA
>DATLUC010000114.1:0-15788 GCA_035533335.1 Candidatus Baltobacterales bacterium
TCGACCACGACCAAACAACGACTCGGGTTGGCTGTCGGGATCGTCGCCGCCGGTTCGCCCGCGGGACGGGCGGTGGGTCCGATCCTGGGTGCGCTGCTCGTGCACCTGGTCGACGTCCGGGGAATGCTGCTCTTCGACGCCGGGCTGTCAATGCTCATGGCGGTGCTCCTGGTCGTGGTGATGAAAGAGGGGGAGCACGCAAGGCCGGCCGACCTCCGCGTCCTGAGCCTTCTGCGCGGTGCGTTCGACGAGATTCGCCGCCACCCGCTGGTGTGGCGGCTTTTCGTGGCCACGGCGGTGACTCAGGTCGGGCTCTGGACGATGCTGCCTTACGCGCCGATCTACATCGCGAGGCTCGCTCCAGCCGACACGGTCACCGCGGTGGGCGTCGTTCTTTCAGCGGTCGGCCTCGGCCAGGCGGTGGCGTCGCCGCTGTGGGGGATGGCGATGCAGAGGTTCGGTCACGTGGCGATCCTGAACTTCACCTCGGTCGGCGCCGCCGTGGCCCTGACGGTCGCCGGGTTCAGCCACACGCTGCCGGTCTTTGCCGCCGCCCTGTTCGCCAACGGCATTTGCGCGGCGGCGATCCTGACGGCGAGCATGGCGGTGATGGCCGCGACCGTGAGCCCCGAACGCCGTGGCGCGGTCCTCGGCCAGATCCTGTTTCCGTTTTATGTGGGTGGAGTCGCGGGCCCCTTGATAGGGGGCGTCGCTTTCGCCGCCGGCCAGCCCTACGTCTACGGCATCGCGGCCTTCCTCAGCCTTGCGCCCCTGGTCGTGTTGCTGACGTTGCGGCCTGATGCAGGGCGGACGGCGCCGGCGTGAGGTCCCGCATCGGTGTCGTCGCGGACACGCACTGCCCCGAGTTCGCCGACCGGCTGCCGCCACGATTGGGTGAAGTGCTCGCCGGGGTCGACCTCATCCTCCACGCGGGCGACATCAACGAAGCCTCGACCCTGACCGAGCTCGAGCGCATCGCCCCCGTCGCGGCGGTCCGAGGCGACCACGACACCTCGCTCGCTTCGCTGCCGCGAAGTCGCGAGGTCGAGGTGGGGGGCAAGAAGATCGTCGTCGTCCATGGTGATCGCAGCCGCTGGCTCGAAGAGCCCGAGACGCTCCTGTGGACGCTCAGCCTCGGCTACTTTCATCCTCATGGTGGGTTGGCCCGCTCGCTCCGCCGCCGCTTTCCGAGCGCCGACGTGATCGTCTTCGGTCACACCCACCGCGCCCATGCGGAGGTGATCGACGGAACGCTGCTCTTCAATCCCGGTGGCGTCCACCAGTGGAACCCGGCCACCGCCGTCCGCCGCCTCGGGCAGCGCCCGGGCTGGTTCGAGTGGTGCTGGCTGCGGGCAGCCCGCCACCTCAGGAGCTTTCCCCAGCCCTCGGTGGGCATCCTCGAGGTCGGCGAGGGCGGCGTGACTCCGCAGGTCGTCCCACTCTGATCGTTAGAGTCTGGTGGGCGTGGCCGGGATCACCTACCGAGAAGCGACACTGGACGATGCGGAGCTGGCGGCGGACATCATGACCGCCGCCTACCCGGCGCTGGCCTTGGACCCTGTGGTCACGCGGTATCGCTGGGAGCAGCCGCGACACGGCTATGAGACCGGGCGCTTCATCGCCGAGCTTGAGGGTCGCCCGATCGCGTACCTCGCCTGGATGCACGGTCCTTGGTCAGAGCTTCCGGAGCGCCACTGCGAAATCGAAGTTTGGCTCGATCGATCGGTGCCGGGCCGGCAGCTCCTCGAGCCGATGTGGGCGTGGATCGAGGCCAGGGCCGTGGCCGAGGGTTCGCGCGTCCTCATCGCCTATGCCGGCGAGGACGAGCCCGAGATGCTCGAAGCCCTCGCCGCGTTGGGCCATGGGCGCGACCGCCTCGACAGGGGGTGGGAGCTGGACCTCGCGGTCCACGGAAAGCGCCTGGTCGACGAGGCCGTGCAGGCGCGGAAAAGAATGCGGGCGGAGTCGGTCGAGCTGGTCACGCTAGCCACGTGGAAGGATCCCGAGGCGATGAGAAAGCTCCACGAGCTCAACCAGCGCACGGTTCAGGACGTGCCCCACACAGTCCCCATCCTCGACGAGCCCCTCGAGGATTTCGAGAGGCGTGTCTCCGCCCCCGACAGGCGGTCCGATCGACTGTGGGTTGCGCTCCTCGCCGACCGGCCCGTGGCGATGTCTTACCTGAAGTTCCCCCCGGTGCGCGGCCGGGTCTTCACGGGCTTTACGTGCAGTGACCCCGCCTATCGCGGCCGCGGAATCGCCCGGGCGGTCAAGCTGCAGACCCTCGCGCAGGCGGTCGAGCTCGGCGTTCCGGTCGTCTACACCGAGAACGACTCGGAGAACGCGCCGATGCTCCACATCAACCAGGCCCTCGGCTACCGGCTCCGCCCGGGATTCGTCCAGCACCTCAAGCGGGTAACTACATAACGATGCCAAAGGACTACTACGAGGTGCTCGGCGTGCCGCGCACGGCGAACCAGAAGGAGATCTCGTCCGCCTTCCGCAAGCTCGCCCGCAAGCACCACCCGGACCTCAACGCCGGCGACAAGCAGGCGGAGGCGCGCTTCAAGGAGGTGTCCGAGGCCCACGACGTGCTGTCGGACGCCAAAAAGCGGGCCCTGTACGACCAGCTCGGTCCCGACTGGTCGTCGGCCGCAGCCGGCCGCCCGCAGCCTGGCGCGGGCGCTGGCGGCGGATATCCGCCTGGCGGGGGACCCGGCGTCCAGTACCGCACCGTCACGCCGGAGGAGATGGAGGACATGTTCGGGGACGCCCAGGGCTTCGGCGACATCTTCGGCTCGATCTTGGGCGGCGCTCGCGGTCGGACCCGCCAGCAGGCCGCAGAGGTCGAAGCGCCCGTGACGGTCAGCCTGGCCGAGGTCTATCGCGGCGCGAGCCGAACGGTCGAGCTTCCGGGCGGCAGGCGGGTGGAGGTCAAGGTCCCGGCCGGCGTCAAGGAGGGGACGGTGCTGCGAGTGCCTGGCCTTCGGGCCCGGGTCCAGATCGCCCCGGACCCGATCTTCACGCGCGAGGGTAAGGACGTCCGAGTGATCGTTCCGGTGCTTCTTCGCGTCGCCCTCCAGGGCGGCGAGGTGGCGGCCCCGACGCTCAAGGGCGGTCAGGTCCAGTTCAAGGTGGCGGCCGAGACGCAGAACGGGACCAAGATCCGGCTGAAAGGCCTCGGTCTGCCCGACCCGAAGGGCGGAGCGCCAGGCGACCTCTACGCGGAGGTTCGCGTCCAGCTCCCGGTCCCGATGGACGAAGGGACGCGCAAGTGGGCGGCAGAGCAACCAATTTGACGGCGACCCGTTCGCAGCGCCTTCTGCTGCCGCTCGTCTTCATCTCCGGCATGGCCTCGCTGGGGGTCGAGTTCGGCGCCTCGAGGCTGCTCGCCCCTTACTTCGGGACCAGCCTCTACGTGTGGGGGGTGCTGATCGGGCTCATCCTCATCTACCTGTCTGCGGGCTACGTGATCGGAGGTCGCCTTGCCGACCGACACCCGCACGACGAGCTTCTGTACCAGATCACGGCGTGGTCCGGCCTGTGGATCGGGGTCATCCCGCTGGTCAGCTACCCGATCCTGCTCGCATCGCAACAAGGTTTCAGGGACCTCAGCGCAGGCCTGGTCGCGGGCACATTGCTCGCGGTGGTGCTGCTGTTCGCAGCGCCGGTCATCCTGATGGGCTGCGTCAGCCCGTTTGCCATCCGGCTGCTGCTCAAGGACGTGGAGACCGGTGGCAACACCGCCGGCCGCGTGTACGCGCTGTCGACGGTGGGCAGCATCCTGGGCACGTTTCTCCCGGTCTTCTGGTTCATCCCCACCTACGGCACGCGCCCGACCCTGGAGGGGTTCGGCCTGGTGCTGGTGCTGGTGTCGGTCGCAGGCCTGTGGCCACGCCGGCGCCTTTATGCGCTGTTCGCCGTTGCGGTGATCCTGGCCTGGGTGCTCCTGCCCGCCGGGATCAAGCCGCCCGAGGTCGGAACGCTGATCTACGAGAAGGAATCCGCCTACAACTACATCCAGGTCGTGCAGGAGGGAACCAAGACCGAGCTGATCCTCAACGAGGGCCAGGCGGTTCACTCCATCTACGATTCGGCCAGCAATCTCACCTACGGCTACTGGGACTACCTCCTGGTCGCCGATGCTTTCCGGCCCGCGCAGGCGGCTGCGGCGACGCCGCGGTCAGTAGCTTTTCTCGGCCTCGCCGCGGGGACCGCCGCGCGCGAGTACCGGTTGGCCTACGGCAACCAGGTCGACATCACCGGGGTAGAGATCGATCCCGAGATCCTCGCCGTCGGGCATCGTTACTTCCACCTTGGCGACGCCCGCGCGCACGAGGTCGTCGCCGATGCTCGCTACTGGCTGGACACCCAGGCCGGCCACTACGACGTAATCGTGCTCGACGCCTATCGCCAGCCGTACATCCCATTCCACCTGACCACCAAGGAGTTCTTTCAGCAGGTCAGAGACCACCTGAACCCGGGCGGTTCGGTGGCGGTCAACGTCGGACGCACAGCGACCGATTACCGGCTGGTGGCCGCCCTGGCGAGCACGATGGCCGCCGTCTTTCCCAGCGTCCTGCTGGTCGACGATCCCAACTACGCGAACACCGTCGTCTACGCGTCGACCGAGCCGATCACGGTGAACGACGTCACGCACAACCTCCAGCTCGAATCCGCCCCGCTGGCGAGCGAGGCGGCGCAGAGCGTGCTGCAGGAGGGCAAGCTGAGGGTGTCGCCATACCACGGACAGGTCTACACCGACGACCTGGCGCCCATCGAGCAGTTGATCGACGAGATCATCTTCAGCTACATCACCAGCCACTAGCGTCGCTACTGGCCGGAGTGGAGAACTCCCTGGACCTGCTCTCCCGCGAGCGCCTGGTCCGGCTCGAGACAGAGCAAGCGCACGCGCCCTGTGGCCACGATTCGCTCTTGCTCGTCGAGGACCTGCGCTTCCCAAACCTGGGTGCGCCGGCCTCGCGTGATGGGCTTGGCGACCGCGTGCAGCCTGGTTCCCGCCCGCACGGCTCGAATGAAGCTCGTGTTGTTCTCGAGGCCGACCACGTGCTGGCCCTTGTCCTGCGCGAACAGGTAGGCGCCGATCGACGCAAGGGTTTCGATGAGGCCGCAGTGCACGCCCCCGTGGACGATGCCGTAACCCTGCAGGTGCTCGGTCCCCACCGTGAGCTCGCAGCGCACCTCGTCCCGGGTCGCAAGCGTGATGGTTACCCCCATGGCCTGCAGCCAGCCCTCGGGAGTCTCGTTCAACACAGCGGCGAAATCCTTGCTCACGAGGGAAATCGTAGCTGTGAAAAGACGAAGGCCCCGCACATGGGGCCTTAATCCCCCCGAATCCGCAGGCTTCGGCTTGCGTTCGCCGCGGCCCCTGAAAAGCTCGAGGGGCCGGTTACAACCCCGGCCCCTCGATGTCGACGTTCGCAGTGCTACCGTCTCCGACTCCAGGAGCCGGATTGGCGAAGCCCTAGAGGCTCGATTCCTCCCGAGCTCCCAGCTGGCAAACGAGGCGGTTGGCACCGCGATTCGGTTTATCCAAGGTTCCGCCTCACCTCCTTTGCCCCCGCGGGCAGTGAACTTCGCACCGCAGTGTATCAAGGGTCGGCGTCCTGTCAGCCCTAGACTTTGGGCTCGAATGCCCCGCCGTCTCAAGAAACGAGTGGTCGTGAAACCTGACGGCCGCTACTTGATCTATTTCGAGAAAGCGTGAGCGAGCTCCGGTGGAATCCCCTGCTCGAGGAATGGGTCACTGTCGCGCCGTGGCGCCAGGACCGGACCTATCACCCAACGGCGGAGCACTGTCCTCTGTGCCCGACCCGGCCTGGCATGGAGGAGACGGAGATCCCCGAGCCTGACTACCACATCGCGGTTTTCGAGAACCGCTTCCCGTCGTACACCGCCGACCAGGGTCGCTGCGAGGTCGTCTGCTACACCCCTGACCACGACTCATCGCTCGGCGAGCAGACCGTTGACCACATCAGGGACCTAATCGAGGTCTGGCGCGATCGGACCCGCGAGCTGGGCCGTCTGCCCAAGGTTCGATACGTGTACATCTTCGAGAATCGAGGCGAGGAGATCGGGGTCACGCTCAGCCATCCGCACGGTCAGATCTATGCGTACCCGTTCGTCCCGCCGGTACTCCAGCGCGAGCTGGCCGCCGGCGCGCGACACATGCGAAAGACGGGTCGCTGCCTTTACTGCGACGTCATCGAAGGAGAGCAGGACGGCGAGCGCACGGTGATCCGCGATGAGCGATGGCTCGCCTTCGTGCCGGCGTTCGCGCGCTGGCCTTACGAGGTCCATCTCGCACCCGTGCAACATCGCGGCGCCCTGACCGACCTGGACGAAGGCGACGATGAATCATTCGCGCGGACCCTCAAGACCCTGTTGCAGAAATACGACCGGCTATTCGAGCGCCCGCTGCCGTATGTCATGGCGATGCACCAGCGGCCACCCGGCCGCGGCGCGCGCCATCACCACCTCCACGTCGAGTTTTATCCGCCCAACCGCAGCCGCGACAAGCTGAAGTACCTGGCCGGGTCGGAGATCGGCGCCGGCGCTTTCATCCTGGATGCCCGCGCAGAGGACACCGCCGCGGAGCTGCGCGCCCTCTGAACGTGTCCTCGCGGTCGTGGGAGGGGCGCGCCCCGGGTCGAGTGAACCTGATCGGCGAGCACGTCGACTATCTCGGCGGCGTGGTGCTGCCCGCAGCGGTTGACCGCTACACGCACGTCAGGGGCCACGCAGCTTCGCAGTGGTCCGTGCACAGCACGGTCGACGGCGGCCTCGCGTACGTGCGCGCGGTCGGCGAAGAGATCGGCGCCGAGCCGCAAGCTGTGGAGGTGGAGTCCGAGGTCCCACCCGGCGCAGGGATCAGCTCATCGGCCGCGCTCCTGGTCGCGGTCGCGGCCGGCCTCAGGCCGGAGATGGACGGCAAGGAGGCGGCGCTGGCCTGCCAGCGCGCCGAGCAGAAGGCCACCGGCGTGCAGGTCGGCGTGATGGACCAGTTCGCCTCGGCCCTGGGCCGTCGCGGCCATGCGCTGCTGCTCGATTGCACGACGCTGCGCTACGAGGCGGTGCCGTTTCCCGACGAGCTCGCGATCGCCGTGATCGATTCGGGCGAGCACCGCTCCCTCGCCACCACGCCGTACAACCAGCGCCGCCGCGAAGCCGAGTCTGGAGACCCCAGGCGGCGCCGGCACGTGGATTCCGAGATCGCCCGCGTGCACTCATTCGTCGAAGCGCTGCGCGGACGCGACTTCGACCGGATCGGCGTGCTGCTGAACGAGTCGCACCAGAGCCTGCGCGACGATTTCGAGGTGTCCACGCCGACCGTCGATGCGCTGGTCGAGAGGGCGCGACGTGGTCCGGGCTGTCGCGGCGCGCGGATCATGGGCGCGGGCTTTGGCGGCAGCGTCCTCGCGCTCGTCGACCGGGAGCAGGCGCAACCGTTCGCGGACTCGCTCGGCCGCCCGGTGCTTTTCTGCAGCACGGCGGACGGCGCTTACGTGAGCGGGCGATGAGCGACTGCCTCTTCCTCCCGATGGCACAGCGCGCGGCCGGTCGCCGCGAGCTCACGGGATGGGAGGCGCTGTGGATGCCGCTCGGCGAAGGCGAGGCGGAGCGGTTGCCGATCGGGCGCGGCTCCGGGTGGAAACCGATCGAGGTACCGCGGCAGCTCGCCGCCCAAGAAGGGCGGCAGGCGGTCTGGTATCGCACCGAGTTTCCGAGGCCGGACCATTCCGGCCGGATCGTGCTGCGCATCGGCGGCGCTTTCCTCGCCACCAACGTATGGCTCAACGGCCGGCTCCTGGGCTCCCACTACGGCTATTTCGCCCCGTTCGGGTTCGACCTGACGCCGTACCTGAAGCCGGAGAACCTGCTGGTCATCTGCTGCGAGTCGCCGGTCGAGGTGGAGCCGGACCGAAAGCGGCACATCATGGGACTGTTCAACGACGGCGATCTCAAGCCCTATCCCGCGTCCGCATACGCGAGCCTGCCGGACCCTTATCGCATCGAGGTGCCGCTTGGGTTGTGGCGCCCCGTAGAGCTCGAGTACGTGGGGCCGATCACGATCGACTGGCTGCGCCTCAAGCCGCACTTTGAAGGAGGCGACGGACGCCTCGAGGTCGAAGCGCGGCTGCGCAACCTCGACGGCCGGCAGATGGAAGGCGAGGTCGAGCTCGTGGTCCCCGGCCCCGGCCGCGAACCGCTGCGCCTTCGCCGCGAGATCCGGCTGGCGGGCGGCGAGGAGGAGACGATGGCGATGCGCCTCGCGTTTCACGGCGCGCGTCGCTGGGAGCCCTGGCGGTTCGGGGAGCAACCGGTGTATCGCGCCGAGCTCGCCGCCCGCACCGCCGACGGGATCGAATCATCTCGCGTCGACGACACCTTCGCGTTCCGAGACCTCACCTGGGACGTCGGTCCGCGGCGCTGGAACCTTTCCGTCAACGGGCGCCCGATGTTCCTGCGCGGCGCGTGCTACGCGCCCTCATGGCGGCTGGACGAGCTCGGCGGCGCGCGCTTCGAAAGCGATCTCGCCATCGCGAAGGAGGCCAACATCGACGCGCTGCGGGTGGTCGCCAACGTCCTCCCGCAGGAGTTCTACCGCGAGGCGGACGCCGCCGGGATGCTCGTCTTCCAGGAGCTCCCGCTGACCGGGACGTATGTCCACCACGCCAGGCTCGACGAGGCGCGCTTTTTCGAGAGCTCGGCGCGCGAGCAGCAGTCCGAGATGGTTGCGATGCTGCACAACCGGCCGTCGGTCGCCCTGTGGATCGCGCACGACGATCCGCCTTGGCTTGCGACCAACTTCGACCTGGGCGACGTGCACGCGGTGCGCCAGAACCACTCGGTCGACCAGGAGCTCAAAGCCTCGTTCGAGCGCCTCGACTCGAGCCGGCCGGCGCTTGCCGCATCCGGCGACGTTGACCTTGCGCTAATGCTGGGGTGGTCGTCCGGCTCGTGGCGAGATCTCGGCCAGGTGGAGCCGCTGATCGCAGGCGCATTCGGTGCCCAGGCCCTGCCATCGGCCGATTCGCCGGTGTGGGACGTGATCGGCCGGAGCTGGCCCGTGGCGGACGAAGAGCCGTCGTGGCGACATGCGGGATTCCAACCCGTGAACTGGGCGGAGCGCGGGGCCGGGCTCCCGTCGGCGCACCAGAGCCTCGAGTCGTACGTCGAGGCGTCGCAGTCCTACCAGGCCGACCTGGTGCGATACGCGGCCGAGCACCTGCGCACCCGCAAGTTCGAGTCTTGCTGGGGCGCGTTCGTGTTTCACCTGGTCGACCCGTTCCCTGCGATCGGATTCGGGTTGCTCGACGGAGCGCGCCGGCCGAAGCCCGCTCTCGCGGCGCTGGCGCGGGCGTTCACGGCGACGCGCCTGATCATCGAGCCTCTCGCCTTCGAGCCCGACCGTCCCTTTGGGGTCCTGCAGAAACCCGGCGTCCCGTTCGCGGCGCGACTTGTCGTCGTCAACGACGACCCGGCGGTCAACGGGCGCGGCACCGTCCGCTGGTCCGTCGCCCGCGAGCGCAGCGCAGGGGCGCGAGGCGTAAGCCGCATTCGCGACGTGGTGACCCGCAAGTCGTACACGGGCACAGCCGAGCTGGAGGTTCCCACGGCGTTCGAGCCCGCCGCCAACGCCACGACCCTGAGCCTGCCGTTGGCGGCGGAGGGGGACTACCTGCTCGAGGCCACGCTCACGATTGCCGGTCACGTGGTCGACCGCTCGGAGCTCGAGTTCACCGTCACATCGAACCTTCCAGGGCCGCGCCCGCGCCCGGAAATTCCCGGGTACCTGGCGGAGAGACTCGCGGACCTGGCGAGCTTGCGGTCCGAAAGAGAAGGCTTGAGCTTCGTCCTCGAAAACCGCACCCGCCCCGCGGTGCTGATCGGAGTGACCGGCCTGCGGCTCGACGGCGTCGTCCTGGCCAAGCACGAGCTGAGCATCGAGACGAGTGCCGGCCTGGCGCCGCTGCCCAAACGGCTGGACCTGCCCCTGGGCCGCCGGCTCGTCGTCCATGTGGTCACCGGCGAGCCGCTGGCGATCGGGGGACATTCGCTCGAGGCCGACATCACCGTCCCCGGCGTGGCCTCTGGGCGGCTCGTGATCGAGGGCCCGGCCGGCGCGTGAAAGGCTCGAGATCGCGCGAGTTAGGCTGAAGTTCGCTTGACCGGATGGCATACTTCAGCACTAAGCAGTCGGACGTTTTGTTCATAGATCAACTGCCTGGTTAGGCGAAAGGGAGGCTCTCCACCGCATGCCCGTTCAAGTTGCAGACATCATTCTGGCGGTGGTGGCCCTTCTGGCCGCCGTGCTCTACCTGAGGACCCGGCGCAGGCGCAAGAAGAAGGTGGCGCCCCCCGTCCGCCCGGCTGCCCCGGCCAAGCAGACAGCAGGGGTCGCGGCAACCTGGGCGCCGCCGACGCCCGCGTCGCGGCCGCCCAGCCCCGTCGCGCCGACCATGGTCGTCCAACCCCCCGCTCCTCCCGGCTCGGCTTGGGAGCAGCCTGCGGCGCGCCCAGCCCAGGGCACCTGGGGCGCTCCGCCGTCACCCGCCGGCGCTCCCCCTGCGGCCTCACCCTCATGGGGAGCGCCCACAGGTCCGCCGCCGGCACCGCCCGGGGCAGCCGCTCCCGCTCCCACGTGGGGCGCTCCGCCGGCCTCGTCGGGAGCGCCAGCACCCGCCCCCACGTGGGGAGCCCCGGCCGCGCCGCCTGCGCCGCCCGGTCCCGGCGGCCCGACCTGGGGCGCGCCGGCCCCCGCGCCCACCACCGGCGAGCCTGCCGCACCGGCCTCGCCGCCGACCGGCGCCCCGGCGCCCTCCTGGGGTGCGCCGCCTCAGCCCGCGGCCCCGGCCGCGCCATCGTCGCCCACGCCATCTGCACCCGCCTGGGAGGCCCCCGCCCCCGCCGCGGCCGCACCCGCATGGGGAGGAGCTCCGGCCGCGCCCTCTGCTCCGCCCTCCGGTCCCCCTGTCGAGCCTTCGCGCCCCGGCACCCCCGCCGTGCCCGCTTGGGGCGCGCCGGCGCCCGAATCGCAAGCCGGCACCCCGTCGGCTCCGTCGTGGAATCCTCCGGCTGCTCCCGCGTGGGAAGGCCCGAAGCCCGACGCTCCCGCCCTCGAACCGCCGGCGCCGGCGCCCGGGTCGGGCGACTGGGGAGCTCCGGCCGCGGCCGCTCAGCCTTCACCGCCGACGGTCGCTCCATCGTGGGACGCGCCCGCGGACTCGTCGACCTCGAGCCCGCCGGCGCCGGCGTGGAACGAACCGGCCGCTCCATCGTGGGACGTCCCCAAGACCGAGGAGCCCGCAGCTCCTCCAGCTCCCTCGTGGTCCGCGCCGGCCCCCGCCGCGCCGGCCGATGCGCCGGCGCCGGCGCCCGCTTGGGGCCCGCCCGCCGCGGCGGCATGGTCCGCCCCTGAAGCGCCTCCCGCCCCGCCGGCTGAAGAAGCCGGTCCGGCGGCTCAGCCGCAGGAGC
The DNA here is from genome assembly GCA_035533335.1 of Candidatus Baltobacterales bacterium. Lineage (GTDB taxonomy): Bacteria > Chloroflexota > Dormibacteria > Dormibacterales > Dormibacteraceae > DATKSS01. The sequence continues at coordinate 11,500 of DATLUC010000114.1, forward strand.
CATCTGCCACCGACGCCGACCTGGACGCAGGAGCGCAGGCCGCGGAGCCTGCGCCCGAACCCCCGGCGGCCGACCAACCCGACGTAGCGGCACCCGACCAACCCGACGTCGCGGCGCCCGACCAACCCGAGGTCCCGGCACCCGACCAACCCGACGTCGCGGCGACGATGATGATGGGCCCCGAAACCGCGGCTCAGCGCGAGTCGACCACACTGATGCCGGCATGGCAGCCGCCCCCTGCGGCGCCGGCGGCCGTGGCCGAGACGATGGCGATCGGAGAGCAGGCGGTCGCGGCCGAGGTGACCCCGGGTGCAGGCCCCCAGGGCGAGCTGACGATCGAGTCAGGACCCGACGCGGGGCACAGCCACCGCGCGGGCGACCACGCACTCCGGTTGGGACGGTCTCCCGACAACGACGTCATCCTGCGCGACCCGGCGACAAGCGGGCACCATGCACGTCTCGAACGCCGCGGCGATCAGTTCTGGATCGTCGATCTCGGCAGCACCAACGGCACCCTCGTCAACGGCGAGCCGGTGCAGGAGAAGCAGCTCAACCACGGCGACCGCATCACGATCGGACAGAACGCGGTCCAGTTCTCGCTCGTCGGGGCCTAGTGATTCTCGATTCTCGGAAGGTGGTGACCCGCCGGCACGAGTCGTCCGTTCATTACTGATGCGGCTACGGATCGCGTGGGCCACGGACCCCGGTCTCGAGCGTGAGGAGAACGAGGACTCGGTCGTGGTCTGGCGCAACAAGGCCGGCCTCGACACGCTCCTGGTCGTGTGCGACGGGATGGGCGGCCACGCTGCCGGGCAGCACGCCAGCTCCATCGCGGTCAAGACGCTGACCAAGATCCTTTCCGAGGACGGCCAGGAAGGGCCGGACGTGGATCGGCTGAAGCGCGCATGCAAGGAGGCGAATCGCGCCGTGTTCGAGGCTGCGCGCGACAACCCGGAATGGGCCGGGATGGGCAGCACGATGGTGGTCGCGGCGATCCGCAATGGCGAGCTCGGCCTGCTGAACGTCGGCGACAGCCCCGCCTACCTGTTCCGCGACGGGGACGCGACGCTCATCTCGCAGGACCATTCATGGCCGGCTGAGCAGGTGCGGCTCGGCGTGATCAAACCTGAGGAGGCCGCCACGCATCCGCTCAAGCACCGGCTCACGCGCGCGATCGGCGTCTGGGAGCAGATCCAATCCTTCACCGACAAGATGCGTTTGGAGGAAGGCGACGCGGTCGTGCTGTGCAGCGACGGCGTCGAGACTGCGGGCGTGTCGGTGGAGGAGATGGGGCGCCTGCTCCTCAAGGACGGAAACCTCGATCGGGGCGCCGAGCGTGTCATCGAGCGGTGCCGCGAGCTGGGGGCGCCGGACAATGTGACCCTGGCGGTGGCGCGCGTCGAGGTCGACGTGACCAAGACCGCCGTCCTCCCGAAGCTGAAGCTCTAACGAGAACCTCGCCACCGGTGGGGAGGCCCTGATCTCAGTAGGCTCGCAGCAGCAGCTCGGCGATGTGCTCGACCGTCATGCTCGAGCCCCGCGCACGAAGACCTGACTCGAGCTGCATCTGGCAGCCAGGGTTGGCGGCGACCACCGTCTCGGCCCCGGTGCCGAGCAGGTCGTCCAGCTTCTCCGCGAGGATGCGGCTGGACATGTTGGGTTCGAGCGTGCTGTACAGGCCCGCCGCCCCGCAGCAGATCTCGGGATGACGCATCTCCACCAGCTCCACCCCGGGCATCGATCGGATGAGGTCTCGAGGCTGCTTGCGAATGCGCTGCGCGTGGGCGAGATGGCAGGCGTCCTGGTAGCTCACACGCATCGTCACTTCGCGCCTGGGTGCAGGCAGGCCGACGTCCGCCAGCCACTCGGTGAGGTCTTTCACCTTGCCCTTCAGGTCCGGGTAGAAGTCCTTGAGGTGCGCGCCGCAGCCTGCCGAGTCGACGACCAGCGCATCGAACGTCCCCTTCGCGTACGTGCGCGTGTTGGCGTCGCGCAGCTTCTCCGCGCTCTCGAGGTCTCCGTTGTGCGCGAACAGCGCGCCGCAGCATTGCTCTGCGGGAGGGAACCACACCTCGCATCCGGCGAGCTGCAGCAGCCTCACCGCAGCGCGGTGCGATTGCGGATAGATGATCGGCATCACGCAGCCGACCAGGAACGCCACCCGGTGCTTGCGTTCGCCAACGGCAGGAGCGACGTTTCCCGGGGGTGGCCGGAACTGCGCATGCAGAGGCGGCAGCTGCCGCCCTGACCGCACGGCCGACGTGAGCCGCAACACCTGCGCCGCCCGCGTCGCAGAGCCCGCGGCCCGCAGGCGCCCAGGGTGAGCCAGCAGCTGGCGCAGCGCAAATCGGCTCGCCCTTCGCTTGAACGACGGCCGCCGCACTTCTTCGACGTCGGCACGGCCCGCCTCGATGATCCGGCCGTAAGGCACGCCCGAAGGGCACACAGCCTCACAGGTCCGGCAGCCCAGGCAGAGGTCGATGTGGCGCACCTGGCCTTCGTCGAAAGGCATGGTGCCGCGCTTCCACTGCGTCATCAGGTAGATGCGTCCCCGCGGCGATTCCGTCTCGAGTCCGGTGGCGCGAAACGTGGGGCATGCGTCGAGGCACAGGCCGCAGTGAACGCAGGTGGCGAGTTCGTCATCGCTGAGCCGGCTGAAGGGAGTGGTGGTCAAACGACGAACCTGCCGGGGTTGAGGATCTCGTCGGGATCGAATGCTCGCTTCAGCCTGCGCATGATGTCGAGTGTCGCCGGCCGCGTCCCCCAGGCGCCGACCTCGCGCACCAGGTCGGCCGGCGCGTCCATCAAAACCAGCGTCCCTCGCGCCCCTTCGGCGACGGCCCGGGCTGCGCGCACTCCATCGGCGGCGGTTTCGATCGACCAGTTCGCCACGCCTACGCCAGGTGACGCCCACCATCGCGCGTCGGCGGGCAGTGAGTCGAGCACGCGCCTCAGGTCCTGGGGTGGCACGGCGATGCGCGCCCATCGCTCCGGCGCCCGTCGCGAATGCTCGACCCAGACCGGGGCCGCGGCCTGCTTCCAACCCAGGTCGGTGGTGGTGCGTTTGACGGCGTCGGAGCTCCCGGTGAAGCGTGCGAGCACGCGACCGTCCGAGAAGAGTTCCAGCGCCGAGGGCCCGAGCGGCATCGCCAGCGCGCGGGCCACGGCGTTCCAGGCCTCGTCGTGAGATTCGAACGTCATCTCCACGGTGACGTCGCGCAGGGGTCGTGGAAAAACCTTGAACGACGCCGCCACGATCACACCGAGCGTTCCGAGGGCGCCGTAGTGCAGCTTCATGAGGTCGTAGCCGCTGACGTTCTTCACCACCCGGCCGCCGGCGCTCGCCAGCTTGCCGTCGGGCAGCGCGACCCGGATGCCGATGAGGAAGTCCCGCGGCGAGCCGTAACGCATGCGGAGCGGACCTGTCCACCCGGTGGCCAGCAGCCCGCCGATCGTGTGTCCTGGCGAGTTGAACGGGTCGAGCGGGAGGAACTGGCCGGCCTTGCCGAGCTCGTCCTGCAGCGCCTCGAGGGTGATGCCCGCCTCGACGCTGACCACCATGTCCGCCTGGGAGTGCTCGAGTACGCGATCGAGCCGGGACGTGTGCAGCTCGACGTCGCACCTCGTCGCGAGGTCGCCCATGGCGCGGGCCCGCCCGCCGCCCACGGGTACCACCGCCGCGTGAGACGCCGCCGCTTCGCGCAGGCGGCTGGCGAGCTCTTCCGCGGACGCGGGTTTCTCGACGGCGGGGCCCGCGCTCACCACCATTTCGCCTCGATCGCGACTCCGGTGCGGCCGGCGAGGCGGATCGACTTTCGAGATGGGTCCGGGAAGATCTTGCCCGGGTTCAAGATGCCGTCCTGGTCGAGCACGTCTTTCACGCGGTGCATGGAGTCGAGGTCGTCGGGACTGAAGACCCAGGGCATGAACGCAGACTTCTCGAGCCCGATCCCGTGCTCACCGGACAAGGCGCCGCCGAGCTCCACGACAGCCCGCAGCATCTCCTCGCCTGCGTTCTCGACCTGGTGCATGATGCCGGTCTCGCGCAGGTCGAAAAGGATGTTGGGGTGGAGGTTTCCGTCGCCGGCGTGAAATACGTTGGCCACCGGCAGCTTGTAATGCCCGCCAATCTCGCCCACCGCCGAGAGAACCTGCGGCAATCGCGAGCGCGGCACGACCCCGTCGTGGAGGTAGTAGTTGGGTCGGATCCGGCCGAGCGCGCCGATCGCGCCCTTGCGCCCGGCCCAGAGCAGGTCTCGCTCCCCGGGTGTCTGCGCCTCGCGCATCGC
>DATLUC010000115.1:0-6757 GCA_035533335.1 Candidatus Baltobacterales bacterium
CTGCACGCCAAAACGAGGTTGGGCTCGGAGAGCAGGGCGAAACCGGTGCCGGCGAGGCCGGGATCGATGCCGAGGATCAGCCCGTTGTCGCGGCCTGGCATGTGTCCATCAGGTTCTATACCTGTGCTGAGACGCGTTCAAAAACGCGGCAAGGACTGCGTCCTCACCGCGGGCAGCTCCTCGCCACGACTGGGAGGCGTCTGGAAATGCGCTGCCTGGGGGACGGCCGGAGTGAATCCGGCCTATGCGCGAGGTCTCAACTGATTTCATTCATACCTGTGCTGAAACGCGTTCAAGGACGTTGGTCGGGATGTCGAAGTTGGCGTAAACCTGCTGGACGTCGTCGTCCTCCTCCAGTGACTCCATCAGCCTGAGCACCGCGGCGGCCTTGTCCTCTCCGACCGGCACGGTCTGCTTGGGCTGCATCGTGATCTCTGCGTTCTCGACGGTCACGCCGAGCGCCTCCATGGCGGCCTTGACCTTCTCGAAGGCAGGAGGGGGAGTCGAGATCTCGACCGACCTGCCATCGACCTGGATGTCGTCCGCGCCGGCTTCGATGGCGGCGAGGCCGACCTCCTCGGGATCCATCTTCCCGGCGTTGGCCGCGATGACCCCCTTTCGCTCGAACATCCAGCCGACCGAGTTCGATTCGCCGAGGTTGCCGCCCAGCTTGGCGAATCGGTGGCGGATGGACGCGCTGGTGCGGTTGCGGTTGTCGGTGAAGGCGTCAACCATCACCGCCACCCCCGCGGGGCCGTAGCCCTCGTAGCGGATCTCCTCCAGCTTCTCACCCGCCAGCTCCCCGGTCCCTCGCTTGATGGCGTTTTGGATCCGGTCGGTCGGCATGTTGATCTCGCGCGCCTTCTGCACCGCCAGGCGCAGCCGGAAGTTTCCCTCAGGGTTGCCCCCGCCCTCGCGCGCGGCGATCGTGATCTCGCGGCTGGCGCGGGTGAAGGCCTGGCCACGCTTGGCGTCGACGATCGCCTTTTTGTGCTTGATGCCGGCCCATTTCGAATGTCCCGACATCAGCCGGGGATCCCCGACAACCCTTGCAAAGAGAAACCCGGGGTCCCCGGGAAATCGCTGATTTCCTGGGGTGGGAACATGCTTTCGGTGATTCTATCGCACCCGAATTCGAACGAAGTTTCTCTTCCCTGCCTGGAGCACGTCGCCGTCCGCCAGCGAAGCGTCGGCGCCGACTCGCTCGTTATTGACCCGCACCCCGCCCTGGTCGACCAAGCGGCGCGCATCACCGCGACTCTTGGCCAGCGACGACTCCACCAGCACGCCGATGAGATCGCCCGCCGAGGCGGTGACGTGCTCTGGCATCTCGTCGGGGATGTCGCGCTTGCGGTACTTGAGCTCGAAATCCGCCTCCGCGCGAGCCGCGGCTTGGGTGCCATGAAGCCGGAACACCAGCTGCCGCGCCAGCGCCGCCTTGGCGTCCCGAGGCTTCATGGCCAGCACCTCGGCCTGCCCCTTCTCATCGAGGCCTGAGACCAGCCGGACATATTTCTCGGTCAGTCGGTCTGGGATCGACATCGTTTTGCCGTAGATCTGCTCCGGCGGCTCGCTGATGCCGATGTAGTTGCCGAGCGATTTGGACATCTTCTGCTCGCCGTCGGTGCCCTCGAGCAGCGGGAAGACGGCGACATCCTGCGGCCGCTGCCCGTACGCCTTTTGGATCTCCCGGCCGAACAGCAGGTTGAAGAGCTGGTCGGTGCCTCCAACCTCGAGGTCGGCTTCGACCGCGACCGAGTCATAGGCCTGGCTGAACGGGTAAAGGATCTCGTGCGCCCCGATCGAGGTCCCGGACCTCATGCGATCGGCGAAGTCCTCGCGCTGCAGCACCTGCTGGAGCGTGGCCTTGGCCGTGAGACGCAGGACGTCGGCGGCGGTCATCGCGGCGAGCCATTCCGAGTTGTGCCGCACCTCGATCTTGCTCCGATCCAGCACCACGTCCACCTGCTCGAAATACGTCTCCGCATTGGTCGCCACCTGCTCGCGCGTGAGCATCGGTCGCGTCTCCGAACGCCCGCTCGGGTCGCCGATCAGAGCGGTGTAGTCGCCGATGATCACGACCACCGTGTGCCCGTGCTCGACGAAGTCCCGCAGGACGTCGAGGAGCACGAGGTGGCCGACGTGCAGGTCGGGGGCCGTGGGGTCGAGGCCGAGCTTCACGCGGAGCTTCTCGCCGCGGCCAAGACGCGCGCGCAGATGGTCTTCGACGTGGATCTCCACCGCCCTGGCTTTAAGGCGGTCGAAGAATTGGTCGCTCACCGGATCAGGGGTTGACCGGGCCGGGTCCGAAGTAGATCTGCGGGTCGCTGGGGAGCACGGGCTGGAACAGTCCGATGATGGCAGGACTCACCTTGTTCACGATCGAGACGGCAAACACGGAGCCGTTGTAGCTGTCACGAAGATGTTGCTCCATCTGGTCGAGCTGGGGGCCCCCGAAAGGGTTGGCCGCCGCGCCGAATTCGTAGATCAGGATCACCGACAAAAGCACGCTGGTGATCACCCCCGCGATCACGCCCAGGGTGCGGTTCAAAACCAGGGCCGGAATCTGGATCTGGCTGTGCGCAAGCTGCGTCGCCACCTCGACCAGGACGAGCACGGCCACGATGATGCCGAAGAATCCGTAGATGCGGGCATCAGGGGTCTCGAGGTTGGAGGACTGTTGGAGGATCCCGCCAGCCTGCAGTCCCATGTTCGAAGCGGCCCAGCAAGCCACGTATAGAGCCACCACCCCGATCAAGCGGCGAAGGACTCCTGTGAAATAGCCTCCGACGCCATAGCCGGCGATCAAGACCAGCGGCATCAGGTCGATCCAGGTCATTCGTCAGCTCCCGCCAGATTCACGATCCGGCGGCCCGAAACTTGCGCCCAGCTCACTCGCGGAACCTGGCGCCGTACTTGGTCTCCAATCTCAGCTTGATCTCCGCCATAGGTTTGTCCACTTCAGCGTCCGTCAGGGTGCGCTCGGGGCTGCGGAAAGTCAAGGTGAAAGCGATGCTCTTGTGACCGCTCGGCACCTGGGCGCCGTGATACTCGTCGAATGCGCGGGCGAGCTCGAGGAGCTCGCCGCCCGCCTCTTTGATGGTCGCCAGGAGCGCGCCCGCCGCCACGTGCTCTTCGGCCACGACCGCCAGGTCGCGGTCGACCCCGGGAAACCTGGGCAGCGGCTGGGCGCGAGGAATGGCCGAGTTTGCGAGCACCGGCTCGACGTCGATCTCGAAGGCCACCAGCCGGCCTTCGACCTTGCGGTAGGCCGCCACGGTCGGATGCAGCTCCCCGATGTAGCCGAGCTGACGACCTTCGAGGATCACCGCGGCGCAGCGTCCAGGGTGGAAGAGGTGGCCGGCGGCGCGCTGGTAGGTGCAGGCCGACGAGCCCAGCGTTTGCACGCACTCGTCGAGCACCGCCTTCAACGCATAGAACGCCTTGCGCGCCGAGTCGGCCGTCGCGCCGGCGGTGGCCAGCGCCGCCAGTCGCAGCGGCTCATCCGGCTGGACGTTCTTCTCCCCAACCCGGGCCAGGAACGCGCTGGCGATCTCATAGATCCGCACGTCCGGGCGTCCGCGATCGCGGTTCAGCGCGACAACATCGAGAAGCGAGGGCAGCAGCGACGTGCGCAGCGTGTCCATGTCGTCGCTCAAAGCGTTCGACACGTGCATCGCTAGAGCAGAGATCCGCAGAGCGTCGAGCGTACGCCCGGACACCAGGGCCGGGTTCCAGGTCTCGTCGAAGCCCCCGCCCGAGAGCACCTGCCGGGCATGGTCCAGCCGCCGATCCACGCTGGGCGCGGACGGCGACCATCGGTCGTGCCGGCGACCCGGAAGAGTGGGCACCACCCGGTCATAGCCGTAGACCCTCCCGACCTCCTCGACGAGGTCCTCGGGAAGGGTGACGTCGAGCCGGAAAACCGGCGGGAGGACGTCCCAGTCGCCGTCGCTCATCACCTTGACGTGGAAGTTCAAGCGCTTGAGGATCGCCTCGGCCTCCTCCAGCGGCACGTGAGTACCCAGGACCTCGTCCACGAGGCCTGGTCGAAGGTTGACCCGCACCGGCTCCTGCGGACGCGGGTAGACGTCGGCCCATTCCCGATGCACGCTCCCTCCAGCGAGCTCTGCGATCAGCGAAGCGGCCCGGCGCGCGCCGGCCAGCGCGAGCTCCGGAGGCAGCCCTCGCTCGAAGCGCGCGGATGCTTCGGTGCGAACGCCCAGGGCGCGCGACGTCTGACGGACGCTGGGCCCGCTGAACGTGGCCGCCTCGAGCAGGATCTCCGTGGTCTTTACCGTGACGGCGGATTCCTCGCCCCCGATCACCCCCGCGATCGCGACCGGCCGCAGGGCGTCGGCGATGACCAGCATGTCCGTGGTCAGCGTCCTTTCCACGCCATCCAAGCAGAGCAGCTTCTCGCCGCCCCGGGCGCGGCGAACGTGGATCGCGCCGCCGGAAAGCTTCGAGAGGTCGAAAGCGTGCAGTGGTTGCGCGTACTCGAGCAGCACGTAGTTGGTGATGTCGACGATGTTGTTGATCGGCCGCACGCCGCAGACGCTCAACCGGCGCTGCAGCCATTCCGGGCTGGGGCCGACCTTCACGTTCTTGACCACCCCACCGATGTAGCGGCTGCACAGATCCGGTTCGTCGATGGCGACCGTGACCAGGTCTTTGCCCGGCGGGGTGGCGGTGCCGGTGAACGAAGGCATGAAGTCCCGCTTCATCGGGCGGGCGAGGCCCGCCGCCAGCTCGCGCGCGATGCCGAGATGGCCCATGCAGTCCGGCCGGTTGGACGTGATCTCCGCCTCCATGACCGCCTGGATCGGGATCACCGTGGTGAGCGCCTCGCCCGTCACTCCGCGCTCGAGGATCATGATCCCGGAGTGGTCGTCGCCGAGCAGGAGCTCGTCGGCAGAGCACAGCATCCCGCTGGCCTTGTATCCGGCGATGTTCATGTCCTTGACGAGCTTCCCGTTCGGCACCGTGACGCCGGGCAGCGCGACCGGCACCAAGGAGCCCGGGACGGCGTTAGGGGCGCCGGCGATGATCTGCTCGACGCGGCCGCCGAGCTCGACCTGGTGCACCCACAAGGGATTGCGAGATTTCGGGTGCGGCACCTGCTCGAGCACCTTGCCGATCACGATCGCGGAGAGGTCCGTGACCACCAGCGACTCGACTTCCACGCCGAGCCGGGTGAGCACCTCGGCCGCCTCCTTGGGCGAGACGCCGTCGAGATCGACGAAATCTGTGAGCCACTCGTAGCTGATTCGCATCGGTTAGGTGCTTCTCCCCATCCCCCGGCTGCGCCGGGTAGTTCCCCGCCAGGGGGGAAGTGACCTCATGTCCATCTAGAACTGCTCCAGGAAGCGGAGGTCGGATTCGTAGAACAGGCGGATGTCGTCGACGTCGTGCTTCAGCATCGCCATCCGCTCGATCCCGAAACCCCAGGCATAGCCGTTCCACTGGGTGGGGTCGATGCCGCCGTTGCGCAGCACCTGAGGATGGACCATGCCGCAGCCGCCCACCTCGAGCCAGCCCTTGTGGCGGCAGCTCTTGCAGCCCATTCCAGCGCAGATGCCGCACGACACGTCGAACTCGAAGCTCGGCTCCGTGAACGGGAAGTAGCTGGGCCTTACGCGAACCTTGCGCTCGCGACCGTAGAGCGACTGGATCATGAACAGCAGCGTGCCTTTCATGTCGCCCACCGTGAGGCCCTTGTCCACCGCCAGGCCTTCGACCTGGCTGAAGTAGGGCAACCGGGTCGCTTCCGGGGCGTCGCGCCGGTAGCAGCGGCCGGGGGTGATGATGTACACGGGCGGCTCTTGGATGCGTTGCATCGCGCGGATCTGGACCGGTGACGTGTGAGCGCGCAGGAGCAGCTCCGGGCTGAAGTAGAACGAGTCCCAGTTCTCCCGCGCCGGGTGGCCGGCCGAGATGTTGAGAGCCTCGAAGTTGTACCACTCTGTTTCCACCTCTGGACCCTGCTCGACCTGGTAGCCCAGGCTCTCGAGCACTGTCTCGATCTGGCGGCGCATCTGGGTGAGCACGTGGATGTGGCCTCGCTCCAGGCGGGGCCCCGGAAAGGTGATGTCGATCGCCTCGGTCTCCGCCATGTCGGCGAGGCGGGCGCCCTCGAGCTCCTCACGACGGGCCGCCAGCGCGGCCTCGATGGTGCGCTTGGCGTCGTTGGCGGCCTGCCCGAGCGCGGCGCGCTCGACGACTTCGAGCTTGCCGATGCCGGACAGCATCCGGCTGATGTGGCCACCTTTACGTCCGAGGTACTCCTGCGAGATCGCATCCAGCTGATCGACGGTCTGGGCGAGTGCGATGGCTGCGAGTGCCTGGCTGGTCAGCGCCGACGGATCGCTCATTGCTGCACCATTCGCGGTGCGACCCCTTTGAGGGACGGTCGCAACCTCATGCCGCCAGCCTCCTGCGTACCTCAAACAGGATCAGGGCCGCGGCTGCGGCGACGTTGAGCGACTCCACCCCTTCGCTGAGGTGGACGGTGACCAGCTCCAGGTCCCCGCGGGAGAGCCCGTGCGCCTCGCTGCCCAGCACGATCATGCCCGCATTCTCCACTGCGGCCTCGGACAGGGGCGTGCCGCCCGCAGCCGCGGCACCATAGCCGGCGAGGCCTTCGAGGTCGCCCCATGACGCGTGGGCCACCGTGAGGCGGAACACGTTACCCGCCGACGCCCGCACCGCCTTGGGACCGAAGGGGTCGGCCGACCCCTCCAGGACCGCCAGCGCG
>DATLUC010000116.1:0-16173 GCA_035533335.1 Candidatus Baltobacterales bacterium
TCCTGAATGGCATGCCGAGCCGTGTGAGCAGGCTCCGCGCCTCATCGTCGGTGCGGGCTGTGGTGACGATCGACACTTCCAGCCCGCGCAGTTTGTCGATCTTGTCGTAGTCGATCTCCGGGAACATGACCTGCTCCCGCAAGCCGAGCGAGTAGTTGCCGCGGCCATCGAAGCCGTCGGGGCTGACCCCGCGGAAGTCGCGGATGCGCGGCAGCGCGATGTTGAGCAGCTTGTCGAGGAAGTACCACATGCGCCGGCCGCGCAGCGTCGCCTTGATGCCGACCGTCTGGCCCGCGCGCAGCTTGAAAGCCGCGACCGACTTCCGCGCCTTGATCAAAGCCGGCTTCTGGCCGGTGATGATGACGACGTCCCCGACCGCCGCGTCCAGCGCCTTGTCGCTGTCCTTGGCCTCGCCGATGCCGATGTTGACCACGATCTTGGAGAGCCTGGGCACCTCCATCGCGTTCTCGTAGTCGAATTCCTTGGTCATCTGGGGCACTATCGTGTCGCGGTACGTGATCAGCAGACGCGGCGGCGTCTCCGAGCGCGTGCCCGGACCCTTGTCCGCCTCTGGCCTCTTGGCCTGCTTTTTGTCCTGCTTCGGGGCGACCTTGGCTTTGCTCACTGGGCCTCCGTCTTGCGGATGCGCTCGTAGGGCTCGCCGCAGTGGCGGCAGATCAACGCGCGCGCGCCCGATTCGAGCACCGTGTGCTTGGAACGGGTGGGGCGCGAGCACGAAGGACAGACGAGCATCACGTTCGAGTAGTCGAGCGCGGCTTCGAAGTCGACCACGCCGCCCTGGGCCACGCTGACTCCGCCGCGCTGCTGCCCGGCCTTGGTGTGGCGCTTCAGGATGTTGACGCCCTTGACGACGATCTTGTGCTTGTCGGGAATGGTGCGAAGCACCTCGCCCTGCTTGCCCTTGTCCTTGCCGGCTACGACGATCACCGGGTCACCCGGCGCAAGGTCGAGCCAGCGGCGCTTGGGCTGCAGCTTGTTTCTCAGCATTTCGGACTACAGGACCTCCGGAGCCAAAGAAATGATCTTCATGAAGTTGCGTTCGCGCAGCTCTCGGGCCACCGGGCCGAAGATGCGCGTGCCACGCGGGTTGTTGGCGGTGGCAAGCAGCACCGCGGCGTTCTCGTCGAAGCGGATCAGGGACCCGTCGGGACGCTTGAACTCCTTGGTCACCCGCACCACGACGGCCTTGACGACCTCACCCTTCTTGACCTGGCCGCCCGGTTGCGCCGACTTGACCGTGGCCGTGATGATGTCGCCCACCGACGCGTACTTGCGGTAGTGCCCGCCGGCCACGCGGATGCACAGGATCTCTTTGGCTCCTGAGTTGTCCGCGACCTTGAGGCGTGTCTCTTGCTGAATCAACTTGTTACCTGGCCTTCTCCACGATCTCGAGGACGCGCCAGCGCTTCTCCTTGGAGATGGGCCGCGTCTCGGCGATGCGGACCAAGTCACCCACGCCGCACTCGTCTTTCTCGTCGTGGACCTTGAACTTGGTGCGCTGCTGCACGGTCTTGCGGTACAGGCGGTGGGCCTTGGACGTGCCGACCTGGACGATGACCGTCTTGTTCATCTTGTCGGCGATGACCGTGCCCAGGCGCACCTTGCGCTGGCCCCGCGTCTCGGTCGTCTTCTCTGTGGTCGTATCGCTCATGACTTGTCCTCGGTCTTCTTACGGGTTCGCTTCGGTTTGGCGGCGGGCGCCTCTTCTTCGAGCGGCTCCGCGACGGCGACCAGCGCCTCTTCGTGGGGTGCCGCAACCGAGGCGACGATCCCGAAGTCTCGTTCTCGCAGCACGGTCATGATCCGCGCGATGTCATGGCGGACCTTGGAGATCTGGCTCGCGTTCTCGAGCTGGCCGACGGCGTGATTGAACCTGAGCTCGTAGAGCTCGCGACGCGCCGTCTTGAGGCGCACGCCCAGCTCATCGGCCTCCAGCACTCTCAGGTCGTCGACCTTCATTGCGAGCCTCCACCGGTGGTCGACTCGGCGCTGACGAACCTGGTCTTGATCGGCAGCTTCGAGGCGGCCAGCTTCATCGCCTCCTTGGCGACCTGCTGCGTGACGCCGCCCATCTCGAAAAGCACTCGCCCGGGCTTGATCACGGCGACCCAGCCTTCGGGGTTGCCCTTGCCGGAACCCATCCGAGTCTCGGCCGGCTTCTTGGTGATCGACTTGTCAGGAAACACCCGGATCCAGATCTGGCCGCCGCGCTTGACGTGGCGGGTCATCGCCCGCCGGGCCGCCTCGATCTGCCGGTTGCTCATCCAGCAGGCCTCCATGGCCTGCAGGCCGAAGTCGCCGAACGCCACCGTGGCGCCACGCGTCGCGATGCCGGTGCGCCGGCCGCGGTGCATCTTGCGGTACTTGACTCTCTTGGGGATCAGCATCAGCTCTTCTTCTTGGGGGTGGTCTTCTTGGCCGGGGCCTTGGTCTCGGACTTGGCTTTCGGCTCCGCCTTGGCGTCGCCTTCCACTTTGGCCTTGGGCACGGCCTTGGCCCTGGGAGCGGCGGTCGCGCGCACGGCCGGCTTGGTCTTGGCTTCGGTGCTTGCCTCGGCCGAGGCGCCTGCCGCCGGGGGGCGACGCGGGGCCGCTGTCGGCTCTGCGATCGGCTCGGTGATCCCGGCGCTCATGGTCAGGCCCTGGGGTTCCGCGGCGACCTCTGGGATCTCGGGCTGCGGCGCGATGACATCCGCGAGCGGCACGGTCTCCTCCACGATGGGCGCCAGGCGGCGCTGGGCCGGCGTGATCTGGTCTTTGTAGATCCAGCACTTGACCCCGATCGCGCCGAACGTCGTCTTCGCGGTGGCGCGGCCGAACGCGATGTCGGCGCGCAGCGTGTGGAGAGGCACGCGGCCCTCGCGGTCCCATTCGCGGCGCGCCATCTCGGCTCCGCGCAACCGGCCGCCACAGTAGATCCTCACGCCCTTCGCGCCCGCGCGCATGGTGCGCAGGATCGCCTGCTTCATCGCGCGCTTGTAGCTGATACGGCGCTCGATCTGCGACGCGATGTTCTCGGCGACGAGCTGCGCGTCGAGCTCCGGCTGCTTGATCTCCTGGATGGAGATGCGGACCCGGTTGCCGAAACGCTTCTCTAGGTCCTCGCGAAGCTGGTCGACCGACGACCCGCCCTTGCCGATGACGATTCCGGGCTTGGCGGTGTGGATGGTCACCGTGAGCTGGGCGTTGGAGGAGCGCTCGGTCTCGATCTTCGCGATGCCCGCGTTACGCAGGCGCGCAAGGATGATCCGGCGCATCTCGAGGTCCTCGTGCAGCATCTTGGTGTAGTCCTTGGGGTTGGCGAACCAATTCGCCTCCCACGGGCGGAACACGCCAAGACGGAATGCGTTCGGATGGACTTTATGACCCAACTATTTCTTGGCTCCTTGCGGTTGGTCTTCGACGACCGCGGTGATGTGGCATGTGCGGTGGAAGAACTCGTGCGCCATGCTCCGGCTCACCGGGCGACGGCGGCGGAAAGTCGGGCCCTCGTCGATGAGGATCTGCTTCAACACGAGGTCGTCGCGGTTCAGGTTGAAGTTGTGCTCGGCGTTGGCGGCCGCGGACTTGATCGCCTTGGCGACGTCGCGCGCGGCGTGCTTGGGCGAGAACTCGAGCTGCGCCAACGCGTCGGCGACCCTCATCCCCTTCACCATGTCGGCCACCAGCCGCGCTTTGCGCGGCGTACGGCGGACAAACCTCTGCACTGCTGAAACTTCCATCGTCGCCATCTACTACTTGAGTGCCGTCGACTTTTCGGTGTGGGTGCCATGGCCGCGGAAATGCCGCGTGGGTGCGAACTCGCCCAGCCGGTGGCCGACCATGTTCTCGCTGATGAACACGGGCACGTGCTTGCGACCGTCGTGCACTGCGATGGTGTGACCGACCATGTCGGGATAGATGACCGAAGCGCGGGCCCAGGTGCGAATCACCTTCTTGTCGCGCGTCAGGTTCATCTTGTCGATCTTTTCCTTGAGGGCGGGGCTGATGAACGGCCCCTTCTTCAATGAGCGTGACATTTACTTCTTTCGTCCCTTCTTCTCGCGGCGGCGGATGATCAGCTTGTCCGAGGCCTTCTTCGGCTTGCGCGTGCGGTAGCCCAGAGCGGGCTTGCCCCACGGAGTCTTGGGGTTGCCGCCGGGCCCGGTCTTGCCCTCGCCACCGCCATGCGGATGGTCGCGGGGGTTCATGGTCGAGCCGCGGACGGTGGGTCTGACCCCGAGCCAGCGGCTGCGTCCGGCTTTGCCGCCCGACTCGTTCTCGTGCTCGATATTACCGACCTGGCCGACTGTGGCCTGGCAGCGAACGTGAATCCGGCGCAGCTCGCCCGACGGCATGCGCACCACGGCGTAGTCGCCTTCCTTGGCCAACAGCTGCGCGGACGCGCCCGCGGAGCGCACGAGCTGGCCGCCGCGGCCGAGCGTGAGCTCGATGTTGTGGATGGTCGAACCGACCGGGATGTTCGACAGGGGAAGGGCGTTGCCGATGCGCACCGGCGCCTCCTCTCCGCTCTCGATGGGATCGCCGACCTTGAGGCCGAGCGGCGCGAGGATGTAGCGCTTCTCGCCGTCCTTGTAATGGATCAGCGCGATGCGTGCGCTTCGGTTGGGGTCGTACTCGATGGTCGCGACCTTGCCCGGCACGCCGTGCTTGTCGCGCTTGAAATCGATCTTGCGGTACAGCTTCCGGTAGCCGCCGCCCTGATGCCGCGTGGTGATGCGACCCTGGTTGTTGCGGCCGGCGTGCGTCGGGATGGACTCGAGAAGAGTCTTCTCCGGCTCATCGGTCGTGATCTCGTCGAAGCCCGAGATGGACATGAAACGTCGGCCTGGGCTGGTCGGCTTGAATTTTCTAAGGGGCATCTTCTAAACGCTCCCGAACAGGCCTTCGATCTTCTGGCCTTCGCCCAGAGTCACGATGGCCTTCTTCCAGTCGGCGGTGTGCCCGATCGAGCCCAGGCGCCGGGCGCTTCGGCGCTTCTTTCCGCGCATGCTGACGGTGTTCACGTCGCGGACCTTGATGCCCTGTGCCTCGTACTGCTCCTCGAGCGCCTTCTTGATCTCGGTCTTGGAAGCGCGCGGCGAAACGCGGAACGTGTACCGCCCCTGGGTGTAGAGCATGTAGGTGCGCTCGGTGATGACGGGGCCGATCACGATCTCGGACGCTGAGCGCGTGGTCATTTGGCGTCCTCCTTCTGGCGCGCGCTGAAGTTCTCCTCGAGAAGTTCGATCGACTCCTTGGAGAGCAACAGGTACGTGTGCGTGAAGAGGTCGCGGATGCTCAGGTTGCGAGCGAGCACGATCGTGGTGTCGGGCAGGTTCTCGAAGGACCGGCTCACGACGTAGTTGGGCGCCGGCAGCACGACCAGGGCGGAGCTGTCGAAACCGAGCGCCGACATGAGCTCACGGGCCTGCTTGGTCTTGGGCTCGTCGAAGACGAAGCTCTCGATCACGCGGACCTGGCCGTCGATGGCCTTCTGGCTGAGCGCGGAGCGCAAGGCGAGACGGCGCATCTGCCTCGGCATGCGCTGCGCGTAGCTGCGCGGGTGCGGTCCGAACACGGTGCCACCGCCCTTCATGGACGGCTCTCGGATCGATCCATGGCGAGCCCGGCCGGTGCCTTTCTGGCGGTAGGGCTTGGCGCCGCCGCCCGAGACCGCACCGCGAGTCTTGGTGGAGGAGGTGCCCTGGCGGGCGTTGGCCATCTGGCGGAGGTACGCCTGGTGCATCACGGGCATGTTCGGCGTCTCGGCAAAGATCGCCTCCGGCAGGTCGACCTCGCCGTTGCGCTCGCCGAGCGCGTCGAAGAAAGGCGCCTGCAGGGGATTGGTCTCCGCCGCCTCGGGCTTGCGACGGACGGCCGTCTTGCGAGCGGCCGGCTTGCGGGCAGCGGTCTTCCGGGTCGTGGCCTTGGCCGCGGTCCGGGTCGCCGTCTTCGCCTTGCCGGTCGTCTTGGCCGTCGTCTTGGCCGTCGTCTTGCGCTTGCTCGTAGGCATCAGACCTTCCTCGGGTTGGGCTTGCCGGCCGGGCCCTTGACCTTGAGGCGCTTGGTCGACTGGCGGACGAGCACCAGCGCCCCTTTGGCGCCGGGCACGCCGCCCCGCACCAGGATGAGGTTGCGCTCGGGGTCCACCCGCACGACCTTGTAAGCGCGCGAGGTGGTGCGGACGTTGCCCATCTGACCTGACATGCGCACGCCCTTGAACACGCGCGCAGCATCGGTGGCGCCGATGGCGCCGGGCTGGCGGACGTTCATCGAACCGTGCGATTCGGGGCCGCGGCTGAACTTATGTCGCTTGATCAGGCCCTGGAAACCTTTGCCTTTGGACGTCGCGGTGACGTCGACCAGCTCGCCGGCGGCGAAGATCTCCGCCTTGAGCTCCTGGCCTGCCTCCAGGCCGTCGTAGCCGCGGATCTCCACCACGTGGCGGTGCGGCTCGAGGCCTGCCTTCTTGAAGACGCCCAGCTCGCCCTGGCTCAGCTTGCGCTCGGGCACGGAGCCGAACGCGATGCGGGCCGCGGAGTAGCCGTCCTTCTCCTTGGTGCGCAGGCCGAGGACCCGGCACGGGCCGGCTTCGAGCACGGTGACCGCCGAGGTCGTGCCGTCGGCGTTGAACAGCTGGGTCATCCCCAGCTTCTTGGCCAGGAGTCCTTTCAACTCTTTATCTCGATGCTTACGCCGGCCGGCAGCGAAAGACGCATGAGCGCATCCACGACCCGCGGGTTGGGGTCGAGGATGTCGACGATGCGCTTGTGCGTGCGCATCTCGAACTGCTCGCGTGAGTCCTTGTCGATGAACGGTGAGCGGATCACGGTCAGCTTTGAGATCTCGGTCGGCAGAGGGATCGGGCCGGCTGTGCGCGCGTTCGTACGGCGTGCGGTGTCCACGATCTTGTCCGCCGCCTGGTCCAGGACCCTGTGGTCGTAGGCCTTGAGCCGGATCCGAATTTTTTGCGCCACTTGCCTGCCTTTCCCTCTTCCTTACCTATATGCCTGTTACTTGATGACCTCGGTCACTGCGCCCGCGCCGACGGTCTTGCCGCCTTCGCGAATAGCGAACCGAAGTCCCTGCTCGATGGCGATGGGCTCACCGAGGGTGATGTCCATGACGACGTTGTCGCCCGGCATGCACATCTCGACGCCTTCGGGGAGCTTGACCTCGCCCGTCACGTCGGTGGTGCGCATGTAGAACTGCGGGCGGTAGCCCGTGAGGAACGGCGTGTGGCGGCCGCCCTCTTCCTTGCTCAGGACGTAAACCTGCGCCTTGAACTGTGTGTGCGGCTTGATCGACCCGGTCTTGGCCAGCACCTGGCCACGCACGACGTCCTCGCGCTTCACGCCGCGCAGAAGGGCGCCCACATTGTCGCCGGCCTGGCACTCGTCCATGTCCTTGTGGAACATCTCGATGCCGGTCACGACGGTCTTCGTGCTGTTCGGGTGGATGCCGACGATCTCGATTTCCTCGTTCCTCTTGAGCTTTCCGCGCTCGACCCGACCGGTGGTCACGGTACCGCGACCTTCGATCGTGAACACGTCCTCGATCGGCATCAGGAACGGCTTGTCGACGGGCCTCTCGGGCTCGGGGATGTAGGTGTCGACGGCGTTCATCAACTCCATGATCTTGGGACTCCACTCGGGGTCTCCCTCGAGCGCCTTGAGCGCGGAGATGCGGACTATGGGGATGTCGTCGCCCGGGTACTCGTACTTGGTCAGCAGCTCACGAAGGTCGAGCTCGACCAGCTCGATGAACTCCTTGTCGTCGACCATGTCGCACTTGTTCAGAGCGACCACGAGGTAGGGCACGTTGACCTGGCGGGCCAGGATGATGTGCTCGCGGGTCTGCGGCATGGCGCCGTCGTTGGCGGCCACGACCAGGATCGCGCCGTCCATCTGGGCGGCGCCGGTGATCATGTTCTTGATGTAGTCCTGGTGGCCGGGGCAGTCCACGTGCGCGTAGTGGCGCTTCTCGGTCTCGTACTCGACGTGAGTGATCGAGATTGTGATCCCACGGGCCTTCTCTTCAGGGGCCTTGTCGATCTGGTCGAATGCCTTGAACTCGGCCAGACCCTTCTCCGACAGCACCTTCGTGATGGCAGCCGTCAGCGTGGTCTTGCCATGGTCGATGTGACCGATGGTCCCGATGTTCAAGTGAGGCTTGGTACGCTCGAACTTCTTCTTCGCCAATGTCTCCTCCTAACTAACTCCGCGACGTAGTGCGGCGCCCAACGGCCTCCGCCAGGTTTCCGGGCATCTCTGCGTAGTGGCTGAACTCCATCGAGTAGGTGGCCCGCCCCGAGGTCATGGACCGAAGTTCGGTAGCGTAACCGAACATCTCAGCCAGGGGCACGTTGGCCTTCACGTTCTGCGAGGTCCCGCGACCCTCCATCCCGAGGATGTGGCCGCGGCGGGATGACAGGTCGCCCATGACGTCGCCGAGATATTCCTCGGGCATCACTACGTCGACCTTCATGATGGGCTCGAGCAGATAAGGCTGAGCCTTCTGCATCGCATCCTTGATCGCCATCGAGCCGGCGACATGGAACGCCATGTCGTTCGAGTCCACGGCGTGGAACGAGCCGTCGACCAGGGCCGCCACGATGTCGACCACCGGGTAGCCGGCGACCACACCGGTCTGGAGGGCCTCTCTGACCCCTTTCTCGACCGATGGGATGAACTCGCGCGGGATGCGGCCCTGCGTGACCTTGTCCTCGAAGACGAATCCGGTGCCGGGCTCGCCCGGACGAACGTCCAGCTCGGCATGCCCGAACTGGCCCTTGCCACCCGACTGCCGGATGAAGCGGCCGACGCCGTGGGCAGGCTTCTTGATCGCCTCCTTGTAGGCGACCTGCGGCTTGCCCTGGTTCGCGTCCACCTTGAACTCGCGCATCAGGCGGTCGATGATGATCTCCAGGTGCAGCTCACCCATGCCGGCGATGATCGTCTGGCCGGTTTCGTCATCGGTGTGGACTTTGAACGTGGGGTCCTCCTCGGTGAGGCGCTGCAGCCCGATCCCCAGCTTGTCCTGGTCGGCCTTCGTCTTGGGCTCGATCGAGACCGAGATGACGGGTTCCGGGAAGGTGATCGACTCGAGCAGGATCGGGTGGCTCTCGTCGGCCAGGGTGTCACCGGTGGTCGTGTACTTGAGACCGACCGCCGCAGCGATGTCGCCCGTGAAAACCTCGTCGACGTCCTCACGCCGGATGGCGTGCATGCGCAGGATGCGCCCGATGCGCTCCTTGCGGCCGCTGGAGGCGTTGAGCACGCCTGAGCCCGCCTTCAGCCGGCCCGAGTAGACCCGGAAGAAGGTCAGCTTGCCCACGCCCTGCGGGTCCATCTGGATCTTGAAGGCGAGGGCGGAGAACGGCTCGGCGTCCTCGTGCTCGCGAACGATCAGCGCGCCCGTCTTGGGGTCGGTGCCTTCGACCGCCGGCACGTCCGCCGGCGAGGGGAGGTACTCGACCACCGCGTCGAGGATCGGCTGCACTCCGCGGTTGCGCAAAGCCGCGCCGCAGAGCACCGGCACGAGGATGCCCGCCACGGTCCCCTTGCGGAGGGCGGCGTTGATCTGAGCCTCGCTCGGCTCCTTCTCCTCTAGGTACAGGTGCATGATCGCGTCATCGAAGTCGGCGACCGCCTCGATCAGGTCGTGGCGGTGCTGCTTGATGAGCTCGGACATGTCGGCGGGCAGGTCGAGCGACTCCGTGCTCTTGGTCCCGAGGTCGTCGGTGTAGATCACCGCTTCCTTCGTCACCAGGTCCACGTAACCCTTGAACTGGTCCTCCGAGCCGATCGGCAGCTGGATGGGCACCGCCCGTGCGCCCAGGCGCGTGCGGATCGACTGCAGCGAGCCGTAGAAGTCGGCCCCGATGCGGTCCATCTTGTTGATGAAGGCGATCCGCGGCACGCCGTAGCGGTCGGCCTGGCGCCAGACCGTCTCGGACTGCGGCTCGACCCCGGCCACGGCGTCGAAGACCGCCACCGCGCCGTCCAGCACACGCAGGCTGCGCTCGACCTCGACCGTGAAGTCCACGTGCCCGGGTGTGTCTATGATGTTGATCGCGTGGTCGCGCCACATCGCGGTGGTGGCGGCAGACGTGATCGTGATCCCGCGCTCCTTCTCCTGGACCATCCAGTCCATGGTGGAAGCCCCTTCGTGGACCTCGCCCATCTTGTGGATACGTCCGGCATAGAAAAGGATCCGCTCGGTCGTCGTCGTCTTGCCGGCGTCGATGTGCGCCATGATCCCGATGTTTCGGGTTTTCTCGATCGAAACCGGACGCTCCTGCATCTTCAGTGCCACGCTCATCTCTCTACTAGTACCGGAAGTGGGAGAAAGCCTTGTTGCTTTCCGCCATCCGGTGGGTTTCCTCTTTGCGCTTGACGGCTCCGCCGGTGTTCTGCGAGGCGTCAAGGATCTCGAACGCGAGCTTCTCAGACATGCTTTTCCCGCCCCGCAGCCGCGCGAAACGCACGATCCAGCGGCGGGCGAGCGCCAGCCGGCGCTCGGGACGGATCTCGACGGGGACCTGGTACGTGGCGCCACCGACACGCCGAGGCTTGACCTCAAGGAGCGGGGTGGCGTTGCGCAGCGCGAGGTCGAACACCTCGAGAGGCTCTTTCTTGGCCTGCTTGCCGGCGCGCGCGAGCGCGTCGTACACGACCTTCTCGGCCGTGGACCGCTTGCCGTCGCTCATGACGACGTTCACGAACTTGGCGATCGCCTCCGACTGGTACACGGGGTCGGGCGCGATGACACGCTTGACAGGACGGCTGCGGCGAGGCATCAGGCGGCCGCCTTGCTCTTCTCGCGCTTGGCGCCGTACTTCGAGCGAGCCTTCTTGCGGTTCTTGGTGCCGGCCGTATCGAGCGTGCCGCGGATGATGTGGTAGCGGACGCCGGGGAGGTCTTTGACGCGGCCGCCGCGGATGAGGACCACCGAGTGCTCCTGGAGGTTGTGGCCGATCCCGGGGATGTAGGCCGTGACCTCGATGCCCGTGGTCAGACGCACCCTGGCGACCTTGCGAAGCGCCGAGTTCGGCTTCTTGGGAGTCTGGGTGTAGACGCGCACGCAGACGCCCCGCCTCTGCGGCGAGCCCTTGAGGGCGGGGGCCTTAGACTTCGCTCTGGCGGCCTTCCGGCCAGTACGGACTAGCTGCTGAATGGTTGGCAAACGTTTCTCCGAATAGGGGTTGAATTCCCACGCGGCATTAGCCGATTGGGCGACAAACGATGAGTATACCCAAAAGGCGGACGCCTCCACCGGCCTCGGACACACCGGCCGGGCAGGGCCATTACTTCGACCCGCGGCCGGCCGTGGCCTCCCGGCCGCGGACGGTCAGGCTGCACCTCGGCGAGCTCGACCTGGAGCTCCAGGCGGACCGCGGCGTTTTCGGGTCGAGAGGCGTCGACCTCGGCACCATGGTCCTGCTGCGGGAGGCTCCGGCCGCCCCTTCCACCGGCGAGATCCTCGACCTCGGCTGCGGCTACGGGCCGATCGCTGTCGTCCTGGCCACGCGGTCGCCGGAGGCCAGAGTCTGGGGAGTCGACGTCAACGAGCGAGCGGTCGAGCTGGCGCGCGAAAACGCCGCGACGGCCAAGGCCCCCAACCTGACGGCTTGCCGGCCCGACGAGGTGCCCGAGGACGTTCGGTTCGACGCCATCTACTCCAACCCCCCGGTCCGCGTGGGCAAGGCACCTCTGCACGAGCTGCTGCTGACCTGGCTGGCACGGCTGAAGCCCGGTGGCTCCGCCTACTTGGTGGTGCAACGCAACCTGGGGTCGGACTCGCTCGCCTCGTGGCTCGCCGGCCAGGGGTTCGATGTGGCGCGTCTGAAATCGAAGAAGGGCTACCGGGTCATCGAAGTGAGGCCGCCGGCGTCTTGAAAGGCTGGGTTGACCTGGATTTCTTCCGGATCTAAGGTGAGCCCCGGAGCGCCGGCGGGGGAGGGTCCGGCACGGAGCAAGGGAGGGCCCGGAGCTAAGCCTGACCCGCGAAGTGGCAGGCCGCCATCTGGTCCGGCTGCCCATGTGGCTCGAGCAGCGGCTCCTGTTCGGAGCAGATCCCCGGTGCTCGCGCGATCGGGCAGCGAGGGTGGAACCTGCAACCTGACGGCGGGTTGACCGGGGAAGGAATCTCACCCTCGAGGAGAATCGGGGCCCGTCTCAGCTCGACGTCGGGGTCCGGCACCGGGATCGAGCTCAGCAGAGCCTTCGTATAAGGATGCTGGTTGTGGTCGTAGATGTCGTTCCGCCCTGCCGTCTCGACCACCTTGCCCAGGTACATCACCGCGATCCGATCCGACAGGTGCCTCACGACCGCCAGGTCGTGCGCGATGAAGAGGTACGTCAGGTTGAACTCGCGCTGCAGGTCCTGCAGCAGGTTGATGATCTGCGCCGCGATCGATACGTCCAGCGCCGAAACCGCTTCGTCGCAGACGATGAAAGACGGGTTCACGGCCAGCGCTCGCGCGATGCCGATGCGCTGCCTTTGACCGCCCGAGAACTCGTGGGGATACCGGTTCGTGAAGTTTGGGTTGAGGCCCACCAGGCGCAGCAGCTCCTGTACCCGCTCGTGCTTCTGCTTCCCCGATCCAACGTGAAAGTTGTCGAGCGGCTCCTGGATGATGTCGCCCACCGTCATACGTGGGTCGAGCGAGGCAAAGGGGTCCTGGAAGATCATCTGCATCTTCCGGCGGACGCGCCTCAGCTTCGTCCCGCGCAGCTTGGTGATGTCCTGGCCGTCGAAGGTGATCTCGCCGGCGGTCACCGGCAGGAGCGCTGTGATCAGGCGCGCCAGGGTGGATTTGCCGCAACCGGACTCGCCGACGAGTCCAAGCGCCTCCCCACGGCGGATCTCGAGGTCGACGCCGTCGACGGCGCGGACGAAGCTCCCCCCGAACCCGGACACGGAGAAGTACTTGTACACGCCCTTGACGCGGAGCAGAACCGGGTCAGCCTTGACCGCCAGGGGTGCCGGCCTTTCGGCTGCCTGCATCAAACGACGCCCGCGTCGCCGCCGTGATCGGCCCCGGGTGCCTTCAGCTTCTGCACTGCGTCGACGGAAAGCGCACTCGCCTTGGCCGCGATGACGGCGCTGTCGGTGACGGTTCGCATCAGCACCCAGCACCGTGCGAGCTGGTTGACATCGACCTCCGCAAGGGGGGGCTCCTCGACCTTGCAGCGATCGACGACGAATGGGCAGCGTGGATGGAACTTGCATCCCGGAGGGGGATTCAGCAGATCCGGCGGCAGTCCCTTGATGCTGACCAGGCGATCCTTGCGCGCCTCATCGACCCGAGGCACGGAACGCAGCAGCGACCATGTATATGGGTGCTGAGGGCTCTTGAAGATGCGCTCGACCGGCCCCTCTTCCACGACCCTGCCGGCATACATCACGACGACCCGCTGGCACAGGCTGGCGACGAGCGCCATGTTGTGGGTGATCAACATCATGGCCGTGCCAAGCTCACGGTTCAATTGCTTCATCAACTGGATGATCTGCGCCTGCACCGTGACGTCCAGCGCGGTGGTGGGCTCGTCTGCGATCAGGAGCGACGGCTCGTTCGAGAGCCCCATGGCGATCATCGCGCGCTGGCGCATGCCACCCGAGAACTGGTGTGGGTAGTCGTGGACACGCTTCTCCGCGGAGGGTACGCGCACACGCGTAAGGAGCTCGATGACGCGAGTTCGCGCCTGCTCCCGCGTGAACCGGTCGTGCGCCGTCATCGCCTCCTCGATCTGAGGCCCGATCTTGGTCACGGGGTTGAGAGAGGTCATCGGATCCTGAAAGATCATGGCGACGTCGTTTCCGCGGAAGGCGCGGATCTCGGTGTCGTCCATCTTGGTCACATCCTGGCCCCGGAACATGATCCGGCCGGAGGTGATCCTTCCCGGGTCCGGAACGAGGCGCAGGATGGACAGCGCTGTGATGGTTTTGCCGCAGCCGGATTCTCCGACGACGCCCAGGGTCTCGCCGGCGTCGACGTGAAGGCTTACGCCGTCGACGGCCCGTACCACGCCCCTTGACGTGAAGAACTGCGTGTGCAGGTCTTCGATCTCGAGGAGGGGAGCTGCCACCTGATAGAGAACTTTAAATGTTGCTAGCGGCGCATGCGAGGGTCGAGCGCGTCGCGCAAGCCGTCACCGATGAACGTGAACGCCAGCAGGGTGATCCCAATGGCGACTGCGGGGAACACCACTGACGATGGGTTTGCATAGATCGTCTCGTAGCCGCTGTTGACCATCTGGCCCCAGGTCGGAGTCGGCGGCTGGATCCCAAAGCCGATGAAGCTCAGGAACGCCTCGAGGAAGATGGCGTTGGGGATGCCGAAGGTCAGCGTCACGATGATCGGTCCCAGCGAGTTGGGCAGCAGGTGCTTGAGGATGAGCTTGAGCGGCGGCGAGCCCGAAGACCGCGCCGCCTCGACGAACTCCTTCTCCTTGATCGAGAGCACCTGGCCACGGACCAGCCTGGCCAGGCCGACCCAGTTCACGAGAGCGATGGCGCCGAAGATCATCAGGACCTGCAGCACGATCGAGCCGCTGGTGAACTGCTGGAACACCGACACCACGACCAGTACGAACAGCAGGTCGGGGAAGGCGTACCAGATGTCTGTGAATCGCATCAGGATGTTGTCGATCCGGCCGCCGAAGTACCCGGCAGTGAGCCCGATGCCGAGCCCGATGGGCAAGATGATGATCTGGACCAGGATCCCGACCGACAGCGATACCCGGCTGCCATAGATCAGGCGGCTCAGCGTGTCGCGTCCGAGCTCATCGGATCCCAATGGGTGGCCAGCCTGACCCGGCCCGACTTCGATGAAGGCCACATCCTGTTTCAGCGGGTCGTGGATGATGCCGAAGTGAACGAGCAGCGGTCCGACGAAGGCGATTATGACCAGTATCGTCACAATGGCCGCACCCACCACGGCCAACCGGTTACGCCGGAACCGCTGCCAGGCATCCTGCCAGAGGCCGATCTGGTGCTCGGGGACGTCCCAGTCGACCTCGTGCGGTACCGCCGCGGCCTGCAAGGCCATCAGGTGAGTCTCACGCGGGGGTCGATGAAGACGTAGAGGACGTCAACCAACAGGTTCGCAACCGCGATCACGAGCGAGAAGAGAATCGTCGTACCGAGGATCATCGGATAGTCATAAGACGCGACCGCGACCACGAAGGCGCGGCCGATGCCCGGGATGTTGAACACGTCCTCCACCACGACGGACCCGGTGACGAGGAAGGCGAACAGCGGTCCAAGGATCGTGACGACCGGGATGAGCGAGTTCTTGAGCACATGCTTGATGACCACGATCCGCTCGGGCAACCCCTTCGCCCAGGCCGTCCGTACGTAGTCCTGCCGGATGGTGTCCAGCGTGCTGGCACGGGTCAGCCGGGCGGTGTAGGCGATCGAGAAGAGCGAAAGCGTGATCACAGGCATGATCAGGTGGTCGTCCAGCTTGAAGTCTGATGACGGCAGGAAGAAGTTGCCCCCCGTCCACTTGTAGAGCAGTACGGAGAAGACGACCACCATGAGCGAGCCGACCACGAAGTTCGGGAAGGATGCTGCGAGGGTGGCAAAGCCCATCGTGACGTAGTCGACGCGGGTGTTCTGGCGCAGCGCGGCCAGCACTCCGAGGCCGATGCCGACAGGCACGATGAGCAGAAAGGCCAACCCGCCGATCGTCGCTGTGTACGGCCAGCTTTGGAGCAGCAGGCTGTCCACAGACTTGTTCTGGTACTGGTACGAGAGCCCGAAGTCGAGGTGGATCACGTTGTTCACGTAGAGCACGAACTGGGTCCACAGCGGCTTGTTCAGGCCATACCTGGCGTTGAGGTTGTCCACGACGGCCTTGGAGAGCTGGCGCCCTCCACTCTTGTCCCAGGGGCTGCCGGGAGCCAGGTGCATGAGAGTGAACGTGATGACGATGACGAAGAACACGATTGGGATCAGCCAGAGGATGCGGCGGATGATGAAGAAGACAAGGCTGGCCCACCTGCTCTCAAACAGGGCGGAGAAGCGAGCCGGGAGCAGGGCGCCCCATCGGGAGCGCCCTGCGATCACTGCCAAATAGACGGTCTCCTAGTGAGCGGTGATGTACGCGGTGTTGTAGTAGTTGTCGCCGGGTAGGTTCTGGTCGTCGAACGCGGTGTGAGTG
>DATLUC010000117.1:0-38596 GCA_035533335.1 Candidatus Baltobacterales bacterium
ACCACCGCGCGCATGCCGAACATCCGCAGCGTCGAGCCCAGGCGCAGGGCGGTGGCCAGGCCGGGACCGCTCCACGTCACCGACGCGTCGAGGCGCGGCAGCGCGGGTGGCCGCGACCCCTGCGTGAGCATCTCGGACACGAGGTCGAGCTGGACCATGAAGCCGGTGGCCGGCGCGGGCCGGCCGAACTTCTGCAGCAAGCGGTCGTACCGTCCGCCCTGGGCGACCGGGCGCCCGACCTCGGGACCGTAACCCTCGAAGATGACGCCCGTGTAGTAGTCGAAGTCTCGCAGGGCCCCGAGGTCGAGGTTCACGACGTCGCCGAGGCCGTGGGTGATGAGCAGCTCGCGGACGTGCGCCAGCTCAGCCAGGGCCAGCTCGGAGCGCTTGTTCCGCACCAATCCGCCGGCCGCCGCCAGGATCTCGGGACCGCCGCGGAGCGCCGGGAAGCGAAGCAGGAGCTCGTGCTCGGCCGAGCGGAGCGGCGTGCGCTCGAGGAGAGATTCGAGCGCCACGAAGTCTCGCGCCGCCAGGGCGGCGCGAACCCCTGCCTTGACCTCGGCGGGCAGCTTGACCGCGTCCATGATCCCGTGGAAGAACTCGGCGTGCCCGACGTCGATCTGGTAGCGGCGGATTCCAGCCGCCTCCAGGCAGCGGGCGGCAAGTGCGATGACCTCTGCGTCCGCGACCGGGCCGGGCGCCCCGATCAGCTCCGCGCCGACCTGGTAGGTCTCGCGGCGCTGCTGGAACGGGCCCTGGTCGGTCGACAGCACAGGCCCCGCATAGCACAGGCGCAGAGGCAGCCGTGCCGATCGCAGCTTGCCGGCCACCACCCGCGCGACCGGCACAGTGCGCTCGCCCACCAGGGCGATGACATCGCCGCCGGCGTCGGCGAACTTGAAAAGGCGCCGCCTTTGCTCCGGGCCCAGCCCGAGCTCCAGCACGTCGAGGTTCTCGACCAGCGGCGTGATGACATGTCTGTAACCCCAGCGCCGCATCTCGGCGAGGAGGGATTCTTGGGCCTCACGAAGGACCTCCGCCTCGGCCGGTAGGAGGTCGCGAAAGCCGGGCACGCCGCCCAGCTTTGGGGTCACCGTCGATTCAGGCCGTTCGGTCATCTTCGGTGCCAAACGCCGTATTACCGGGGGTGAAGAGACCTCCGGGCCGCGGCCTCGTGAGTCGGGTCGACCGTCATCTCAGCTGTCATCCTCGTCGTCGTCCGAGTCGCTGTCCGCGTCATCGGAGAAGTCAATCGGCTCGGCCTCATCTTCAACCGCGTGCATCCCCTCCTCGAGCTCGTCGGTGACGGGGGCCGCGACCAGTGTCTCTTCGTCCTCGTCCTCGGTGAAGACCTCGACGTCTCGCGCCAGCAGGCTCTCCTTGGCGTAAGGCCGGAACTCCACCTCGCGCTTGCGGCGCATCGGGAAGCTCGGCTTGC
Organism: Candidatus Baltobacterales bacterium; assembly: GCA_035533335.1. Taxonomy (GTDB): domain Bacteria; phylum Chloroflexota; class Dormibacteria; order Dormibacterales; family Dormibacteraceae; genus DATKSS01. The sequence continues at coordinate 1,439 of DATLUC010000117.1, forward strand.
CTGCGAAATGCGGGTCCTGGTAAGTCTCGCGGACGATCAGCTTGACGGTGCTTCCCTCGCACGACGTCACGCCGCCCTGGTACCGGTTACCACCGCGCATGAACTTGATGAGGCGGCGGGCAAGCTTCGCTTCAAGCGTGCCGAGCCTTACTCCTCGCGAGGTCTCGGTCCAGATGCCGTCGCCTTCGACACGAAGCTCCGCGACGTCGCCGGCTGCGACCTTCGAGCAGATATCGGGGCTCTGGCCCTCGAGCGTGGTGATGATGGTCTTCCCCATCTCCTCGACGAACAGGTTGAGGTCGACCCGCGTGCCACCGACCTTCAGTCCTTCCTTCTGGTGCAGCAGCGCGTTGATGCGCGCAGCGTTTTTCTTCGCGATCGAGTTCATGGGGTTGAGCTTCAGCGCAACCTCGTATGAGGCTTTCGCGTCCTTGAGCTTGCCGAGCTCGGAGAGCGCCTTGCCGAGTCGATTCTGGGTCTCTTCATCGGCGCCGAAGCTCTCGATGATGAAGCGGTTGAGCTTCACAGCCTCGTCCCACTTGCCGGCGACGGCAAGCTGGACGGCCTCGTCCCCGTACTGCGAGCGGGTTTTCAGGTGTTCGCCGGTTTCAGTCTTCAATGCTCGCGCTCCATACCGCTGGCCCCCCACGCCGAATAGACGCGGGAGGAGGGATCACGAGTATAAGTAATGCCGGGAGGCGAGAGATCCTCCGCCCGAAGATGGCGTCCTCTCCGTGGTGCGCCCCTCCCTCTTCGGAGCGCCCTGTCTCGGCCTCATCGTGGCCTCCGCGTGACCGAGGTCACGGGGGAGGACCCGGCGACCCATTGAAAGCTGGCCGGAGTCGTGGATTACAGCGCTGCGCTACCTTTTTGACAGCGTGCTAGACTCATGCCCGATCGTGACTTGACTTGCGGGCCGCCGCGGGTCAATAGTTTCCATCGGAGTAGCGGTTCGGCCACCCCATGTGGCCGCACTCGACGCCGGCGCACTCTCGCCCCAACCGTGTTGGTCGCCAACAGGTGGGAAGAGGGCGGCGAGTGATGGGAGTCCAGCGGCCTTGAAGGCGACGGGCCTCCCAGGAATCACAAGGGGGAACCATATGGTTCGAGCTAGGGGACTCGCAGTCCTCGCATCGGCAACTCTGCTGCCGCTCGCGTTCGCATGCGGCAGCACCGGAAGCGGAGGTGGAGGTGGAACCGCATCGACCTGCAAGCCAGATTCCGTGGCTGCAGCGCCAGCGCAAACAGCGGCGTTTTCCGCCCAGCTGTCCAGCGTCGTCCACCGAGCCGCCCAAACGAGCAATGATCCGATCATCAAGATCGGCTACATCGGCATCCTCTCTGGCCAATACACGTCCTACGGTGTCGACGAACAGCGTGGCGCGCAGTTGGCCATCGACGCGGCCAACGCGGCCGGCGTGTCGTACAACGGCACCAGCTACACGCTGCAGCTGGATTCTCAGGACGACGCGGCTGACCCCACCAAGGGGGCGCAGGGCGCCACCAAGCTGGTCGATGACAAAGTCGTGGCGGTGATCGGCGGCACGTTCTCCGGCGCCACCATCGCCGAGTCGAAGATCTTCTCCGACAACGGGATCACCCAGATCTCGCCGTCGGCCACCAACCCGAAGTACACGTCGCAGGGCTTCAAGACCGCGTTCCGAGTCGTCGGGCGCGACGACCAGCAGGGACCTGCCGACGCGGATTTCATCGTCAAGACTCTCGGCTGTCTGAACGTCGGGGTCATGGACGACAAGAGCCAGTACGGACAGGGCCTTGCGGACGCTGTCAACACCCAGGTTCCGGTGGACAAGGGTACGGTCGTGGACCGCGAGCACGTCGACACCAACCAGACCGACTTCTCGGCTCAGCTCACGGCCATGAAGGGCCACAACCCGGACGTCATCTTCTACGGTGGCTACTCGGCCCAGTTCGGCCCAATCGTGCAGCAGGCGCGGCGGCTCGGCATCAAGGCGACCTTCGTCTCTGGTGACGGTTCGCAGGACTCGGACGCGATCAAACTGGCCGGCTCGGACGCTGAGGGCCTGTTCGCATCCAACGCAGGTCCGGCTCCGTCACTTCAACCGGGATACGCGGCATTCCAGGCTGCGTACAAGGCCAAGTACAACGACAACATCTTCCAGTACGCGCCTCAGGCGTTCGACGCCACCAACATCATCATCAACGCGATCAAGGCGGGAGGCGCCGACAAGGCCGCCATCTTGGCGGGAGTGGCGGCGACGAACAACTACCAGGGCGTAGCGCAGAGCTATACCTTCACCAGCACGGGTGACGTGAAGGAGAGCATCTTCACCATCTACAAGGTTGAGAGCGGCGCCTGGAAAGCTGTCAAGGCAGTCACTCTTAACGTCAGCTGAACTACTCGCTCTCTTCGAAGCGACCAAGGGGCAGGCCACCGGGCCTGCCCCTTCCCTATTCCGTCCGAAAACGCTAGGCTGCCGCTGGACATGGCGAACTGTCTAAACATCCTAACCTCGGGGTTCACCGTAGACGGTTTGTTTCAGCAGTTGATCAACGGCCTCACCCTGGGGAGTATCTACGCGCTGATTGCGCTCGGCTACAGCATGGTTTACGGCGTCTTGGAGCTCATCAACTTCGCCCACGGAGACGTCTTCATGATCGGCACATTCGTTGTGCTCGGCGTGGTGGACCGCTTCGGCCTCACCGACCAGTCGTCCTTGGTCGTTGTCATACCGGCACTTCTCGTAGCAATGATCGCTGCGATGGCCGTGTGCGCCGCACTCGGGTTCACCATCGAGAAAGTGGCATACCGGCCGCTGCGCAATGCCCCCCGACTCGCTCCGCTCATCAGCGCCATCGGTGTCAGCTTCCTGCTCGAGGCGTGGGTTGCAACGTACGTGTCGGCGGACTACTTCACACTGCCGAATCTGATTCACGGCGAGATCCCTATCCTGCCGGACGTATCCATCAGCTATGTCCAGATCCTGATGTTCGTGTCCTCGATCGCCATGATGTTCTTCCTTCAACTGCTGGTCCGGCGAACCCGCCTTGGGCGCGGTATGCGCGCGGTGGCCCAGGACCGGGACGCGGCTGCCCTGATGGGCGTGAACATGGACCGAGTCGTCTCGTTCACCTTTGTGATCGGTTCGGCGCTTGCGGCCGTGGCGGCGCTTCTGTGGACGCTAAATTTCTCCTTCAACCAGACGGTTGGGTTCATCGCGGGCCTGAAGGCATTTACCGCGGCCGTAATCGGAGGCATCGGCAACATTCCCGGGGCGATGCTGGGCGGTTTCCTGCTCGGGCTGGCCGAGTCCCTGGGAGCCGGCTACATCAGCAACCTGACCTGCGGGATCTTCAATTCCTCTTATCAGAACGTGTTCGCATTCGCCTTCCTCATCCTGATGCTCGTCTTGAGGCCGTCTGGAATCCTTCGCGAGCGCGTGAGCGAACGAGCGTGACGGCGACAGCGCGCCGCACCTTGGAATGAGCTTCCTCGACATCTTTCAGGCGGTCCTGCATGGACCGTTTGGAGACTTCCCTTTCGCGATCCTCGCCTGGCAGGCGATCCTGGTCGGGGCGATCTACCTGGCCGTGAGGCTGCTTCGCGACCGAATCCCCAAGGCAGCCTTCTCGCCCCTCCGGCCGGTCGGCCGCGGCGCCTCTGCCGCACTGCGAAACATCTACGTGCTGGTCGCCATCGGTCTGCTGCTTCCGCTCGCGGAGTTGTTCACCGGCGGCTACCTGATTAGCGTCACCTACAGCATCGAGCTCTACGTAATGCTGGCGATCGGCCTGAATATCGTGGTCGGCTTCACTGGCCTGCTCGACCTCGGGTACGTGGCATTCTTTGCCGTTGGCGCCTATGTCTTTGGAATCTTCGCGTCTCCTCAGCTGGCTGACGTTACTCATAGGACTCTGTACTTCCTGGTTCCCTCGGGGCCCGCGGCGGGGATCCACATCTCGATGTGGGTGCTGCTCCCGGTAGCGGGCCTGGTGGCCGCCTTGTTCGGAGCGCTGATCGGCCTCCCGACACTCCGACTCAGGGGCGACTACCTCGCCATCGTCACACTCGGCTTCGGCGAGATCACAAGGATCTTCGCCAACAACCTCGACACGCCTGTAAACATCACTAACGGACCGAGTGGAGTCACCGACATCGATCCCATCTGGATCGGCAACTACAGCTTTGGCGACCCGAACCACTATCTCGGGCCGTTCCGTTTCACGCCCTTTCTCAACTATTACTACCTGGTTTTCGTCTTGATTCTGATCACCGTATTCATCGTGAACCGCCTTGCGAACTCGCGGATCGGGCGTGCCTGGGGTGCGGTCCGTGAGGACGAGACAGCGGCAGAGGTGGCCGGTATCAACACCCGAAACCTAAAGCTGCTGGCCTATGCGTCCGGCGGCTTTTTCGGCGGGATGGCGGGGGCCGTTTTCGCCGCGGGCCAGCACATCATCGCGCCGGAATCGTTTCAACTCTTCGTGTCCATCCTCGTCCTTTGCATGGTCGTCGCTGGCGGCATGGGCAGCATTCCGGGCTCGATCCTGGGCGCCGTGGTCGTCGGCGCCGTGTACTTTCTGACCTCTCAGTTTCAGTACTTGAGCATCCTGGTCTTCGGCATCCTGCTGGTGCTTCTGATCATCGTGCGACCCCAAGGCATACTCCCGAGCGCGCAGAGAAAGTTGGAGCTCGAAGTCGAGATCGACGAAGCATCCGGACCGCCTCCGGCCGGTGAGACGCTCCCAGCCTGATGACAACGCTGCTCGAGCTCAAGTCGCTTCACAAGGAGTTTGGTGGACTGGTCGCGTGCTCAAACCTCGATCTCGAAATTAAGCAGGGCGAGATCTTCAGCCTAATCGGGCCCAACGGTGCAGGCAAGACCACGGTGTTTAACATGGTCTCGGGCCTGTATGCGCCAACTTCGGGCCAGATCCGCCTCGACGGAGTCCCGATCGCCGGACGCTATCCCCACACCGTCTCCGCCATGGGGATATCGAGGACTTTCCAGAACATCCGCCTTTTCGCGAAAATGACCGTCCTCGACAACGTTCTGGTGGGCGGCCACCTTCATTTCCACGCACCCTATTGGGCCTCGATCCTTCACACGCGACATGAGCGGAGCGAGGAGAAGCACGCTATCGAGCACGCGCGGGAAACGCTTGCATTCGTGGGGCTGACGCACCGCCATTACGACTTGGCCGAGAACCTTCCATACGGTTTGCAGCGCCGGCTGGAGATTGCTCGAGCACTCGAGAGCAGGCCGCGATTGTTGCTGCTCGACGAACCGGCTGCGGGCACCAATCCCCAGGAAAAGGGTGCATTGGGCGAGCTCATCCGCGCAATCCGTGATCGAGGCGTCACGCTCTTCCTGATCGAGCACGACATGAAGGTGGTGATGGGAATCTCCGACCGGATTGCGGTTCTCGACCACGGCGAGAAAATTGCCGAGGGCGTTCCAGCGCAAGTCCGGAGCGATCCAAGGGTTATCGAGGCCTATCTGGGCAAGGGCGCGTGAGCGCAACCTCGATCGAAGGTCCGATCCTCGAAGTAACGGGACTCGAGGTCGCCTACGGCAAGATCACGGCCCTGCGCGGCGTGAGCCTGACTGTGGACCGAAACGAGATCGTGACGCTGATCGGGGCCAACGGCGCCGGCAAGTCAACCACGGTCCGAACGCTGGCAGGACTCCATCGACCGGTAGCCGGCCGCGTCGTATTCGACGGCAAGGAGATCACCGATCAACCGCCGGAGGAGATCGTGCAGCGCGGCATGTGTCTTGCCCCCGAGGGCCGGCGCATCTTTCAGCGTATGAGCGTCTACGAGAATCTGCTCATGGGGGCTTATACACGACGCGACGACGCCGAGATAAAGTCGGACATCGAGCGGACATTCACCCTGTTCCCCCGACTGAAGGACCGTGCTAAGCAGGTGGCGGGAACGCTCTCGGGCGGGGAGCAGCAGATGCTAGCAATCGGCCGCGCCCTGATGGCCAGGCCCAAGCTGCTGATGCTCGATGAGCCGTCACTTGGACTTGCGCCTCTTCTCGTCGAGACGATCTTCAACATCATTCGCGAAATCAACGCCCAGGGCACGCCAGTCCTGCTCGTGGAGCAGAACGCGACCAAAGCCCTCGAGGTGGCGCATCGCGGTTATGTGCTCGAGACCGGGGTCATCGTGCAGTCAGGAGCCGGCAGGGACCTGCTCGCGTCCGAGGACGTCCAGAAAGCCTACCTGGGCATGTAAGCCAGGGACGACCGGAAGCCGCGGAGGTTTCCGCTCCTGAGCCTTAACGGGCGGGTTGGTAGCTCGAGACGAACAGATAGACCAGCACGACCGCGAAGGCGCCGTACTCGAGCACGACGTTGCGGCTGAAGCTGTCCTCCACGGTGTGGCGCACGAGCCCGCGGTTGATGTACCAGGCAAACAGCAGCATCACCGCGAACGTGCCCTCGTTGACGACCAGGTACAGGGACAGAGTCGTGATGGCCCACGCCAGGAAGGTGACGACCTGCGCGACGAACAGGGCGAAGATAAAGGCCCGACGCGGCGCGACCGCGGTTCCGTTGATGCGAAAGCTCCGGAATGAAGCGAGAAAAGTGATGGCGAAGATCCAGAGCAGGCGCAGGATCGGGTTGAAGGGCAGCGTCACCACCACCAGGTAGGCGCCCGCGAGGACGAGCACCAGGATGGCTTCCTGAAGCACCACGTGGCCGCGCTTCTCGGCGTCGCGCAGGCGCAGGTAGTCGAGCCGGGCCGCGATGATGAAACCGGCGCCGAAGGCCGCCGTCAGCACCAGGTACTTCCACAGCTCGGGCACCAGCAGCGAAAGACCCGCGAGGGTCAGAGCTCCGAGCGCCACCGGGATGTAGTGCTCGATCGGCGGAAACTCCTCGGTGCCTCTCAGGTAGCCGAGCAGCGCGGGCGCCGCGATCACGACGAGGCCCAAGGCAAGGGCCCAGACCTGGCCCTGCGCGAGCAGCTCGGACTTGAAGCCAAGCCCAACCGCGACCAGCACCACGGCGGCGAAGATCAGGAAGCTTCGATCGCGCTCCGAATGGGCCACCGTCGTCGGCTGGGCGACCTTTTCCATCAACGCCGGGGGAACCTTCATGTGATCCGTGGAAGTCTATCGAGCCCGTTCGTCAAGTTCCAGCGCGCCCATAGCGGTCTTCGAGTCGAACGACGTCATCGATCTCGGGAGTCGATACCTCGAAGATGTCGGTGTCCTCGACCGCAGTCATCCGGTGGCGAGTGCCCGGTGTGAGGTGCAGAGTATCGCCCGCGCTCATCCGATGCACGGCCAGCTTGCCGTCCGGTCCACCGAGCTCCATGTCGATGACGCCCTTGACGATGTACTGATACTCGTCCTTGCGCTGGTGGTATTGGAGCGAGAGAGCCTCGCCCTTGTTGACGTGCAGGAGCTTGCCCAGGTAGCGATCCGTGATCGCCCAGCGGAGCTCGTACCCCCAGGGCTTCTCGACTTTTGACTTCTCTGCGCTTCCAAGCTCAGGTCGGTGCATGCATCCTGATCCCGACTACGTCCTCGAGCGCGCCAAGGCGGGCTTCGACCGCATCGCTGTCCGCCGCCTCCGAGTAGACGCGGATCAGTGGCTCGGTCCCGCTAGCACGCAGCAGCACCCAGCTCCCGTCCTCGAGATAGAACTTGAAACCATCGTCGGCCCGCACCCGCTGCACCTTCACGCCGGCGATCTCCGCCGGCTCGTTGCTCTCCAGCGTCTCGAGGATCCGTTTGCGGTCTGCGTCGTACGTATCCCGTGCAAGGTGGATGTCGTGGCGCGCATAGGCGTGGGGCCCGACGCGCTGCTCGAGGTCGGCCAGGAGCTGCGAGATCGGCTTGCCGGATTTCACCATCATGTCCGCGAACAGCAGGCCGATCAGGATGCCGTCGCGCTCAGGAATGTGGCCGCGCACCGCGAAACCGCCCGACTCCTCGCCGCCAAGCACGGCTTCCGTCTCGATCATCTTCGGGGCGATGTTCTTGAACCCAACCGGCACCTCATAGACGCGACACCCGTACTCGGCCCCGAGCTTGTCCACCATCGCGGTCATGTTGACGGTCTTGACCACCGGGCCACGCATGCCCCTGACCTCGAAGAGGTACAGCATCAGCAAAGCAAACACCTGGAGCTGGTTGATGAAGCGGCCGGTCTCATCGATGATCCCCACGCGGTCGGCGTCGCCGTCGGTGCAGATGCACAGGTCCTGGCCGCCCACCTTCATGAACGCAAGCGTGGAATCGATGTTGGGCCGGATCGGCTCGGGGTTGATTCCTCCGAAAAGTGGATTGCGCTGATTGTGCAGCTCGGTCACCGTCGTCCGCCCTCCGCCGATCATCTCCGCGATATATGCATAACCCGATCCATACATGCACTCGTGGACGATGCGCAGCCCCGCGTCCTTGATCGCGTCGAGCTCGACCATTCGCGCAACCTGCGCGTAATACGCCTGGCGAGGGTCGTACGCGGAGACCAGGCCATGGGTCGCCCTCGGGTTGGGCGGTGAGACTTCAGGCAGGGCCTCGATGTTGCGTTCCAGCTCGGCGATCACGTCGGAGGGCACGGCGCTGCCCGTCTCGGTCTTGTACTTGAATCCATTGAACTGGTAAGGGTTGTGGCTCGCCGTGATGACGGCCGCGCCGGTCGCCTTGCGGTCGATGACGGTCCACGATGCGACCTGGGTCGGAGACGGGCGGTCGAACACGAGGGTCCTGATGCCGTTGGCGGCAAAGACCTCGGCCACCGCCTGGGCGAAATCCTCGGAAGCGAACCGGCAGTCGTAACCCACGACGGCCAGCGGCTCGGCGGAACGCGTCCGCATATACTGCGCGGCTGCCTGGGCCACGCGCCGAACGTTGCCGTAAGTGAAGTCGTCGGCGATGATGCCGCGCCAGCCATCCGTCCCGAACTTGATCTGCTGCGTCAACTGGCTTTTAAAGGTAGCGGGTCTTGCGGGCCCGCTTGAGGGCGTCGACGACCTTGCGCACGTCCTGAGCGCGAGAGCGGGGACAGACGAGGATCGCGTCCTCGGTGTCGACGATGATCATGTCTTCGAGGCCGATCGCGGCCACCAGCCTGCGGCCGCCAAAGACAAGGCTTCCGGTGGTGTCGACGAGCACGGACTCGCCTTCCACCGAGTTGCCGTGCGCGTCGGCGCGGACGCGATCGCCCAGTTCGGCCCAGTTGCCGATGTCGGCCCAATCGAACTCGGCCCGGACCAGGAGCAGGCGCTCGGTCTTCTCCATGACGCTGCGGTCGACGACCTCGTTAGGAAGGCGCCTGTACAGCTCGGTCGCCTCCTCCTCGCGACCTGCCTGGCGCGCCTCGACGACCTTGTTGAGGCCAGCCAGGTGGCGTGGCGCGTGACGCGAGAGCTCTTCCAGGAACACATCGACACGCCAAGCGAACCAGGCGAGGTTCCAGTAGTAGCCGCCGGCCTTCAAGAATCTTGTGGCCGTGCGCAGATCGGGCTTCTCGGTGAAGCTCTCGACGCGGCGCGTGCCTGCCGGACCGCGACGCGGCGCGTGAATGTATCCAAGGCCGGTCGAGGGAAAGGTCGGCTTGAGCCCGAACGCGACCAGGCTCTTGGTGGTTGCGGCGGCGCGAACGGCGACTCGGACCGCGCGCGTGACGGCGGTGCGCCCGCGCACGATGTGGTCGGACGCCATGGCGATCATCACGGTTTCCGGGCCGAGCCCTGCGATCGTCAGCGCGGCCAGGCCGTATGCGTTGGTCGTGCCTCTCGCCACCGGCTCGATGATCATGTGCTGAGAATCGATCTCGGGCAGCACCGACTGGATGATCCCCCGCTGGGCGAGCTCTGTGACGACGAACACCTCATCGGCAAGGCCTCGCACCCGGTCATACGTGTCGCGCAGCAACGGACGGCCGCCACCGCCGAGGGGAAGGGCGTGCTTGGGAGTCGACCGGCGCGAGCGTGGCCACAGGCGCGTGCCCGCGCCGCCCGCCGGGATGACCGCGACCGTTCGCGTCACTTGAGCTCTTCGGCCAGCTCTTGGGCGCGCGTCGTCGACTCCCAGGGGGCGTCGATGTCGGTGCGGCCGAAGTGCCCGTACACGGCGGTTTGGCGAAAGAGAGGACGCCGCAGGTTCAGCTCTTTGATGATGCCGAGGGGACTGAGGTCGAACAGCCTGGTCACGGCGGCGGAGATCGCGGCCTCCGGTACCTTGCCAGTGCCGAACGTGTCGATGCGAACGGCCACGGGCTTGACCACGCCGATCGCGTACGAGACCTGCACCTCGCACCTGGCCGCGAGCTCTGCCGCCACGATGTTCTTGGCCACGTAACGGGCCCCATAGGCTCCGGCGCGATCGACCTTGGTCGGGTCCTTACCTGAGAAGCAGCCGCCGCCGTGGCGGGCGTAGCCCCCGTACGTGTCGACCATGATCTTGCGGCCCGTGAGCCCTGCGTCCGCCACCGGGCCGCCGACGACAAAACGACCGGTCGGATTGATGAACGAACGGACCCCGCTGTCGCGCAACTCTGTCGGGATCACCGCTTCGATGACGTGCTCGTTGATGTCGGATCGGAGCTGCTCGATGTCGATCTCGTCGTGGTGCTGCGTTGAGATGACCACGTTGTCGACGCCGGCCGGTTTGCCGCCATCGCCGTAGCGCACCGTCACCTGCACCTTGCCGTCGGGCCGCAGGTAGCTGAGCGTCTTGTTGCGTCGTACCTCGGCCAGTCGCCTGGCCAGCCTGTGGGCGAGCGTGATCGGCAGCGGCATGAGCTCCGGCGTTTCGTCGCAGGCAAAGCCGAACATCATTCCCGAGTCGCCGGCGCCTCCGACGTCGACTCCCTGGGCGATGTCCGGCGATTGCTCGTCGATGCTCGTCACGACGCCGCACGTCTCGGCGTCGAATCCGAACTTGGCGCGCGTATAGCCAACCTCGCGAACGGTCTGCCGGATGATCCGCGGGATGTCGACGTAGCAATCGGTCGTGATTTCGCCGACCACTATCACCAGTCCGGTCGTGACGATCGCCTCACAGGCGACGCGGGCCAGCGGGTCCTTGGCCAGGATCGAATCCAGGATGGCGTCCGAGATCTGGTCGGCGAGCTTGTCCGGGTGTCCTTCGGTAACCGACTCGGACGTGAACACTGATGACGACATGGGTCCTCCTTCCAATCTCCCGCGCCGGCAAGGACACGCCCTCGATCGGGCGCAGCCCCAAGCGCCAGGTTGATACGGGTCCCCCGTGGGACGGCCGAATCCTACCGTAGAGCGAGCAGGTGGATCCCGGAGTGCCGAAAGACCTTCGACCCGCGCTCCCGCAGCAGAGCCGCCGCCGCCACGCGTGAGGCGTCGATTACCGCTTCGACGTGGTCGCGCTTCATCTCCCACGTCGCAGTCGGTGCGGTGACGGGGCACAGGACGACGATCCGCGCACGGTCCCTCAGGCGTTCGTAGTCACTCAGCATCTGGTGGTGGAGAGACAGCTGCAGCGTGCGGGCGATCAGCTCGGGCAAGCTCGTCGGCGCGGCCTCCAGCTCTCCGCCGGCCATGAGGCTGATCACGAGGAGGTTCCTGGCCCCATCTGCGATGGCGGTATCGAGGGGCGTGTTGTCGACCACCCCGCCGTCAAGGTGCTCGCGGTCCTCGATGCGGACCGCGGGGAAGAGTCCAGGGATGGCGGTCGACGCGAGGAGCGCAGGCGTGAGCAAGCCAGACCGGAACACCGCGGGCTTGCCGGCGTTGAGGTCGGTGGCGACCACGGCCAGCGGGATCCGCAGCTGTTCGAACGTCGTGATCCCCGTCAAAGCCTGCGCCCGCTCGATGAGGCGCAGCACGTTCTCCTGCGGCAGCGCGCTCTGCACGTTTCGACGAATGCCGGAAAGGATCACGCCCAGCGGGTGGGTCTGGAAGACGGCCGCGGCCTGACGCGACAGCCAGACCTCGCGCAGCATCATGGCTCCGGCCAGCGATGGATAAGCGGCCAGGGCGCTTCCGTTGAGCGCGCCGACGCTGGTCCCGACGATCGCGACCGGCGCTTCTACGCCCGCCTCGAAAAGGGCCTGGAGGACGCCGACCTGCGCGGCGCCCCTCGCGCCGCCTCCGCCCAACACCCAGGTGCGGCGAGCCTCGAACATCGCGCTACGCCCCTCCCCACCGCGCCGGGAGGGCATCGGTCAGTGCGGATGTCGGGCGGGTTAGGTTCCCTCTTCCCACGACGAGAGGTAGCGCTCCTGCTCCTCCGTCAGCGAGTCGATCTGGATACCCATGGCATGGAGCTTCAGCTTCGCGACCTCCGCGTCGATCTCCTCGGGGACGTCGTAAACCTTCATCTCCAGGCTTTTGGCATTCTTGGCCACGTACTCCGCGCAAAGGGCCTGGTTGGCAAAGCTCATGTCCATCACCGCCGCGGGATGCCCCTCGGCGCCCGCGAGGTTGATCAGGCGCCCTTCGCCCAGGACGTGCAGCCTTCTGCCGTCCGCCAGCCGGTACTCCTGGACCGACGGCCGCACCTGCCTCACCCCGGTCGCAAGCTCGTCCAGCGCTTTGAGGTTGATCTCGGAGTTGAAGTGCCCGGAGTTGGCCAGGATCGCACCGTCCTTCATCACCTCGAAGTGGTGCCGGTCGAGCACGTTGACGTCGCCCGTGACCGTCACGAAGATGTCGCCCTGGCGGGCGGCATCGCCCATCTTCATCACGCGGAAACCGTCCATCGCCGCCTCGAGCGCCTTCACCGAGTCGACCTCCGTGATCACGACATCGGCGCCGTGACCTTTGGCCCGGGAGGCCAGGCCGCGCCCGACCCAGCCGTAGCCGGCAATCACGAAGGTCTTGCCCGCGAGCAGGACGTTGGTCGAGCGGATGATCCCATCGATCGTCGACTGGCCGGTGCCATACCGGTTGTCGAACATGTGCTTGGTGTCAGCCTCGTTGACCGCGACGATCGGGTAACGCAGCACTCCGTGATCGGCCATGGCGCGAAGCCTGATCACGCCGGTGGTGGTTTCCTCGGTGCCCCCGATCACCTCGGCCAGTTGCGCCTGGCGGGACTTGTGCAGCACGGACACGAGGTCTGCGCCGTCGTCCATGGTCAGGGACGGGTGATGGTCGAGCGCCGCCTGGATGTGCTCGTAGTAGGTGTCGTTGTCCTCGCCGCGGATGGCGAATGTCTTGATGGCGTGCTGCGACGCCAGGGCCGCAGCCACCGCGTCGTTGGTCGAAAGCGGATTGGACGCGCACAGCGCGATGTCGGCGCCTCCCGCCTTGAGCGTGAGCATCAGGTTGGCGGTCTCGCTCGTGACGTGCAGGCACGCGGCCAGGCGCAGGCCCTTCAGCGGCTGCTCCTTCAGAAACCGGGCCTTGATCAAGGTCAGAACCGGCATCTCGCGCGCGGCCCAATCGATCAAGTCCTGGCCCTGCGAGGCCAGCTTGGCGTCCTTTACGTCGCTTCCCTGTGAACTGACTTTCAAATCGCTCTCCTAATAGACGATCTCGCTGACAACCTCGACTCCGCTCAGGCGCTTTCGACCCCCAAGGGCCTCGAGCTCGATCAGCACCTGGACGCCGATCACGTCGCCCCCGAGCTTGCGGACGAGTCTGATGGCGGCGGCGGCGGTGCCGCCGGTCGCCAGTACATCATCCACGATCAGGACCTTCTGGCCCGGCTCGACGGCGTCGGAGTGCATCTGCAGCTGGTCGCTCCCGTACTCCAGCTGGTAGGCCTCCTCGATCGTCATCCAGGGGAGCTTCCCGAGCTTGCGTATCGGCACGAAGCCGGCTCCAAGCCTGACCGCCACCGCCGCTCCCGGGATGAACCCACGGGCTTCGATCGCGGCCACGAGGTCGGGCTTACGGTCCGACCACGCTCGCGACATGAGGTCGACGACTTCGCCAAAGATCTCCTTGTCGCCCAGAAGGGGGGTGATGTCTCGAAATATGATCCCCGGCTGCGGGTAGCCCGGCACGTCGCGGACGAACTTCTTCAGCTCATCTGGCGTGGTCATCGGCCGGTCACAATATGGACCGGAAGTATTCGAGGGTGCGGCCCAGCCCGTCCTCGAGTCCGACCTGGGGCTGCCAGCCCAGCTTGGTGCGCGCCCTGGTGATGTCTGGCTGGCGCTGCTTGGGGTCGTCGATCGGCAGCTCGCGGTGCTCGATCTTGCTCCGCGAGCCGGCAAGCTTGATGATCGTCTCCGCCAGCTGGAGCACGGTGACCTCGTGCGGGTTGCCGAGATTGACCGGCATCTCGTCGCCGAGCTCGAGGTTCGCGAGTACGCCCCGGACCAGGTCGCTCACGTAGCACAGGCTGCGCGTCTGCGACCCTTCCCCGTAGACCGTGAGGGGCTCACCCCGGATCGCCTGGGCCATGAAATTTGGTACGGCGCGCCCGTCAGAGACCTGCATACGCGGTCCGTGTGTGTTGAAGATGCGGACGATGCGCGTATCCACGTTATGGCTGCGGCGGTACGCCATCGCGAAAGCCTCCGCGCACCGCTTGGCTTCGTCGTAGCACCCTCGGGGACCGATCGGGTTGACGTTGCCCCAGTAGTCCTCACGCTGCGGGTGAACCAAAGGATCTCCGTAAACCTCCGAGGTCGACGCGAGCAGAAAGGTCGCATTCTTCGCGCGGGCGAGGCCGAGCATGTTCATCGTCCCCAACGTGCCGACCTTCAACGTGTGGATGGGATTGGCGTCGTATTGAGGGGGCGATGCGGGCGACGCGAAATGCAGCACGTACCGCACATCACCGCCGATGAAGATGCCGTGGTTGACGTCCATCTGCCGGAACTCGAAGTCGGGGTGGCTTTCGAACGACCGCAGGTTGTCGCGCGAACCCGTGATGAAGTTGTCGAGCGCGAGCACCGCCATGCCGCGTTCCAGAAGCGCCTCGCACAGGTGCGAGCCGATGAACCCGGCGCCACCGGAGATGACCGCCCTCGGCTTGCTGGCGTTACTCGCGGCCGATACCTCGATAGGTGAAACCCAGGCCGCGCATGACCGGCGGATCGTAGATGTTGCGGCCGTCGATGACGACAGGCTTGCGCATCGAGGCTTTGAGGCGGGCCAGATCGAGGTGCCGGAATTCGTTCCACTCGGTGACTACGACCAGGGCGTCGGCGCCGGCTGCCACGTGATAGGCGTCCTTCATGTACTCGAGGCCGGGCAGCAAGGCCCTCATCCTTTCCATCGCGGCCGGATCGTAGGCCCGGACGTGGGCGCCTGCCGCGAGCAGCACCTTCGCGATGTCGAGGCTGGGGGCCTCGCGCAGGTCGTCGGTATTCGGCTTGAAGGCGAGGCCGAGCAGCCCCACGACCTTGCCGGGCAGCTCATCGAGACATTCGCGAAGCTTGTCGATGACGAGCATGCGCTGGTCGCGGTTGATGTCCATCACCGCATGGAGGAGCTCGGGATGGTAGTCGAAACGCTCCGCAAGGGCGGCCAGGGCGGCAACGTCCTTGGGGAAGCACGAGCCGCCATACCCGATTCCCGCTTCGAGGAAGCTGGGGCCGATCCGCTTGTCGAGGCCCATCCCCTCGGCAACCAGCTTCGCGTCGGCATCGACTCGCTCGCAGATTCGCGCGATCTCGTTGATGAACGAGATTCGCGCAGCGAGAAAGGCGTTGGACGCGTACTTGACCATCTCGGCCGTGTAGATGTTGGGCGTGATCAGAATCGGCGCCTCGAGGGGCTCGTACAGAGCTGCGACCTTCTCGGCCGCGCTGCGGTCATGGCTGCCCACCACGACTCGGTCGGGGTGCATGAAGTCCTGGATCGCCGAGCCCTCGCGGAGGAACTCCGGGTTGGACACGACGGCCGCGGCATGTGTCGCATTTCGCTTCTTCAAAACGTTCGCCACCATGTCGCCAGTCAGCGGCGGCACGGTCGACTTGTTGACCACGACAAGCGGGCCGTCCATCGAATCGGCGATGGAGTTCGCCGCCGCCTCGACGTAAGAGAGATCGGCCTCACCGCCTTCCCCCTCGGGCGTGCTGACGGCGATGATCGCGTACTCGGCTCCGGGCACCGCATCGTCGTAGGCGGTGGTGAACTTGAGGCGCCCGGCCTTGGCGTTGCGCTCGACCAGCTCGCTCAACCCGGGCTCGTAGAAGGGCACTCGATGGCTCTTGAGCTGAGCGATCTTCTCGCGGTTGATGTCGACTACGGTGACGGCGTTCCCGAGGTCGGCCAGGCACGCCGCAGTCGTCAGGCCCACGTAACCGGCGCCGATGACAGCAACTTTGCTCACGGCGAGGCGATTATCTCAGTCCGCCAGACCGACTCGTATCCGGCGATCGTCTGGGTCGCCGCCGCGCGCCAGCTGAACGACCTCGCGCGTACGAGTCCCGCGCGACGCCAGCGGTCCGGCTCGGCCGCCATGTCCGCGGCCGCCCGACCGAGAGCGCGGGCGTCTCCATCCGCCACCAGCAGACCGGCGCCGTCCACCACCTCCTGCACGCTCGAGTTGCGATACGCCGCAACCGGGCAGCCGCAAGCCATCGCCTCCAGGCAGGGCAGCCCGAATCCCTCGTAGCGGCTGGGAAAGACGAAACAGCCCGCGGCCGTGTAAAGGTCGGCGAGCTCGGACTCGCTGATCCGCCCCATCAAACGTGCGCCGGGCATGCTCCTCGGGGCCTGCGGCCCCGGGTCTCCCGCGATCACCAGCTCGAGGCCCGGGCGCTTGACCCGGGCCGCCTCTAATGCGGTAAGCAGAGCCGCCGGGTCCTTGCGGGCATCCAGGGCGCCCACGAACAGCAGGTAGCCGGGCTCAAGCCCCCAGCGCGCCCTGACGGTCTGTCCGGCGCCCGGTCTCGGCGCATAGTCGGGACCGGCCGCCTCGAGCACCACGCGCACGCGCCCGGAATCGACCCTCCCGAACCGGACGGCGTCTCGAGCCGTGCTCTCCGAGACCGCCAGGACCAGGTCCGCGCGCGGCAGCAGGCGCTTGCCGATCCAATAGCGCAGACGCTCTCCCCTCATCCGCGAGCCGCCCCAGGACCAGGGGATCAGGTCGTGGAGGGTCACCACCAGGGGACATGGCGAGCGTCCGGGCAGGCGGAAGTCGATCGCGTGATAGACATCCGGCCGGATCCGGCGCAGGTCGGCGCCCAGCGCGACGGCCTCTTCATAGGCCGCGAGCTGGCCGTGATATCGACGCCGGCAACCGGCCAGCCTGTACCCACCGGCAGGAAGTTTGGGCTCGTCGAGCGCAGCATCCAGCAGCAGGGTCAGGTTGGCGTCAAAGCCGGTTTCGATCAGCCCGCCGAGCAGCCCGCGGGCGTACGAACCCACGCCACGACTGCCGCTCGGACCCTGCAGCGGCCGCATGTCCAGCAGCACCGACGGCCCTTCTGCGCCCTGACGGGTCCGGAAAGCCAAGCTCCAGCCATCATAATTTGGCCGCCATGGACACCCCCCTCGACGTGGTCATAGTCGGCGGCTGCGGCCACGTCGGGCTGCCGCTCGCCCTGGCGCTCGCGGACTGCGGGTACACGGTCGGAATCAACGACACCGACAAGTCGAAGATCGCGATGGTCAAGGGGGGCAAGGTCCCATTCGTCGAGACCGGGGCGGAGGCGATGCTGGGAAAGCTGCTGCCGACCGGGAGACTCGAGCTCTCGGCCGACCCCGCGCTGATCGAGCGCACCGACACGGTCATATTGGTCATCGGCACCCCCATCGACGAGTTCATGAACCCGTCGGTGCGCATTTTCGACAGGGTCCTGGACGAGCTGATCCCGCACTTTCGCCGCGGGTCCCTCGTGGTGCTGCGGTCGACGGTCTTTCCAGGCACCACCGAAACCGTCGAACGACGCCTAGTGGCGGCCGGGACCGACGCCGAGGTCGCCTTCTGCCCCGAGCGGATCGCCGAGGGACACGCGCTGGAGGAGCTCCGCACCCTGCCTCAGCTGGTCGGCGTCAACACCGACTCGGCATTCGAGAAGGCGAGCCGGATCTTCGAACGCCTCGGGGTCGCAGTGGTGAGGACCACACCGCTGGAGGCCGAGCTCGCCAAGCTGCTGACCAACACCTGGCGCTACATGAAGTTCGCCATCGCCAATCAGTTCTTCCAGATCGCCAACCGATCGGGAGTCGACTACAACCGGATGCTGGAGGCCATCCGATACGAGTACCCGAGAGCGGCCGACCTGCCCGGCCCAGGCTTTGCCGCCGGTCCGTGCCTGTTGAAAGACACGATGCAGCTGTCCGCATTCACGCCGGACCACTTCCCGATGGGCCAGGCGGCGATGCAGGTCAACGAAGGGCTTCCCGGCTATATCGTCGACACGCTGAACGCTCGAAGGCCGCTGTTCGGCCGCACGGTGGGTATCCTCGGCATGGCCTTCAAGGGCGAGTCCGACGACCCGCGCGCCTCACTCAGCTACAAGCTGCGCAAGCTAGCTGCGTTCAAGGGTGCCAACGTGATCTGCACCGATCCTTACATCCACGATCCCAGCTTCGAACCGCTCGACAAGGTCGTCCGCGATTCGGACGTGCTGATCGTCGCCGCCCCGCATCGCGCCTATCGCAAGCTGCCGCTCGACGGCCGCGAGGTGGTCGACATCTGGGGCGTCACCGGACCCATACGTTTGTGAGTGGGAGCGCGACGTTCCGTCTCATAGCCCCGCTGCGAAAGGTCCGCGGCAACTCATGAAGGTCCTGGTCACCGGCGCGGCCGGCTTCATCTGCGGCTACCTGGTCGCCGAGCTTTTGCACGCCGGACACGAGGTCGTGGGGGTGGACAACTACAGCAAGTACGGCCCCGTCAAGCGCAGCTTCGACGAAGACCCGCGCTACCGGCTGGTCCAGGGCGACGCGAAGGACGCCGAGCTCCTCACAGAGCTGGCCGTGGACTGCGACCATGTCGTCGCGGGCGCCGCCATGATCGGCGGGATCTCCTATTTCCACGAGTTCGCATACGACCTGCTCGCGGAGAACGAGCGCATCTGCGCCGCCACCTTCGACGCAGCCCTGAGCGCATTTCGCCTCGGCCGCCTGCGCAAGATCACCGTTCTGTCCAGCAGCATGGTGTTCGAGTCGGCCGAGGTCTTTCCGACGCCAGAGGGCGCACAGCTGACCAGCGCCCCGCCTCGCTCGACTTACGGTTTTCAAAAGCTCGCCACCGAGTTCTACGCCCGCGGCGCCCACGAGCAGTACGGCCTCCCCTTCACCATCGTGCGGCCGTTCAACTGCGTGGGGATCGGCGAGCGGCGCGCGCTGCGCGACCACGACGTGATGAGCGGAAACGTCAAGCTCGCGATGAGCCACGTCGTCCCGGACCTGGCGCAGAAGGTGATCAAGGGCCAGGATCCGCTTCACATCCTCGGCGACGGAACCCAGGTCCGCCACTACACCTACGGCGGCGACCTGGCGCACGGCATCAGGCTGGCGATGGAATCTGAGGCGGCGCTGAACGAAGACTTCAACCTGTCGACGGCGCAGTCGACCACCGTGCGAGAGCTGGCCGAGGTGATCTGGCGCAAGGTCCACGGCCCCGACCGCCAGCTACGACTGGTGTCCGACCCTCCCTATGAGCACGACGTGCAGATGCGGGTGCCCGATGTCCGGAAGGCGAAGAAGGTGCTCGGATTCGAGGCCACGACCTCGCTGGACGAGATGCTCGATGAGGTGATCCCCTGGATCCGCGACGAGATCAAGGCCGCACGAATCTGAAGATCGACGCCATCGGCGACACGCCGGCGCTGAGTATCGTGATACCCGTTTACAACGAGGGCGAGAACGTGGTTCCGACCCTGCGCGGGGTCGTGGAGCACACCCGCACGCGGCCACTCGAGGTCCTGGTCGTGCACGACTTCGACGGGGACACGACCGTGCCCGTGGTCAAGGCGCTGCAGGCCGAGCTGCCCGAGCTCCGCCTCCACAAGAACACCCTGGGCCGCGGCGTCCTCAACGCCATGAAGTCCGGGCTGCGCGCAGCGCGCGCGCCTTATGTCCTGATCACGATGGGCGACGGCTCAGACGACCCCGCCGACATCGATCCGATGTTCGAGCTCGCCCACGGCGGCGCGGACGTAGTCGCCGGGTCCCGCTACATGCGCGGCGGTCACCAGCTCGGCGGCCCGTTCCTCAAGCGGACGATGTCACGCGTGGCCGGGCTGTCACTGCATTGGCTGGGTGGCTTGCCCGTGCACGATGCGACCAGCAACTTCCGCCTCTACTCCAAGCGCCTCCTCAACCAGGTGAGCATCGAGTCGGTGGGCGGTTTCGAGCTCGGGCTCGAGCTCACCGTGAAGGCCTACATCCTGAGAATGCGCATCGCCGAGGTGCCGACGACGTGGCGCGATCGGACCGCCGGCCAGAGCCGCTTCAAGCTGTGGCAGTGGCTGCCGCGGTACCTGCACTGGTACTGGAAGGGGATGGCGGGCCGGTTCAGGAAGTCTTCGGCGGAGCACTAGGCCGGATTCACTCCGGCTGGCCCTTGTGTCCTCTTCCAGGCGCCTCCGGACAAGGTGTTACGCGGTGGGGGTTCCTCTGGGGTCCCCGCGACTCAGTCGCGGTAGGGCCTGCCTACCCGTGCTATTCAGGGGGCGGTAGTTCCGCCTGTAGTACTCCCAGTATTCGCCGGACTTCAACGGCCGCCACCACTCCGGATGTTGCTGGTACCAGCGCACCGTACGCTCCAGGCCCTCCGCCAATGACACCCTGGGCTCCCATCCAAGCGCGGTGATGCGGCTGACGTCGAGCGCGTACCGGTAGTCGTGTCCGGGACGGTCGGCGACGAACTCGATCAGGCTGCGGGGCTTGCTCGTGAATTCGAGCACCGCCTCGGCCACGCGCAGACCGGAGGTCTCGGCGCCCGTTCCCACGTTGTAGACCTCGCCCGGTACGGCCTGGTGCAGGACAAGGTCGATCGCCCGGCAGTGATCTTCGACGAAGATGTAGTCACGCACCGCCGACCCGTCGTTGTAGAGCGGCATGCGCATGTCGTCGATCGCATTCGTGATCAGGACGGGGATCAGCTTTTCGGGGTACTGGTAAGGGCCGTAGTTATTCGACCCGCGGGTCACGAGCAGGGGCAAACCGAAGCTCTCGGCGTAAGCGCGCGCGATGTGCTCTCCGCCGGCCTTGCTGGCCGAGTAGGGGCTGCGCGGCCGGAACGCATCGCTTTCGCGCGAACGTCCCTCGGACACATCGCCGTATACCTCGTCGGTGCTGACCAGAAGGAACACCTGGTGACCATGCTTGCGGGCCGCTTCGCAGAGGACCGCCGTTCCCCTCACGTCCGTCTCGATGAAGGCGTAGGGGTCCATCAACGAGCGGTCGACGTGCGTCTCGGCGGCGAAGTTGACGATGGCATCCACCTTCGCGGCCAGCTCGTCGACCAGGTCGGCGTCGCAGATGTCGCCGTGCACGAACCGGTAGCCCGGCTGTCCCTCGAAATCGACCAGGTTGGCCAGGTTGCCTGCGTAGGTCAGCTTGTCGAGGACCGTGATCTCCACGTCGGGACGCGAGGCGCGCAGCAACCGGACGAAGTTCGACCCGATGAACCCTGCGGCTCCGGCGACCAGGAGCCGCTTGAGAATCCTTACCCTCACTTGATCGGGGGCCCGGCCGTCCAGTCGTACCCGATGGCGGGATCGTCGTGGGGGATCCGGCCCTCGTCCTCCGGCGCATACACGTTGGAGGTCACGTAAAGGAGGTGGCTGAGCTCGAGGGCGCGGCAACCGTGGGCCACACCAGGAGGGATCTTCAGGCAGGCGGCGTGCCGGTCGCCCATCATGAACTCGCAGAGCTTGCCCCTGGTCGGTGAGCCTTCGCGAGTGTCGTACAGGGCGACCTTGACGGCACCGATCACGTACCACCAGTCGGTCTGGCGCTGGTGTATGTGCCACGCCTTGGCCGAGCCCGGGTACATGAGCGAGTGGCTCCACTGGCCGAAATGGCCGAAGAAGTCGTCGGTCTCGCGGATGATCTCGCGGAAGAAGCCGCGCTCGTCCTCGTGGGTCGTGAGCTCCTTGAGCACCACGCCGTCGATGTCAGGCACGCTCACATCATGACTCGCGGTTGACGCCGTTCGCCCGCACGAAATCCTGGACGGCGTAGTACGCATTCATAGACTCGCCGGCGTCTCCCCAGAAGCCGTCGACCACGTCGTACTCCATCAGCCCCCGCTCGACGTACCAGTTGTTGACGTCGGTGATCTCGAGCTCACCGCGGCCGGACGGCTCGAGGTGCGGCAGCACCTCCCACACGGTCTCGTCGTAGAAATACACACCGGTCACGGCATACTCGCTGGGCGGCTGAGCGGGCTTCTCCACGATCCCTGCGATCCGTTTCTGGCCGTCGAACCGGGCCACGCCCAGGTTGCGCAGGTGCTCGGGGTCCTCCTCCTTGGACAGCACCACTCGAGCCCCTTTGGCCTGGCTGCGGAAAGCATCGACGCAGTGGCGTATCGAGCGCTCGAAGATGTTGTCGCCCAGGAGGACGACACTGCGGTCCCCGGAGACGAACTTCTCCGCCAGGCCGAGCGCTTCGGCGATGCCACCCGGTTTCTCCTGGTAGGCGTAGAAGAGCCGGTCGATGCCGAACTCGTGACCGTTGCCGAGCAGCCGGAGGAACTCGCCCGCATGCATGCCGCCGGTGACGAGCATCATCTCCGATACTCCGGCGCGAACCAGCGCCTCGATCGCATAGCTGATCATGGGCCGGTCGTACAGCGGCAGGAGGTGCTTGTTGGTGATGCGGGTCAGCGGGTGCAGCCGGCTCCCGGTGCCTCCCGCGAGGATCACTCCCTTCATCGCCGGGATTCTAGATGGTGCTGCTCGAAGGTTAGGTTGGAGAGGTGACGGACGTGAACCGGGCTGCCCAGGCCCCGGTGACGCCTCAAACCCGGTTCTCGGCGGACGGCCTGTGGTGGTGGGACGGAACGGAATGGAAGCCGGCGGTCTCCCCCGACAGGTTGTGGCGCTGGAACGGATTGGCCTGGGAGGCGGCGGCGCCGGGCCCCGCGCACAAGGGCTCGGGAGTCGGGGTTGCCATCGGCCTGACGGTCGCCATGTTCGTTGGCGTCCTGGTCCTGGTCGCGATCACCACGGCCGTGATCGTGCTGACGCTGGGCGACCAGATCGCCAATGTGTTCTCGAACGTGGCGGCGGCCTTGGGTTCAACCCCCAGCCCCTAACCAGGAGGCCGGCCACAAGCTCTTGTGGCACACTCTCGGCGAATTCCGATGCCGAGACCCGAAAACTGGCCCCGCACGATCATGCACGTGGACCTCGACGCCTTCTACACCTCGGTCCACCAGCGCGACGACCCGAAGCTGCGCGGCATCCCCGTGGCCGTGGCAGGCCGATCGAAGCGGGCGGTCGTGATGGGCGCGTCATACGAGGCGCGCGCCTACGGCGTGCGGTCTGCGATGCCTTTGCACGAAGCGATGCTCCTGTGCCCGCAACTGACAGTCGTCGCTCCCGACGGGGCGAGATATCGGGAGGCGAGCCGTCTCGTACACCAGATCTTCCGGCGCTTCACCTCGCCTGAGCTGGTCGAAGGCGTCGCCCTCGACGAGGCCTATCTAGACGTCACGGCGCGCACCCGCCACGGCACCACCACGGCGGAGGAGGTGGCCCGACGGATCAAGTTCCAGGTCCACACCGAGGTCGGTCTCACCGCGTCGGTCGGCGCCGCGACGTCCAAGCTCGTCGCGAAGGTCGCGAGCGGCACGCGCAAGCCCGACGGGCTGGTGCTGGTCCCGCCCGACACCGAGGCCGATTTTCTGGCGCCGCTCCCGATCGGGGTCATCCCCGGCCTGGGGCCGAAGACAGAGGAGCGCCTGAACGCCATGGGGGTGCGGACCGTCGGTGAGCTGGCCGCTTATGAGACGCAACGCCTGGTGCAGGCGCTGGGGGTCGGGGTCGCGGTGCTGCAGCGGTTCGCGCAGGGCCGGGATCGCACGCCGGTCGACGGAAGCAAACCCGCCAAGACGATATCGGCCGAGACGACGTTCGAGCACGACGTCAGCGACCGCGAGCAGCTCGAGGTGGCGCTCCGAGACCTGACCGACCGCGTGACCGAGCGCCTGAAGTCCGAGGGGGTGCGCGCGCGGACGATCTACGTGAAGCTGAAGCTGCCCGACTTCAGGCTGGTGAGCCGCCAGGTGAGCCGGACGAGCCCGACCGACGACGTCGAGACGATCTTCCGCGCCGCGCGTTCGGCGCTGGAGAAGTCGCACGTGGACTCGAGGGCGGTGCGCCTGATCGGGGTGGGCCTGTCTGGGCTCGAGCATCCCGCGCCCGACCTGCAGCTGACGCTTTTCGACTAGGGGCCGTCCTGTCCACGATGGGGCGCGGCAGCGCAGCCAGCACGTCGCCGACGTTCCTCCAACCCAGGCTCTCCTGCGCCTTTTTGATGAGCGCGCGAAAGACCATCGCGGTTGCGCGCGCATCGTCGAGGGCCGCGTGTGCAGGGGTGATGTCGAGGGCCAGCTCCTCGACCAGGCGCGCCAGCCCGGGGGTCTGGCCCTTGGGCAGGTCGAGGACGAGGCGCGCCAGCGCGGAGGTGTCGATGATCGGGTGCTCGAGCGGGCTCTCGAGACCGCGGCCCACCAGCCAGGTGTCGAATGCGTCATGGCTGTGCTCGACCAGCACCGCGCCATGGGCGAACCTCAGAAAGGCGCGCCGCGCGTCCTTGAACTCCGGCGCGCCGATGAGCATGGAGCGATCGATGTGGTGGCGCTTGCGGGCATACGGGTTGATGGGGGCCCGGCAGTCGACGAGCGTGTCGAAGAAGGAAAGCGGCCCGTCCAGCCGGAACCGCTCGGCTCCCATCTCGAGGACGAGGAATGGCGCGTTGCCGGTGGTCTCGACATCGAGCGCCACGAACTGCGAATCCTCGAGCATCGTCTGAGGTTTGACGTCCGGCGCGTCGACAGCGATCTCCTCCCAGGCCACGAGCTCGCTCGCGCCGCGCGGCTTGAGAAAGAGCGGCCTAGAGCTCATCGGGCGATCGCCATGGCTCGCCTGGCCCAGTTGATCTCGTCGCGGGTCAGCGCCCGGAGCACCAGCACCGCCACCGCGTACACCGCGACGCCCACCGCGATCGGGATCGCGATCTTGACCCCTCCCAGGTTGCGGAACGGGAAGACCGCCATGCCCATGATGAGCCCTGCGAGCACGACCCGCCAGCTCAGCGAAATGACAGGGATGCGGCCGATGTGACGGGCGGTGAGGGTCCAGCCCACGGTGCCCAGCACGATCTCGGTCATCACTGTCGCCCAGCTCGCGCCGATGTAGCCGAAGGCCGGGATCAGCGCGATGTTGAGGCCCACGTTGGCAACCAGGCTCCAACCTGCGGCCCACGTGAACGACGACTGGTGATCGGTCGCGCTCAGGGCGCCGATGAAGGCGTTGTTGGCGAACGCGAAACCAAGGCTCAAGGCGAGGATCGCGATCGCAGGCTCGGATTTGGCGTAAGCGGACCCGAGCAAGAGGCTCGTCAGCGGACCGGCCAGGACGAAGATGCCGACGCTCATCGGCCAGCCGATGAGCACAAGCGCCTTGAAGAAGCGGTTGAGCGCGTCCAGCAGCTCTTTGGGCCGTTCCCGAAAGTAGATCGAAAGCACCGGAAACACGATGGACAGGAAGGTCATGGGGATGAAGAGAAGTGCTTCGAACGGCTTGTACGCAGCTCCGTACCAACCGGCCTCGGCGTGCGATCGGATGGCGTAAACCATCGGCTGGTCGATCCGGAAATAAAGGATCGTGAGTACGAACGTGAAAGCGAACGGAAGGCCCTTCCAGAACCACTCGCGTAGCAACGGGAGCTCGAAGCGCCAACCGATGACCGCGATTCGTTTGAAGGCCAGGACCAGGGCGAAATACACGCAGCTGAATGCGTACTGGGCCGCGTACGCCCATACGAAATACGTCAAGCCTCGTCCGGTCTTGATGCCGTAGAGCACCAGGCCCAGCAGCACCACGCTCTCCAGGACCACCGCGACCGCCTCGAATCCCAGCTGCTGCACGGCATACAACCCGTTGCGAAGCAGGGTCGAGTACGAGGTGAAGACCATGAGGAGGAACCCGGGAACCAGCAAGCTGCCCAGTCCGGCAAGGCCCAAAACGGCCGCCAGCAGCGCGAGGCTCACGAGCGACATCAAGAGCCGCAGCGACATCACGTTTCGCAGGTAGCGCTGGATCTCGTGGTGGTGCCTCGCCCCTTCGCGGACGAACAGCACGTTGAATCCGAGATCGAGCACCACGCTGACGATCGATGTGTAGTTGACGAGCGTCGCGAACGACCCATATGGGGCAGGGTGAAGCCACCGCAACATGGCGAGGACCGTGACGAGGGCGATCAGGCGGGCGACTACCTTCGCCGCGAGGACAAGGACGGTGTTACGGAGCGCGCGAGACCCGAGCCCGGCGCTGGCGGCCGGGAGGTCAGGAGCTGGATCGTGGTCTGGCAACTGGATCCAATGCTATCTCGCCGGCGTCGTTAGACTGCTCGCCCGATGGGACAGCGCATGCGGATCCTGAGCGGCATGCGTCCCACCGGGCGCTTCCACCTGGGCAACTACCTGGGCGCGGCCAAGAACTGGGTCGAGCTCCAGGACCAGTACGAGTGCTTCTACTTCGTGGCCGACTACCACGCCCTCACCACCGAGCCCGACGGCCGCAAGGCCGAGGAGAAGGTGTTCGAGCTGACCGCCGACCTGCTCGCCGTCGGCATCGATCCCGAGCGCAGCGTCGTCTACCTGCAGTCACATGTGCCCGAGGTCGCCGAGCTGACGCTGCTGCTCTCGATGGTCACGCCGCTGAGCTGGGTAATGCGCACGCCTGCCTTCAAAGAGAAGGCGAAGCTCCATCCTGACAACGTCAACCTCGGGCTGCTTTCCTACCCTGTGCTGCAGGGTGCGGACATCCTCCTGGTCAAGGGCGTGGGCGTGCCGGTCGGCAAGGACCAGCTCGCCCACGTCGAGCTTGTCCGCGAGGTCGCGCGCAGGTTCAACCGCACCTATGCCCAGGTCTTCCCTGAGCCTCGCGCGCTGCTGACGGAGACCCCGCTGATCAAGGGCACCGACGGCAAGCAGCGGATGTCGAAGACGGTGGGCAACATCGTCGGGGTGACCGACGAACCGGACGTGATCCGCAAGCAGGTCCTGAGCATGGTCACCGACGTCAAGCGCACCTACAAGACCCAGCCAGGGCACCCGCGCACCTGCAACGTGTGCGCCACCTACAAGTACTTTTTCGACGACTGGCAGCATTACTGGGACATGTGCCGCAAGGCCGAGATCGGGTGCCACGACAAAAAGAAGCTGCTGGCGGACCGGATCATCGACACGTTCAGGCCGTTCCGCGAGGTGCGCGCCGAGCTCAGCCCGGAGCAGGTGGCGGGAGTCCTTGAGCGCGGCAGTGAAAAGGCGCGAGACGTGGCACGCCATACGATGGCCGAGGTCAGGCGAGCGGTCGGCCTGCCGGCCTATCGCTGACGGCACCGGAATCTTTAAGATTTGAGCCGGATGGCAGAGGTCGCAGCCCCGAGAAGAGTCACCCGCCGGAGATTTCTCGGTTGGTGGATAGCCGGTCTTTTGACGGCGACCGTACTCACTGCGCTGCCGCCGCTGCTCGTATTCCTGTGGCCCGCGCCCGCGAAGGGGCAGAAGAAAGGGCCTCTGACCATCACCCTGGACACACCCCTCGACCAGATCCAGGACGGGGACGCGGTCAAGTTCAACGCCCCCACCAACCCGAACTCCGCGTTCATCATGGCCGACGGCGGCGGCGACAATGCCGCCGGCGACCTCGCGTTCGGCGGGTTCGTGGTCAAGCACAACAGCAAGGTCGACGTGTTCGCGATCAACTGCTCGCACCTGGGCTGCTCCGTAGCGCTCAACAAGCCGGCCCAGAGCTTCGACTGCCCCTGCCACGGCTCGCGCTTTCACCTCGACGGCACCGTGCTGCGCGGCCCGGCGCCGGCCCCCCTCTCCCACCTCACCTGGAAGCAGGGGAACGACCCCAGCACGATCCAGGTCGACGGCATCGTGCTGGGCTTCTAAAGTGGCCATCCCCCACCCTCGCGACATCCAGGTGGCGGTGGTCGAATGGCTCGACGAGCGATACCCGTTCACGAAAGCGGTCGACGAAGCCCTCTACCAGCGCGTGCCGAACTTCGCCAACGCCTTCTACTACTGCTTCGGCGGGATGGTCTTCATCCTCATCGTGTTCCAGCTGCTGACCGGCGTCTTCCTGTCCTTCTATTACGTGCCCGATGCAGGCGTCCCTGGTGCCTCGCCCGCCTACAACAGCGTCCTGTTCATTCAAAACACGCAGTACCTCGGATGGCTGGTCCGTGGGGTCCATTTCTGGGGCGCGAACATCCTGATCATCATGGTGTTGATCCACATGGCGCGGGTCTACTGGACGGGCTCCTACCGCGCGCCGCGAGAGCTCAACTGGATGGTCGGGGTGATAATGCTGCTCTGCATCCTCGGCCTGTCGCTGACCGGCTACCTGCTGCCCTGGGACACCAAGGCGTATTTCGCCACGGAGGTCACGATCAAGATCGCGGGCTCCGCTCCGCCGGCTCAGCTCGGGACATTCATCCGTGAGGTCCTGCAGGGCGGCCCCGTCGTTGGGCCCGCCACCCTCCAGAGGTTCTTCACCATCCACGTGTTCCTGCTGCCCGCGGTGATCGTGCTGTTGATGTATGTGCACTTCCGGTTCATCCGGGCGCATGGCATCTCGGAGCCGATGTGAGCACGCGGGACATCGGGAAAGAGGGGCCGGGGGCGGCGGTCGCCGCCCAGGAGATCCCGATCGTCGAGGTCGACAGCCACGCCGGGCACACGCTGGAACCTGAGTGGAAGCGCCTCCCGATCGGACCCGACAACATCCTCTACCCCGTGCTGGTCGGCCTTGCCCTCTTCCCCATTCTCATGGGTAACGCCGGCCACCACCTCGCGGACGACATGCCGGACGACGACACGCATCCGTTCTTTCCGGACCACTTCTGGCCCTACCCGATCATCGCAGTCCTCATGCTCGTCACGGTCGGGCTGCTGGCTGCCTTCGTCCAGAAGAACCTCCAGCTCGAGCAGGTGGCCGACCCGCGCGCCGTCACCATCCCCCGGCCTGACTGGTACTTCCTCTTCCTCTTTCAATTTCTCAAGCTTGGACCTGAGCTGATCATGTCCCTGGTCATCCCGCCGGTCGTGGTGATCGGGCTGCTCCTGTGGCCGTTCATCGACGCGATCGCCGGCCCGCGAATGGCCAGGCGCCTGGGCTGGGCGAAGTGGCCGGTGCCGGGCCGCAACGTCATCACGGGAACCGGCTGGGTGATCTTTCTCGGGATCATCGCGGGCCTGACGCTCTGGGCCCTCGCCGGCCCCCAGTTCTGCGTCCCCTGGTTCATCAACAGCCCTGTGT
This sequence comes from Candidatus Baltobacterales bacterium, assembly GCA_035533335.1. GTDB lineage: Bacteria > Chloroflexota > Dormibacteria > Dormibacterales > Dormibacteraceae > DATKSS01. Next base: position 30,800 of record DATLUC010000117.1, read on the forward strand.
GCGGGGCCTAGCTAAAAGAAGGAACCGTCCCGTTCCGGCTCCTGCCGAGCCGGGTCGTTACATCCTCGAGTCGTAGAGCTGCTTGGTCAGCTCAGCCTGGCCCAGGTGCTCGCGCGCGTGGCCGTAGTTCCCCAGCAACCACGCGATCCCGGGCTGCGGAGGGCGGTCTACTCGCGGCCGCATCTCGGTGAGGTCGGCGGGCGTGACCGCGAGGAGGTGCTCCTGGAGGTCGCGGTCGGCCTGGTCCAGCATCGCCAGCAAGTCGGCCGCGTCGAGCTCGACCCGGAACTCGGCGTCACGGTCCCGACCGGTCGCCGACGCCCTGACGGCGCGGATCATCTCGCCCTCCGAGCCCAGGGTGTGGGCGATGAGCACTGCGATCGAGTTGGCCTGCGGCAGTGGACGCCAGTTGAGCGTACCCCGGTCCAACCCGCTCACCTGCTCGCGGAACTTGTCATGAATGGACCCGAACAACCCTTTCAAGGTCAGCGTCAGCGTTCGTGCCCCCGCGTCGTCCAATCCGTTCAGACCTTCTCCGTGATCCGATACTCGAGGTAACGCCCGAGCAGGAGTCTCGTATGGGCCTCAAGGGCCGGGAGGACACTCAGAACAAGACCCACCATCGGGTAGGCGAAGTATTGCAGGTGCACGGCAGCCTTCTTCCACAGGGGCCATTCCTTGGGCTTGGGCGGAAGCATCCTGATCTCGAAGTACAGGAAGAAGAACACCGTCGACAGGGTCGTGGAGAGCAGGATGCCCGAGTAGGTCCACAGCGTCTGGCCGAGGTCGGTGAGCGAGAAGTCGACGCTGACCCAGATTGGGACCGAGGCGCCGAACATAAGGAGGAGCGGCAGGAAGATCCAGTTGAGGTGGTTCAGGAAGAGGTTCATGAAGCGCCTGATCCGGAGCCACAGCGGGATCTCGGGGTGCTTGAAGAGCCTGGCCAGCACGTAAGGCACATCTGTGATGCCCCACGCCCACCGCTTGATCTGGTTGTACTGGCTCATGTGCGTGGACGCATAGTCGCGCGAGTTGGGCGAGTCGCCGTACAGGGGCAGATAGACCGACTTGACCGCGAACTTCTTGCCGAAGGTGAAAAAGGCCTTCCAGTAGAAACGCGAGTCCTCCGGGATGACGTCCTTGTCCCAGTAGCCGACCTTGTGGACGAAATCGAGGCTGCACGTGTAGCTGCTGAAAGCGACCAGGCGATGTGGCCTCGAGTGCAAGAACATCTGCCACTGCGAGGTGCTGGCCGACATGATGCGTACGGCCATGGGCACCTGCCAGATGTTGTTGTGAAACAGCGGGACCGGCTGCCAGATGAAGTAGTCGCGCATCGCCTCGCGCGCATGGTGCCAGCTGATCCAGGCGAAGTACTGGGGGTGAACGCGGTAGTCCGAGTCGAGGTCCGTGATCAGGACGTTGCGGAGGTCGTAGCCCTCCTCGGTCAGGACTCGAACCATCCAGCGGCCGCCCCAGTTCATCGCGGCCGACTTGCCGATCACGATCCCTGGTTCAAGCGGGTCCTTGATGTGGTAGAAACCGCCGAGCCTGGCGCCGAACTTCTCCTTCAGGCGAGCGACGTTCTCCCAGCCCGGCTTGTCGGTCTCGCGGGTGATGATCGCGACCATCATCAGCTCGGGCGGGTAGTTCGAATCCACGATCGCCTGCACCGTCCGCTCGAGCACGTGGTAGGGCTCGGTGTAGGTCGGGATCACGCTGAGGTGGATGTACTGCAAGGGGTCGATCACCCCCTTCTTGCGGTCCTCCCGGCACAGCGCCAGCCAATCCATCGCCATGTCGCGGCGCATCCTGAGCATGGTGCTGTACACGCCGGTCACCACCGTGATCGCGCGCAGGAGCCAGTAGAAGTCGAAGACCAGTACGGCGGATGCTACGAACAGAGCGCCCGGAGACTGGAAGATGATCGGGATCCAAGCCGGCGACAGCAGCAAGATCCAGGTGATGAGGCCGGGCGCCGCCTCGAAGAGCCTGGCGCCGAACTCGCCCAGAGCGTGTCGGAGAGCGGAAGCCGGCTGCTCTGCCGGTAGGGTGGCCACCGACCGATTATCGGCGCTGTGGCGGCCGGGAATAGTCGAGGTGCTCGCGATCTTCTTGTATTCATGAGCAACATGAAGCAGTTCGACGGCCCGACTTTCGAGGCCGACGTGCTCCAGGCCAGCGAACCGGTGGTGGTCGACTTTTACGCCGACTGGTGCGGCCCGTGCCGCATGATGACCCCGGTGGTCGAGCAGCTGGCGGGCGAGTACGCCGGCAAGGTCACGATCGGCAAGCTTGACGTGGACAACAACCAGGAGATCGCCATCCGCTATGGCGTGATGGGCATTCCGACCCTTGGCCTGTTCCGCGACGGCAAGCTGGTGGACCGCCTTGTGGGCTACCCCGGTGGGGCGGCTCCGATCAAGGCCTGGATCAGCAAGAACGTCGGCGTCGCCGCCTCCAACCCGGCGAGCTAAGACCGCTTAAACGCAACCGAGGCCGGGCTCCGCCCGGCCTTTCTCTTTTGGGGCCCGACCGTGGCGTTGGTACACACAAAAGCCAGCCTCTTTCGTGACATCCACACCATGTTCCCGGCCGCGGGCCTCTGTGAGCATTGCTGCAGGCGATGCGCCGGGTGCCACCTCACATCGGTCGTGGGCGGCATTGCACAACCACTAGTTAAGGGGGACTGCCGCTTATGTTCTTGGATGGACTCGTACCTTCGCCAGACTGGCTCAACTCGGGCGACACCGCATGGCAGCTGACGTCCGCCACGCTCGTCGGCCTGATGAGCGTTCCTGGCCTGGCCATTCTCTACGCGGGGTTGATGAAGCGAAAGTGGGCGCTCAACTCGGCGATCATGGTCCTTTACGCGTTCGCCATGACCTTGTTGGTCTGGACGCTGTGGAGCTACAACATGGGCTTCGGCAACTCAGCCCACCTGTTCGGCCTGGACATCATCGGCATGCCGTGGCCGGTCAACTTCGCATCATCTGAGATCAGCCAGGCCACGATCCCGCTGCTGACCAACAGCGGGGGTTTGCCGCCCCTCCGCTTTCCGAACTCCGCGATGGTCTATTTCCAGTTCGTCTTCGGGGCCATAACCGTCATCATCCTGGCCGGTTCGTTACTTGGCCGTATGAACTTCAAAGCCTGGATGCTCTTCGTGCCGCTCTGGATGACCGTGGTCTACCCGGTCGGCGCCTTCATGATCTGGGGCGGGGGCTGGCTCGCGCAGCAGGGCGCAGTCGACTACAGCGGCGGTTATGTCATCCACGTGGCGGCCGGAATTTCGGGTGTGGTCGCGGCGGCGGTGATCGGACCGCGCCTGCTTAAAGACAGGCAGGAGAACAACCCCAGCAACCTGCTCATGGCCATCGCGGGTGGCGGCCTCTTGTGGTTGGGCTGGAACGGGTTCAACGGCGGCGACCCTTACACGGCCAACGCCGACGCGGCCGCCGCGGTGCTCAACACCAACCTGGCGGCGGCGACGGCACTGCTGGTCTGGATGCTGCTGGACGTCTTCATGACCGGCAAGAGCAACGTCGCCGGAATGATCAATGGCATGGTCGCCGGCCTCGTCGCGATCACCCCTGGCGCCGGCTGGGTCAACGGCTTCGGAGCGATCATCATCGGAGTGGTGGCAGCGGTATTGCCCTGGTTCACCATGCAATACCTGCCGCGCCTCAACTTGTTCAAGCGCATCGATGACACGCTCGGTGTCATGCACACGCACCTGTTTCCGGGGGCGGTCGGCGGGCTGATGGTCGGCCTGATCGCAGACCCCAACATGATCCAGTACCCGGGCAGCGGCAAGACAGCGGCGTTTTCGGTCACCGGCCTCTTCTACGGCAACCCGCACCAACTGTACGTCCAGGCGCTCGCGCTAGGCGTCATCCTCGTCTATGACGCGGTCGCCACGTTCCTTGTCATCAAGCTCGTCGGAGTGCTGGTGCCTCTGCGCATGTCAGACGCGCACCTCGAGATAGGAGACGAGATGGTCCACGGCGACGTCTCGCTTGACCTGGGCAGCCCCAGGAGGGGAGTCGAGCCGCCCTCGGTGCCGCTCACACACTTCGACCCGTCCGGAGTGCCCGCGACACCCTGAGAACATCCGGTGCGGCTCGTGTTGTCAATACGAGCCGCACCGCATCCAATTCGTGTGATTCGCATGTATTCGGCCACTAGAACTTAGGAGAACATCTGACACATGACAGCTTTGTACATCGTCGGAATCGCAGCGTACTGGGCCGTGCTCCTGTTCGTCGTCAGGCGGCGGGCCCCCGGAGAGGCGTAAGCAGCTAGCCGGCGCCGGCAACGCGCCGGCGCCGGCCCCACCCTGGTCGCGATCGCGCTCGGTGTGGGGAAGACCAAGAGATGGCGTGGATGTACGTGTGGGGCACACGTAATTTACCCGGGCCGTAGGTTCATAGGATGAGTGTGGGGCCCGTCAAAACCAAGCTTCATGGAGGGTGTTGTTAATGGCGATTGAGACCAAGGCAGGTAGCAAAACCAGCCCGCGCGAGGTGATCGAGCGCGCGAAGGCCGAGGGCGTCGAGGTGGTCGACGTCAGGTTTGTCGATCTTCCCGGAACGTGGCAGCACTTCAGCCTGCCGATCGGCGAGCTCGAAGTGAGCAGCTTCACGGACGGCCTCGGATTCGACGGCTCCAGCATCCGGGGCTTCCAGGCGATCGACGAGAGCGACATGCTGCTCATGCCCGACGCCGATTCGGCGACGATCGACCCGGTTCTTACTCACAAGACTCTCTTCCTCATCTGCGACGTCGTCGACCCGATCTCGCGCGAGCCTTACTCACGTGACGCGCGGTTCATCTCCAAGAAGGCCGAGGAGCATCTCAAGAAGTCCGGCATCGCGGACATCAGCTACTGGGGACCGGAGGCCGAGTTCTACCTCTTCAACTCCCTGCGCTTCGACCAGAACGCGCACAGCGGCTACTACTACATTGACTCCGAAGAGGGCATCTGGAACTCGGGCAAGAACAGCGAGCCCAACCTGGCCTTCCGCCCCCGGCACAAGGAGGGCTACTTCCCGGTCCCGCCGACGGACAAGTTCCAGGACCTGCGCTCCGAGATCATGCTCAAGTTGATCGAAGCCGGCGTCCGCGTCGAGGTCCAGCACCACGAGGTCGGCACCGCCGGCCAGGCCGAGATCGACATGCGGTTCGACTCGATGACCAAGATGGGCGACAAGATGATGGTCTTCAAGTACGTCATCAAGAACGTCGCCGCCCAGCACGACTACGTCGCCACGTTCATGCCCAAGCCACTCTTCCAGGACAACGGATCCGGGATGCACGTGCACCAGAGCCTGTGGAAGGACGGAGAGAACCTCTTCGCCGACGCGAAGGGCTACGCCGGTCTCAGCGAGATGGCCGTCCACTACATCGGCGGCCTGCTGAAGCACGCGCCGGCGCTGCTTGCGATCTGCGCGCCGACCACCAACTCGTACCGGCGCCTGGTGCCCGGTTACGAGGCGCCGATCAACCTCGTCTACTCCAAGCGGAATCGCTCAGCCTGCGTCCGCATCCCGATGTACTCCACCAACCCCAAGACCAAGCGCGTCGAGTTCCGCTCGCCGGACCCCGCCGCCAACCCCTACCTCGCGTTCTCTGCGTGCCTGATGGCCGGCCTCGACGGGATCAAGCACAAGATCATGCCTCCGGAGCCTGTCGACAAGGACATCTACGAGCTCGAGGGCGGGGAGAAGGCGAAGATCAAGAAGGTGCCCGGATCGCTGGCCGAGTCCCTCGATGCACTCGAGGCGGACCACGCGTTCCTGCTCGAAGGCGGCGTCTTCACCAAGGACGTGATTGACACGTGGATCGAGTACAAGCGCAAGAAAGAGGTCGACGCGGTCGCGCTTCGGCCTCACCCATGGGAGTTCATGCTCTACAGCGACGTCTAAAAGAGAACCAACACTCTCCAGAGAGGGCCTCGGGAATCCGGGGCCCTCTTTCTTTTGGATGGCGGAGTCCTGCTCCTCTTACATGCCCAGCATGGCGCGGGCCCGAAGCGCGATCGAGATCGCGACCCTCGTCTCCGGGTCGTCGAGCTGTAGGCCTGTCAGGGCCTCGATGCGCTCGACACGGTAGGACATCGAGTTGATGTGGATCCCGAGCTGCCGGGCAGCCGCCCGGCGCACCCAGCGTGCCGACGACAGCGCTTCCAGCGTCTCGAGCAGCGGCGTGTCCCGTGACTGGGCGTAGGTGAGCAGCGTGCCGAGCAGCTCGTCGACGAAACGCCGCAGGGCGTCCGGGCTCTGCACCTCGAGCAGAAGGCGGAACGCGCCGAGGGATCGATAGGAGGCCACGCGCCCGCGCCCTCCGGCACGCCGAGTCAGGCGTAGGGCCTGGCGCGCCTCGATGTGAGACCGTGACAGCTCGCTGACCCCGTTGGCCAGGTTGCCGATCCCGACCGAGGCGGTCCCCGGCTTCATCACAGGCGCCGCCGCTGCCAGGAGCTGGCCCGCCAGCTTTTCCACCGTGGCCAAGTCGGTCGCGATCTCGTCGGGCACCAGGAACACGGCCGACGCCGTGCGCACAAGGGTCAGGGCACCCGGCAGCCGGGATCGGATCAGGGGGCTGAGCGCCCCGTCGAGCCGGTCCTGCTGGCCGCGAGCGCCGAGCGCCGCCTCGGTCTGGTCCTCGTCTGGCTCGAGCACGATCACCCAGGCGCGCTGCGGCAGTCGATGTCCGAGCCGCTCGGCCTGGCGGGCGACCCTTTCCGCCTCCTCGGCCTCGAGACCGCCGGCCAGCACCTCCTCCACGAGGTCTCCGCGCAGCCGGCGCTCGACCTCCGCCGCGGCGCGCTCCTTCGAGAGCTCGAGCGCCAAGACCGTCGAACCGTGCTCGAGGGCTCGCCTCCTACCCTCGGAATCGACGGTCGTCGCATCAACGCCCACCGCCAACAGCCCGAGGATGTCCGAGCCTGCGCGCACCGGCACCAGGTCAAGATCCCTGGACGGGCGGCCCGCGTGAATCCTCACCTCGCGCGCGCCGGCCTGGGCAAGCGGGTTCGGCACGTGGATCCGGGGCGGCATGCCGTCGGACGACTCGCCCGCCCCCCGGACGCGGTACCCGTCGGCCGAGTAGAGCGCTGCCCGACCGCCTGCCAGCGAGCCCACGGCATCCAGGATCGACTTGATGCCGGCGCCATCGAGGGAGAGCTTCGTAAACCGCTCGTGGATGTCGTGCGAAAGGCGGATCTCGTCCAGCTGGACCTCGGTGCGCCTCTGCAGCTCGCTACGCTCGAGGATCCCGGCGACCTGGCCCGCGATCGCGCGCAGGAAATCGATGTCGCCCGAGTTGAAATCGCGCCGCTCGGTGCTCTGGACGTTGATGACGCCGACCAGTCGAGGGCCGGACTCGATCGGCACCGAAAGCATGGAGTGGAACCGATCCTCGTCCAGCCCAGGGACCCACTTCCAGTGCGGATCCTTGCTCACGTCGGCCACCACGGCCGGGCTGCGCGTATCGGCGACCCACCCCGTGATGCCATCGCCCACACGCATCCGCACCTTCCCGACCATGTTCTCGTTGAGGCCGTTGGTGGCCGTCAAGAGGAGCTCACGACCGGGCGGCGCCACGAGGTAGAGCGAGCAGACGTCCGTCCCGATGGCCGAGGTCGTCTCGCGGATGATGAGGTCGAGGAGCTCGTCGGGGCGCTGGGTGGCGGCCGCGGCCTGGGCCAGCCGCACGAGGAAGCCGAGCTCGCGTGCGGCAAGGCTCGAATCCTGCTCCGCGACCACGACCTCCGCCACCTGCTTCACCTTACGT
>DATLUC010000118.1:0-8050 GCA_035533335.1 Candidatus Baltobacterales bacterium
GTTGAGCTTCGGGATTGCGAGCCGAAGGCGTGTGCGTTACAGCGCAAGCGTTTACAAACGCCAACAGAACACCCGCTCTCGCCCTCGCTGCGTAAGCAGTAGAGACCTGAGTCCCGGGACTTAGATCCCGGGTGCTGCCCCTGGTCAATCCGGCGGACCGGGGAGCGGTATTACATAGACCGGATCGCTGGCCCGGGGGCGCCACGGCCCTGAGCTAGGACACACACCGCGGCTGGCTGAAGCGGATCCCGTCGGGAGGAGCCGCCAGGCGAGAACCAAAATCCTGGACACGCTCGTAGAGATCCCGGGGGATGCTGCTTCGGACGCGGGTTCAACTCCCGCCGCCTCCACCAATTTCCGCCTTCCGGCGACCGGGGTCGCCTTAGTCGATCTGGGGACTTGAGCCTCGCTTTATAGGGTCGCTCGACCCTTCCGTATTTGGCCCGTGTCCGCCACGGTGATGGAAGTCGTCAAGAAACACCGCCGCAAGGCGGCCTCATAGAGGTGAGCAAAGTCATGGGCATAGTGGTCTGGATCATCGTCGGAGCAATCGCCGGGTTCGTGGCCGGCAAGGTGGTCACCGGCAAAGGCATGGGCCTGCTCTCGGACATAGTGGTCGGCATCGTCGGTGCTTTCCTGGGCGGCTGGCTCGCCAGCCTGGCCGGCATAGGGGTGAGCACCGGGACATTCACGGTCGGCGGAATCGTCGCGGCGATAGTCGGCGCGATCATCCTTTTGGGCGTGCTCAGAGTCCTCACCGGCCGAGGGATGCTGCACGCATAGACGTCGTTTCAACGACGGCCCCGCCCGGAGGTTTGTCGAGCGGCCGTCCCAACCCGTTGAACAAGGAGACCCGAGATGAAAGAAAGAGTTCAAGGCCGAACCGAGGAGATCAAAGGCAAGGTCACCGGCGACAAGCCGCTCGAGGCCAAGGGCAAAGCCCGCCAGAAGGTGGGCGAGGTCAAAGAAGCGGCGAAGTCCATCGCCTACGACCTGAGGCACAACGACAAGAAGCGCTAGAACTGCCCAGGCCGGAGTCGAGCCCCGGTAGGGGCCACCTTGCGGTTCAAACCGCGCCCCATTTAGAAATAGGCGCCAGGCGGCGGGTTCAACTCCCGCCGCCTCCACCAAGCTGAAATGGTGTTCCGGCACCGGTCACCGAGTTAACGCGTCTTTCGTCCCTTGCCGGTCGGAAGCCGGGCGGTGCATCTTCGGGTCGTGCACTCGGCTCCCCTGTTTTCGAAGCCCCCAGATCAAAGGTCATGCAGCATTCGGCGCCAGGTCCTGCCGGTCGTTGCTGCATCTGGTGCGGGGGTTTTCGTAATCGTGTTGCTGGCGCTTCCACTGCTTGACTCCGGCTTGAATCTCTTGACAGCGCACCCAGAGGACTACGCGCGTGGTGCGTACGGGATCGCAGTCAACGCATCGTATATGGCCTTGGCGGTGGCTCTCGCTGGTCTTGTTCTGTCGCTCTTGCCAGTTAGGGGCTGGGCAATCGCCGTGCCGGTATTGCTGGTTCCGGCTGCTGTGCTTTGCGTGGCACTGGCCGTCAACCCGATTGCCGTTGCGGGCGGGAACGCCTTATTGCTGGTCCCGATTTTTGGTCTTGCTTTGGGTCCCCTGGTTGGTGCGCTCTCACTGCGCGAGCGCTTTCATCCCTGGAATGGGGCAATCGTCGGCATCGGCCTTGCCGTTGCGATCGCATTCGCCGGAGTCTTGGTCGCTCCCGACTCAGTGGGAGGAGCTGTCAATCGGGCATTCGACCTGCTGGTTGGGTTGTGGGTCGTGGTGGCGGCACTCGCCGTTCGCCGCTGGGCTCGCTCGCGAAGGGCTTTGGCGGCATGACTGCCTGCCGCCCCGCATCAGAACCCGTGGAGAGCATCGGTGGGTCCGACGGTGAAGCTCTGAGCGCAGAGATGCGGTCCGCACTGAGACTTCACAGCCGGCTCTGAGCCGGCTCCAAGACGCCAGCGGCACGATGTCGGCAGTGTCGAGCCAAAGGTTTCGACTGAACAAGTTTTTGGAGGTCATTTTCGAACGTGCCGTATCACCACATGGGAACGCTCGGTTTCTTTCCGTTCGGCCTGCTCGGCGGCCTGACCGGCCTGCTCCTGCTGGTCGGTTTCGTGCTCCTGGTCTTCTGGTTGGTCAGGACGATGGCCGGCCCGCCTGCGATGCGCTGGACCGGTCCCGCCGCCACACCACCGGCCCCGCTCGAATCGCCGACGGACATACTGGCGCGCCGGTTCGCCTCGGGCGCGATCACCGCGGACGAGTACCAGAAGGCGCGTGACGTGCTGGCGGAGGCTCCAAAGTCTTGAGGCAGCGAACGCTCGGCATTCTCGCCGCCGCCTTCCTGGTCGCCGGTGCTGCCCTCGGCACCGGCACCGCCATCTACGCATCCCGCTCCGGGGTGACGGTGGCGCCCGCTCCGGTCGGACAGCGTGGACCGCTCCACCACCCACGGTTCGGAGGTCCGCAGGGACAGCCTGGCTTTGGTCCTGGTGGCGGGGCCCGTCAGCCGGGAATGCCGGGCTTTTGAGCCCCGATCCGGGCCGGTGGTCGCAACTCGGCGGGCCCTCTGGCCCTTGTGCGTGATCTCGGATCACGCCACGCTGCAACCGAGGTGAATTGAAATGCTTACAGCATTCATGGATCCGATCCCGGTTCCCTACACGACGGCGACGGGCACTTGTGATTTCTGGGTTGCCGTGGTGGCGATCCTGGCGGTCGCCATCGCCCTGACGGTGGCTCTGGTTCTCGCGAGCACTCCGCGCAAGGCGTCCCAGTCCATCACTCGGATGCGAGCAGTCAAGCCAGCGCCGACGACGACTCTCTCAAAGGCAGCCTGATTTCAGCGCTGGCCTAGGTGCGAGGCGGCATCCCTCAAACGGGAGCCGCCTCCGCCGGGCCTTTCATGAGTTGCGCCCGGTGTCGATCAGTCCTGTGGTTGGCGGGACGTAGGACCCTCGTTCCGGCGGCCGCGCCGGAGCAGCATGGCCCCGGAGGTACTGAATGAACACACTCGTCCTTTACGAATCCGAGTTCGGGAACACGAGGAAGGTCGCCGAGTACATCGGCAAATCGCTCGAATCCCGCGGCCCGGTACGCGTTTCGCCCATCGGCGCCTACAACCCATCCTTCCTGGAAGGGGTGGACCTCGTCTTCGTCGGCGGTCCGACCCAGGCCCACAGCATGACCGTGAACATGCGCCACTTCCTCGAGCGGCTTCAGTCCAGGCCGGCGGGGATCGAGGTCGCGGCATTCGACACGCGGATCAAAGGCCCGGTGTTCCTGTGGGGCTCCGCCGCCAAGGAGATCGCAATGCGGCTGCGCGCCGCCGGGTTTACGGCCGTGGCCGAGCCCGAGAGCTTCCTGGTCACCCTGGGCAAGGCTCCGTTGCTGCACCCGGGAGAGGATGCCCGCGCCGCGGCCTGGGCGGTATCGGTTGCCGAGCGGGCCCAGAGCAAGGTACCGGCTGGGGTTTGACACGCTCGGTGGAACAGTCATATCGCCTCGTGCGGTATGACTGTTTTATGAGCACAAGCTTTCAAGATTTCAACCGGGGACTGATCGCCGACCTGCGCGCGCACGGGGGCAAGCCGACGGGCGGCCCGTTCTTGGGACGCGACGTCCTGATCCTGACCACCAGGGGCGCCCGCTCGGGCGAGCTCCGCGAGAACCCGCTGGTCTACCACCGCGACAAAGGGCATTACGTCATCGTGGCATCCAAGGGCGGCGCGCCCACGAACCCCTCCTGGTTCCACAACCTGAGCGCCCACCCGACCGTCTCCGTCGAGGTACTGGGTGAGAAGTTCGAGGCCAAGGCGCACATCGCGGACGGTGAGGAGTACGAGCGCCTCTACCAACAGCACGCAGTCATCAGCCCGACCTTCAACGAGTACCGGGCCAAGACCACCCGAAAGATCCCGGTCGTCGTCCTGGAACGGATCGCCTAGCTGCGGTCGGAGGCTGCTCGATCAAGTCGACCGTCTCGCTGAGGGAGCTCAACCGCTGGACCCTGGCGCGCCAGATGCTGCTGGACCGAGAGGAGGTCGACGCGGTGACCGCCATCGAGCGGCTGGCCGGCATGCAGGCCCAGTACTCGCCGTCGCCGTACATCGGGCTGTGGTCGCGCGTTCGCGACTTCAAACGCGAGGAGCTCGAGTCGGCGCTGAAAGCCAATCTTGTCTACAAGGCGACGCTCATGCGGGGGACGCTGCACCTCGTCACCGCCCGGCAGTTCGACTTCTTCCGTGTCGCCTCTCGCTACCCACGCCACGTGTGGACGGACGGTCTCACCCAGCTGAAGGAACGCGGGGTCGACGTCGAGGCCCTGCGCGAGGAGATCCTGGTCGCGCTGGACGAGCGCCCGCTCAAGAAGCCTGAGCTCCAGCAGCTGTTCCGCCACCGCATCCCCTCCGACCTGCCCGGCTGGGTCGCCTTCAGCGTGGTGATCGTGGTCGGCGCGGCCATGAACCACCATGAGGACGCCCGGTTCGGCCATTTCGCGGGCAGCCGCTACCGTCGAGCGCCGTTGGCGGCCGTCGACCCCGAGCAGGCGATGCGGAACCTCCTCAGGTCGTACCTCGCTGCCTTCGGCCCCGCGACCAGGGGAGACATCGCCCAGTGGCTGGGCCGGCCGGTGAGCGTTTTCGGGGGGGCGCTGGATTCACTCGAGCTCGTGACCTTCGCCGGCGAGGATGGACGCAAACTGCTCGACCTGCCCGCCGCCCCGCGGCCCGACCCGGGCGTGGCGGCGCCGGTCCGCTTCTTGCCGAAATGGGACAACCTGCTGCTTGCCTACGATCGCCGCGAACGCGTGCTGCCCGACGATCTCCGCAAGGTCGTGATCCGCAAGAACGGCGACGTGCTGCCCACGTTCCTGGTCGATGGGATGGTCGCTGGATCCTGGGAAGCGCCGTTGAAGGGGAACCCCTCGATGACGCTGACGCCGTTCGCCCCGCTTGCAGCCCGGCACAGGCGGGCCGTCGCGGTGGAGGCGGAGGCGCTGTGGGGTTGGCTCCGACCGGACGCGCACAAGCCGCGGATCGCCTGGAAATCGGCATAAGTGGAGTAACCTTCGGCGGTGCCCGACATGAGCCACCTGTGGCAGCGGTTCCTGATGGCTAGCGCCCTGGTCTTCGGCCTCCTCCTCGGGGTGGCCGCCACGGTGTTCGGCTACAGCAACAACTCGGCGGTCGACATTCGCTGGGCGGTCTTCCACATCGACGGCGTGCCCCTGTGGACCGTCACCATCGTCCCGCTGGCCGTGGTCCTGGTCGCCGGCACGATTTACCACTGGTTCAACAGCCTCCATCACTTCACGGAGCACATGCGCCACCGCAGGCGCGTCCACGAGCTCGAGGCCGAGGTCGCCACGCTGCGCGAGCACCTCGACCACGTTCTCGAGATGCCCGACCAGTCGACATCCCGCCTGCCCGCCAAGCACATCACCGCCGAGCCGGCCCCGTCAGAGCCGGCCCCGGCCCCTCAGGCTGCGCTGCCTGAGGCGGCCGCCTCCAACGGCGACACCAGGACTCACCGCCGCACCGGGGCACGCAAGCGCGTGACGCTCACGACTGCCTCCGAGCCCGAGCCCGCCGTCACGACCGAGCCGGCCGCCAAGAGCCAGACCAGCGCCACGACCGAGACCGTGGCAGCCGCCAAGACGCCTGATCCGGAGCCGGCAGCGACGGCGGCCGCGGAGGATGCCCCCGCAGCGGAAGCCAAGCCTGCCGCGGGGGCCTAGCCTTGTCCGAGCGGCGCCGCGCCGGGCGCCTGGTCGTCCCTCCACAGCAGGCCCCGGCCGACCTGGCCCTGCTCGAGCGCAGCGCCATCGAAGAGCTCAGCCACCACGCCGACCCGTGGCGCGTGCTGCGCATCCTCTCCGAGTTCGTCGAGGGCTTCGACGCCCTGAACGAGGTCGGACCGGCCATCACGGTATTCGGCTCGGCGCGCGCCGCTGACGACGATCCGTACTACGCCGCCGGGGTCAAGCTCGGCGCCTCACTCGCTAAGCGTGGTTTCGCGGTCATCACGGGTGGCGGGCCGGGCATCATGGAGGCCGTCAACAAGGGCTGCCACGAAGCGGGCGGCCTGTCCGTCGGGTGCAACATCGAGCTACCCCACGAGCAGTCGCTCAACAAGTACGTCGACCTCGGCGTGGAGTTCCGCTATTTCTTCGTGCGCAAGAACATGTTCGTCAAGTACGCGCGCGGCTTCGTGATCTTCCCGGGCGGTTTCGGAACCCTGGACGAGCTCTTCGAGTCGCTCACCCTGGCCCAGACCGGCAAGATCGAGCACTTCCCGATCGTGCTCTTCGGAACGCCCTACTGGAAAGGCCTCCTCGACTGGATGAAGGAGTCGGTGTTGAGCTCGGGGGCGATCGCGCCGGGTGACCTGAAGCTGATGACGATGACCGACGACCCCGACGAGGCCGCAGAGATGGCGACCCGTCCGCTCCCGGTCAAGGTCCGCGAACCGCGCGCCGATACGGGCGAGCCGAAGGCGGAATCGCGATAGCCGCCGCCCAGCCGCTCGACTTCTTCTTCCTCAACGACGGCGGTCAGACCGCCGACGCCGTCGCGCAGCGGCTCGCGTCGTTCCTCGACGGCGCGGCCAAGACGATGGACGTCGCGATCTATGACCTACGGCTGGGCCTGGGACCGGCGTCGACGGTGTGCGCTTCGTTCGAAGCCGCTGTGAAGCGTGGCGTGGCCGTCCGCCTGATGTTCAACCAGGACCATGCCCAAGCAATCCCGGTTCCGCCGCCGCCAGAGATCGACTGGGCGTTCGTGGACCGTCTGCGGGCGATCGGGGTCCAGACCAAGCCGGTCCCGGGCATCCCTGACCTCATGCACCACAAGTACGTGGTGCGCGACGCGGGCACCCCCGCCGCCGCGTTGCTGACCGGCTCGACGAACTGGACCAACGACTCGTGGAATCGCGAGGAGAACGTCATGTTCACCGTGGCGTCGGGTGAGATCGCCGCCGATTACTCGGCCGACTTCCAGCAGCTCTGGGACCGGCCCGTGGTCGCCGATTCCGGCCGCATCTCCTCACCCTGGTCGTCCCTGGCGGACGGGACCCGCGTGAGGCCGTACTTCTGCCCTGGGCGCAGCATGAAGCTGGTCCACGCCATGGCGCGCTCCATCGCGTCGGCGCAAAAGCGCATCCGCATCTGCTCCCCGGTCATCACCTCGGGCCCGATCCTCGGCACGCTCGCCGAGGTCTGCGAGAATCCCGGTGTCGACATCGCAGGGGTCTATGACGCCACCCAGATGGACGAGGTGCAGCACCAGTGGTCGGCGCTGGCAGCCGCGGCCTGGAAGCTCACCGCGTTTCACTCGATCGCCGCCGCCGTTCGGTTCGGCGCGAAGCGCTCGACGCCTTATTCGAAGGGCTCGGTGCACGATTTCATGCACGCCAAGATCCTGGTGACTGATGACTACGTCTACGCGGGCAGCTTCAACCTCTCCCACAGCGGCGAGCAGAATGCTGAGAACGTGATGCAGATCGAGAGCGCGGCGATCGCCGACATGTGCACCGAATACATCGACCGCGTGGCGGCGAGGTATGGCGGCGCTCCACTCAAGGTGGCGTAGGGCCCTGCCCAGACCCCGGATCCCATGGCTGGTGGCGGCCGGCGTTGCGCTCGTGGCGCTCGCCTTTGCCGTCGTGGCGCTGCAGCTCAAGCCCGCGACCGGCACGCTGGTGGTCGCCGCGACGGGACGCAGCGCAGGGACGGTGGCCCGCTCCCACGTGATGATCCACGGCGCACGCGGCTGGATCGCGGTCGGCGACATCGCAGGCGCCTACCCGGCCGCGCCGCAGGAAAAGGACATGCTCTCCGTGCCGGTGACGGCAGGCACGTTCGACGGGGTGCGGGTCGGCGGCGACGTGCAGTCCGTGCGATTCACCGTCGTGGCGGGCCAGGTCGTGCCCGTACTGCTTGGGCTCGAGGCATCGCTCCTGGTTCCGGGCGGAGTCTATGCGGGCAACGACGAGGTCAACCTGGGCCTGGGCGAGCTGGCGGGGAAGTTCGTCG
>DATLUC010000119.1:0-15201 GCA_035533335.1 Candidatus Baltobacterales bacterium
CAAGCCCTTAGGCCTATCCCTCTATCTATATGTGTGTGGCTCCGGGTCACCTGTGACGGCTAGCGTGGCGTGGGCGGCCGGGTTCAACCCGGCCGCGGCTTTGTCATCAATGCCTCCAATGTCGTCAGGAGGGAGGGAGAGGATGAGAGGGAACCCGTGGGTTCCCTCTCACATGTAGCGCCGGGGCTCCACAGAACCCCGGCGCAGCACGAAACGAAATCGCTTGAAGAAGTTGTTACTTCTTCTTCGCGGCCTTCTTCTTGGCTGCCGGCTTCTTCGCGGCCTTCTTCTTGGCTGCCATGATCCTTTACCTCCTTAGTTAGCGATTGGGCTGCGGCGCGGAGTCTCGTGACGAGATCTCTGAGACAGGAGCCCTGCGCGAAATGGTTCGTTCGCTCGCGGCGGTGCGGTCGCCTCTGTGGCGGCAACCACGAGTGACGTCCCCATTAGCGTTGTTTGATACATCAACGGGACGCCGACGTCAAGAGAAGAGCCGGGACTCCACAGAATCCCGGCTCGTTACGACTATCTAAACGACGAAACAAGAAGTAGTTGTTACTACTTCTTCTTCTTGGCTGCCGGCTTCTTCGCTGCCGGCTTCTTCGCTGCCTTCTTCTTAGCTGCCATTCTATTTACCTCCTTCTCCAGTTGATGCGGACCCGATAGGTTCCATGGTTTGGCGGGTGCCGAGACTTGGTGAGACGTAATTAACGATCTCTCCTGCACGGACCTCCTCTGCAACCCCACGGGCTTCGCCGCGAAGCCTCACTGACGAGGACTCCGAGACGTTGGCGGTTGAACGAAATGGACGGCTCACTCGTGTCGGGTCCGTCGCCTCTGTGGTGGCAACCACGAGCAGCATCGCCATACAGGTTGTTGTGATACCTGAACTAACCCACTCGCGTCAATGGTTCGCGCGCAATTTTTTTTCGACCTCGTCCGAAATTGTTCGCGACGCGCGTCGACGATGACCCTCATCGACATGCCGAAAGGCTGCGACGATAGACATCATGCGAGTCGTCCTCGGTCACGGAGCGTCGGGCAACGCGGCATCGATGAAGCCCTACGTAGTCGGTTTCAAGAAACGAGGAATCGACGCCATCGCCGTGGACCTTCCTCGTGGCGCCGCCGAGAAGGCGGTTCCGGTTTTCATCAAGACGTCGGGGCGCGGCCATCAGGTCATCGGCGGAGGCCAATCGTTCGGGGGTCGCGTCGCCAGCATGGCCGCCGTCGAGGCCGACTTCGGCGGGCTGATCCTTTTCTCATACCCGCTTCATCGCCCGGGGTTCACCGACCAGATGAGGATCGCGCACCTGGATTCGATTCGATGCCCGACCCTCTTCATGAGCGGAGACCGCGACCCGTTCGCACGGATCGACCTCCTGAAGGAGATGGTGAAGCTGGTGCCCAGCTCGCGCCTGGAGATCTTCAAAGGACAGGGCCACGGCCTGTTGAAGGTGCTGGATCAGGCGCTGGACGTAGCGGCTGATTTCATCCATTCTGAGATCAAATGACGGCCAGCCAGCACATGGTCCAGGCCAACGGTCTGCGCTTTCGGGCCATGGTGGATGGACCGGTGCAGGGAGAGCTCTTCATCCTTCTGCATGGCTTTCCGGAAGGCGCCGAGTCCTGGTCCCGGCAGGTTGAAGCCGTGGCCCAGGCCGGTGGCCTCGCCATCGCGCCGGACCTGCGGGGTTATGGCTTGAGCGATGCGCCGGAAGGGGTCGGGAGCTACGCGATCGGCGAGCTCGTCGATGACGTGGCCGCAATCATCAAGGCGTTCGGCCGCACCGAGGCCCACGTGGCCGGCCATGACTGGGGCGCGATCATCGCGTGGTTCTTTGCGAGCCGACACCCGGAGATGACGAAGACCCTCACGGCCTTGTCGGTGGGCCACCCGGCCGCCCTCGCCGCAGCGGGGCGAGAGGACGAAGATCAGCGAGCACGATCGCGCTACATCGCGTTGTTCCTTCAAGAGG
Source organism: Candidatus Baltobacterales bacterium (assembly GCA_035533335.1). Lineage (GTDB taxonomy): Bacteria > Chloroflexota > Dormibacteria > Dormibacterales > Dormibacteraceae > DATKSS01. Next base: position 1,980 of record DATLUC010000119.1, read on the forward strand.
GCAAAGCGGAAGAGGTGCTTTCGGAGGACGACTACCGAAGACTGCGGACGATGTTCACCCTCGGCCCCAACCCCGAGGCGGTGCCGCGCGCCGTGATCGATCACTTCGTGCGATCCCTCTCGCGCCCAGGACGCCTCACCGCCGGCCTCAACTACTACCGGGCGAACTTTTCCAAAGCGGCCGCCTGGGCAGAGCTGGCGCAGCAGGTCACGGTGGTTGCGCCGGCGACGCTGTTGTGGGGCGACCAGGACCCGGCCCTGGGAAGGCGCGGTGCCGAGGAGACGGCCCGGTTCATGAATCCCGACTACAGGCTCGAGGTCCTCGAGGGCGCAGGTCACTGGCTGCAGTTCGAGCGGCCGGGCGAAGTGAGCCGCTCGCTCACGCAAGTCGCAAATCATTAAGCTGTTGGCGGTGCTCAACCGGTCCGATCAGGAGCGGCGACAGGGTCTGCGCCGCCTAGACGACATCTTAGAAACGCTGGAGCAGCTTAACCTCCACGACAAGACTGAGCTGCCAGACGCCGTGGCCGAAGCGTTGGTGATGCTCGGCATCGACGGACCTCACACCATTCCAATCCCTCAGCTCATCGAGCGCGTGTGGGCGATGCAGCAGCCATATCTCATCACGATCGTCGTGGAGCGCCGCCGCCGCCGCCGCCGCAAGGTCTCGGTCGAAGCCGAAGCCGAAGCCGATGCCGACGCCGGTACCGGCGTGGCCGAACAGCCGAGCTGACACCCAGCGACTGGCTCGAGGTCTTCTCGCGCATAGGCGACGGCGTGCGAGCCGGCGTCCTGCCCCTGGCCGGGACCGAGGCCGGGCGCATCCAGCTGAGCGTCGGCGCCGGCGGCGACACGACCATGGAGGTCGACCGCGTGGCCGAATCGGTCGTCTTCGCCCAGCTGGAGCGCGTGGCCGAGCGGGGCGAGCGGTTCTCTGTCCTGTCTGAGGAGGCCGGCCACCGCAGCTTCGGCGCGGAGTACCCGTTGGTCCTGGTCGACCCGGTGGACGGCAGCCTCAACGCCAAGCAGGGGCTGCCGCTCTTCGGGCTGATGCTGGCCGTGCTCGACGGGCCGGCCGTCGCCGACACTTACGCCGGCCTGGTCGTGAACCTGAACACGGGCGACGAGTGGACCGCGATCCGCAAGCAGGGAGCGCGGCGCGCGGGCAGGCAGATCGAGGTCCTTCCGCGGTCCGACGCCAGGCGCATCCAGCTGCTGGGCCTGGAGAGCACGCCCCGAGCGCTGGCGCTGGCCGGCGCCCTGGTCGAGCGGTCGAGCAAGATCCGCATACTGGGCTCGATGGCGCTCGCGCTGGCCCACACCGCATCGGGGGGCCTGGACGTGTTCTGCGCGCCGATTCCCGTCCGCATGTTCGACACCGCGGCCAGCCTCCTGCTGATTCGCGAGGCCGGCGGCGTGGCGACCGACATGAATGGAGGCCCCCTCGACCGGCTCCCCTGCACGCTCGACAGCCGCTCGACCCTGCTCTGCGCGCCCAGCCCCGAGCTCCATGCAGAGGCTCTGCGGCTCCTCGAAGGCCGATAGTGAGCCTCGACCCCGAACGTACGGTCTTCATCATCCTCAGCTTCGAAGGCCCCGACCTGTACAGCCAGGCCGGCGGCCTAGGGGTGCGCGTCAAGGGCCTCTCCCGGGCGCTCGCCGAGCTCGGCTACCAGGCATACCTCTATTTCTGTGGTGACCCCGACCTGCCGTGGGAGGAGGACCACGAGGCCGGGCGCTTGCACTACCGGCGCTGGTGCCAGTGGATCTCGGCTCGCCACCGGGGGGGCGTGTACGACGGCGAAGAAGGCAAGATCCGCGACTGGAACTCGAGCCTGCCGTCGAGCCTGGTCGACAACGTGATCGCGCCCGCCGTCGATGCCGGCAAGTACGTCGTGGTCATGGGCGAGGAATGGCACACGTCGTGGTCGATGGACCTCATCTCGGACATCCTTTACCGCCGAGGCCTCCGGGACCGCGTGGTCATGCTCTGGAACGCCAACAACACCTTCGGCTTCCATCGCATCGACTGGGCCCAGCTGACAGTCGCGACCACGCTGACCACGGTCAGCCGCTACATGAAGTTCAAGATGTGGGAGGACGGCCACAATCCGGTCGTCATACCCAACGGCATCCCGAGGTCTTCGATCCGCGACGCTGACCCTGAATCGGTCGCCGAGCTGCGCGCCGCGGCGGCTGCGGACCACTTCTGCTTCAAGATCGGCCGCTTCGACCCGGACAAGCGCTGGCTGATGGCCATTTCGGCAGCCGCGTTCATCAAGCGCCGCGGCAAGCGGGTGAGGCTCCTGGTCCGTGGCGGCCGCGAGCCGCACGGCGCCGAGGTGATCACCCACGCGCAGCACCAGGGCTTGACCGTCCTGCATGCCGCCACGCCGCCCGATCCCGCCGGCCTCTCGGCCCTCATGCGCGACAACCCTGACGCTGACGTGATCAACCTCACGAGCTTCGTTCCCGACGCGTTGGTCGGGGCCGTCTATGCGGCCTGCGATGCGGTGCTCGCCAACTCGGGTCACGAGCCTTTCGGCCTGGTCGGCCTCGAGGTCATGGCCGCGGGCGGCCTTGCGGTGACCGGGTCGACGGGAGAGGACTACGCCGAGGCTTACCGCAACGCACTGGTCCTCGAGACCGACGACCCCATCGAGCTCGTCACCGACCTGAATCTCTTGAAGGACCGGCCGAAGCTGGCGGCCTCGATGCGAAGACGCGGCCGAACGACCGCCAGGGATTACATCTGGGAGAAGGTCATCCAGCAGCTGCTCCTCCGAATCGAGTTCGCTGCCGCGCTCCAGGCGGTCACCCTGCCTGAGGACGGACCGGCCGCCGGCAGGCCGGCACGGCCGCGAGCGTCTAGGCCCAACCCAAGGACCGGTTTCGCGCGTGGCTGAAAGGATGGTCGCGTACACCGTCGTCCATCAGCCGCGCCGGCCGCGCCTGCCCGCCCGTGTGATCCCACCGCGCGCGCCCATCGACGACATCGCCTCCTATCTCTTCGACGAGGAGATGGACCACCGCTACTTCGACAAGGTGGCCCAGTACTCGTACATGCCGGCCACGGCGATGTTCCGCGATCTCACCAAACGAGGCTGGCGGATGTCAATCTGCTTCAGCAACTCCTTTCTTGTGCAGGCCGAACGCTGGAACAAGAAGGTCCTCGACTCGTTCAAGCGCCTTTGCGCCAGCCCGAACATCGAGGTGGTCTGCGTGGAGCCGTTTCACTCGTGGCTGTTCTACATGGACATCGTCGCGTTCAAGGAATCGATGCTTTGGGCCCGCAAGCGGCTGGAGGACGTCTTTCAGAAACCGGTCGCCGTCGCCGACACCACCGAGATGTTCATGTCCAACGACGTCTACTTCGCGCTCCAGCAGTGCGGGTTCACCGGAGCGTTCATGGAAGGAAGGGTCTGGCAGATGGGATGGCGGGAGCCGACGCACGTCTACCGCTACCCCGGCCAGCGCATGGGCCTCCTGGTCAGACACCACGACCTTTCCGACGACGTGGGCTACCGGTTTTCGAACCGGGGCTGGAAGATGTGGCCCCTCATGTCGGACACATACGCGTTCTGGGTGCGCGAGACCTGGGGAGACCTTGTCACGGTCGGCTGGGACTACGAGACATTCGGCGAGCATCACCGGCAGGACTCGGGCATCTTCGAGTTCGTCCGGGCACTGAACACGCAGCTGCGCCGGCGCAAGGTGAAGATGATGCTGCCGTCCGAGGCGATCGGCGAACTAGGCGACGCGCGCTACGAGATCCCGCTCAACGAATACGGCACCACATGGGCCGGCGAGGGCGGGATGGAATTCTTTCTTGGCAACGCGGCGCAGCAGGGCATCTTCCGCTTGATGCATCACGCCTACTCCAAGGCGCGGCTCACAGGAGATCCGGCACTGATCGAGATTGCGAGGTGGCTGCTGCAGTCGGACAACCTGCACCTGATCCAGTGGTACGGCCGTACCGGTTCCGAGGCGGAGGTCAGCGCGTACTTCACGCCGGATGAATGGTGGATGCTGGGAGGCCACGGCATCGTTCGGGAGCAGCAGCGGGTCTACCTCAACTTCATCCGCGCCCTCGACGACTACGCTGAATAGCTCATGAGGCCGCTCAAGGGTTACGAGAGGGAACCTCGGCGGTTCCCTCTCATCGCGCCGTCGGCAAAGCCGACCCGACCCTTTGGGGCCGAGCAAGCGGCGCTGCTCTCCTTCCCCACGATGGGATTCTCTAAGAGATGAGGCCTCTCAACGTCGCGTTCATCTGGCACATGCACCAGCCTTACTACAAGGACGACCTCACCAGCACCTACCTGCTGCCCTGGGTTCGGCTTCGCTCGGTGAAGGACTACCTCAAGATGCCCTCGCTGCTCGACGGGTATCCCAAGGTCCGCTCGACTTTCAATCTCGTGCCTTCGCTCCTCGCCCAGATCGAGGATTACGGCAAGGCCGAGTCGGTCGACCTGTTCCTCAACCTCAGCAAGCGCGACGCCGGTGATCTGTCGGCCGAAGAACGGGACTTCCTTCTCCGCTGGATGCGTGAGTCTCCCCGCGCCCTGCGGGTCCAACAATCGCCGCGCTACCTGGAGCTCGCGTCACGAGCGATGGACGCCCAGTTCACGACGGCCGACATCCGCGACCTTCAGGTGTGGTTCAACCTCGCGTGGTGCGATCCGGTCTGGATGGAATCCGACCCGATGCTGGCCGAGCTCAAGCGCAAGGACCGCGACTATTCGGAGCAGGACAAATCGACGCTCCTCGACGCCCAGCTCGAGAGGATGCGGCTGGTCATCCCGAAATATCGCGAGCTCGCCGACCGCGGACAGGTCGAGCTGACCTTCTCGCCTTACTACCATCCGATCCTGCCGCTGATCTGCCACGTCGACTCCGCCCGGACTGCCAACCCGCATTTGCAGCTGCCGGAGCGCCACTTCTCGCACCGCGAAGATGCTGAGCGCCAGATCGAGCTCGGTCACAGCCTGTTCGAGAGGCTGCTCGGCCGCCGGCCCAGGGGCATGTGGCCCTCCGAGATGGCGGTGGGGGAGAGCGTGATCGGGCTTGCGGCCAAGGCGAACGTCGAGTGGATGGTGAGCGACGAGGAGGTGCTCGCCCGTTCGCTGGAGGGCAACTTCGCGCGCGATGAGCAGCTGTACTCGCCCAAGCGAGTCGATCGCGAGGGCGGCACGGTCTCGCTGGTGTTCAGGGATTCGCAGCTTTCGAACGTCATCGGCTTCGACTACCAGCGCATGGGCGCCGTCGACGCCGCCCGAGACCTGATGGGGCGGCTGCGGAGGATCAGAGATGTCCAGGGCGACCGTGACTTCCTGGCAGTGGTCGCGCTCGACGGCGAGAATGCGTGGGAGTTCTATCCGCGCGACGGCCATGACTTCTTGAACGCGCTCTACACCGAGCTCGAAGCCAGTACCGACATCGTGACCACCACCGTTTCCGACTTCCTGGCCGAGCATCCTGCCCAGCAGCAGCTGCACCACCTGCACACGGGCAGCTGGATCGGCGCCAGCCTGGACACCTGGATCGGCGACGCCGAACACAACGTGGCCTGGGACCTGCTGGCCGAGACTCGCGATTGGCTCGAGGCCCAGTCGCTCAGCAGGAAGGACTCGGAGCAGGCCGCACTGGCCTGGCGCGAGATCCTGATCACTGAGGGCAGCGACTGGTTCTGGTGGTTCAGCCGGAAACACGATTCGGGGATGGACCCCATCTGGGACAACCAGTTCCGACTCCACCTTCGCAATGTCTACAAGCTGATGAGCGCGCGCGCCCCGGCGCGGCTGTTCCAGCCGATCATCAAGCGGGCGCCCACCCAGGAGCGCGGAGTGCCTGCCGTCGCGATTAGCCCCAAGTCCCGCCTCGACCCGTCCTGGGTACAGGCGGGCTACTACCTGGTCGGATCCGGCTTCGGGGCGTTGCACCGCCCCGCCGGGATCCTTGAGCGCGTCTTCTACGGCAATGACGACGAGAACGTGTACTTTCGGCTCGACAGTCACCGCACGCCACAGGAGCTAGAGAGCCAGGGGATCGAGTTCTGGCTTTACTGCTCGGGCGCCCCGGCCGGTGACGGCGGCGGGGAGATCAGACTGCCGCTTTCCGTCTCGGCGATGAGCGACCTGGACTTCGAGCCCGCCTTCGTCGTGAGGATCGTCCCGAGCGCCGAGTCGGCGTCCGTGACGGTCGCGCGCATCGTCGAGCCGCAGACCACGGCCGCGGCCGAGAAGACGTGGGATGTCAACGACCCCTTCTTCATCACGATCCCGTTCAAGCAGCTCTCGAAGCGCCCCGGGGACACGCTCGAGGTCGCGATCGTGGTCAGCCGCGACGGTCACGACATCGAGGAGGTGCCGCCCTCGGGCTCGCTTGGAGTGCGTGTGCCCGGGCAGGCGCCCGTGCTCGAGGCGGAGCGCGCCAAGCACCTCAAGGTGCTCGTCGCCACGGCCGAGCTGGCCCCGTTCGCCAAGCTTGGCGGGGTCGCCGACGTGGCCGCAGCGCTCTCCAAGGAGGTGAGGCGGATGGGCCACGACGTGCGGGTCGTGCTTCCGCGGTACCGGCAGGTCGACGTCGTGCGTTATGCGCTCCGTCCTGTGGTCAGCGACCTGTCCGTGCCCCTGGGCACGCAGACCCTGCATGCGACCATTTACGAAGGCCGCCTGGCCGAGATCGTCGTCTACTTCGTCGACTGCCCGGACCTCTACGACCGCGACGGGATGTTCGGCTTCGGAGACGACGACGCGCGATCAGTCTTTTTCTCCCGGGCGCTGCTCGAGATGCTGCCGGCCCTGGGCTTCTTCCCCGACGTCATCCATGTGCACGACTGGTATGCCGCCCTGGTGCCCAACCTACTCGAGCGCGTCTATAACACCGCCCCGTACGCCGAGATCGCGACCACGTTGACCGTGCACAACCTTGCGGCCCAGGGCGTGTTCGGGTTCGGCGCGCTCATGCTGGCGGGCCTACAGGAGTGGGGCCTGATCAAGCCGGGCATTCCAGGCCTCGACAACGTGGTCAACGTGCTCGGTCGCGGAATCCACTTCGCCGACGTCGTCAATACCGTGAGCGAGCGCTATGCCAAGGAGATCCAGACGCCGGAGTTCGGCGAAGGCCTGGACGAGCTGCTGCGCCAGAACACCTTCAAGCTGTACGGCGTCATCAACGGGATCGATTACGAGATCTTCGACCCGGAGCGCGATCCGAACATCCCTCATCACTATTCGGCGACCGCGCCGGGATCGAAAGCGCTGTGCCGCTCGGAGCTGCGTGCCGAGCTAGGGTTGGAGGACGTCGACAAGCCGCTCTGCGCGATCGTGTCGCGCTTCTATGACGTCAAAGGCCTCGACCTCATCGAGCAAGCCATGCCGCAGCTTCTGCAGCTTGGTCTGCAGTTGGTGGTCATGGGCACCGGCGACCGGCGCTATGAGGACATGTTCCACCGCTGGGCCGCAGAGATGCCCCACCAGGTGTCATTCTCGATCGGGTTCGACCCGGCGCTCGCCCAGCGCATCTACGCCGGCTCGGACATCCTCATCATGCCCTCGCGCTTCGAGCCCTGCGGCCTCGGGCAGCTCATCGCGCTCCGCTATGGCACCATCCCCGTGGTCCGCGCGACCGGCGGCCTCGCGGACACGATCAAGGATTACGACCCGATCCACGAGAGGGGCAACGGTTTCCGCTTCGTGCCCTACGACCCCTGGCAGTTCTTCGCGGCCGTGGTGCGCGCAGCCGAAACATTCCGACACACCGAGAGCTGGGCGTGGCTTGTCCATCACGCGATGACGGCCGACGTTTCGTGGACGCGGTCCGCGCAGCGCTACGTGCAGCTTTACCTGTCGGCGGTTTCGGCTCGGCGCGAGCGCCTCGGCTTGCCTACCGCCGGCACAGCAAGCTCCCTTTCGGCGGCGCCCGCCGGAGAGTAGCCGGCGCAGCGGCGAAGCAGGGTTGTTGGCCGTTGAGCGGCCCGACAGGAGGGAACCCCGGAGGGTTCCCTCTTGTACTTCTATCCGCCCCAGTCGGGGAGGAGGCGAAGCTGCTCCACCCGGCGGGCGCCGGGCGCGTAGGCCGTGTTGAAGTAGTCGATCACCATGCGCCGCGCGGAGAAGGCGGTCGCGGTGTACCGGATGGAGGCGCGCATCATCTCGACCCAGCGCTGGGGGATGCCGGCTTCGTCCCGCTCGTAGTAAGCCGGGACGACCTCGCGCTCCAGCAGACGGTAGAGACCCTCGGCCTCGGCCTGGTCATCGATGTCCTGACGGTCGAGCGTTGCGCCGGATGGGATCGCCCAGCCGAGCTCGGGCCGGTACGCCTCGTCCCACCAGCCGTCCAGGATGCTCACGTTCAAGGCGCCGTTGGCGCCGGCTTTCATACCGCTGGTGCCGCTGGCCTCGAGGAACCGCTTCGGGTTGTTCAGCCAGACGTCGGCGCCCTGGACCAGGTGTCGGGCGAGCTCGATGTCGTAGTCCTCCAGAAAGACGACGCGTCGCTCATCGCGCGCGAGGTTGGCCACGCCGGACAGGATGTCCTTGCCGGGGAGGTCGGCCGGATGCGCCTTGCCCGCGAACAGCAATTGCACCGGGCGATTGCTGTTGCGCAGCAGATTGGCCAGGCGGGCGCGGTCACGCAGCAGCAGATCGGCGCGCTTGTATGGAGTGAAGCGCCGTGCGAACCCGATCGTCAGGGCGTTCGTGTCGAGTTCGGTGGGGTCCTTGGTGCGCGACTGAGCGATCTCGATCAAGCGCCGTTTGAGATCCTGGTGGACCGCCCAGAGCTGCGCAGGCGGTATCTCGAAGACGGCCTGCCATCGGCCGTCGGTGCCGTCGAGGTCCCACCAGTCGGGACCGACGAAGCTGCTCAGGAGCGCCGCGATCTCCGGCGCGGCCCAGGTCGGCATATGGACGCCGTTGGTGACCGAGCCGATGGGCACCTGCGCCTCCGGCAGCCCGCGCCATGCGTCTTTCCACAGGCGCCGTGACACCTCGCCGTGAAGGCGGCTGACACCCACCGACTGGTCGGCCAGGCGCAGCGCTGCGTAGGTGGTGCATAGCATCTCGCGCGGGTCTCCGGGACGCTGGCGGCCGAGGTCCATGAACCGATCGAAGGTGATTCCGACCTCAGCCAGATAGGGGTTGAGAAGGTCCCAGACGAGCCCGGGCTCGAAATAGTCGCTGCCGGCGGCGATCGGCGTGTGAGTGGTGAACACGATGCCCGCACGCGCGACGAGCCTGGCCTCCTCCAGCGTCATCTGGCGCGAGGCGCGCAGCTCGCGGATCCGCTCGATGGCGCACAGGAAGCTATGACCTTCATTCAAGTGGAAGACACCCGCGTCCATGCCGAGCGCGCGCAGGGCCCGCACCCCCCCGATGCCAAGCACGATCTCCTGGCGGAGCCGCCGGTCGGGCTCGGGCACGTAGAGCCGGTCGGTGATGGAGCGCAGGTCGGGTGGATTGGCGTCGAGGTCGGTGTCGAGTAGGAAAAGCGGCACGCGGCCGACCTGCGCGCGCCAGATCGCGATGCGGACGTTGCGCGATCCAATGGGCGCTTCGACCTCGACCCCTTCGACCTTACGGACGGGCAGGTCGGTCCCGCGGTTCTCCGAATACACCTCGACCTGGCGTCCGGACGCGTCGATCTGCTGGCGTCCGAACCCCTGCCGGTAAAGGAGGCCGACCGCGACGAGGGGCAGGCCAAGGTCGCTGGTCGCCTTGAGGTGGTCGCCGGCCAGAACTCCCAGGCCGCCCGAGTAGATCGGCAGGCATTCGGACAGGCCGAACTCGAGCGAGAAATAGCCGACGAAAAGCGGCGCCTTGGCGTCCATGAACCGGGGGTTGCGGTCGTAGTACTCGCGATAGGCGGCGCGCGCGACTTCGAGCGCCTGCCGCACCTCGTCGCGCTCGAGGGCCCGCTCGACGCCGTCATCGCCCATCTGATCGAGCAAGAGGACTGGGTTCTGCCGGGTAGATCTCCACAGCTCGGGGTCGAGCGCACGGAATACCGCCTCGATGCGTGGCTGCCAGGTCCAGAGCAGGTCGCGAGCGAGTTGGTTGAGTTCTTCTACCACCCGGATACGATGGTATTGGGTTGCTGGAATGAAGGCGGTGGTGATGGCGGGAGGGGAAGGATCGCGCCTGCGCCCTCTGACCAGCCGTCAGCCGAAGCCGCTGGTGCCGGTAGCGGGCCGCCCGATCATGGAGCACATCCTCCTGCACCTGCGCCGCCACCAGATGCGCGACGTGGTGGCCACGGTGCAGTACCTGGGCGCCTCGATCCGCAACTATTTCGGCGACGGATCCGAGCTGGGGGTTTCGCTGACCTACTCGGTCGAGGACTCGCCGCTGGGGACCGCAGGTTCGGTGATGCTGGCCCGCCAGTACCTCAACGAGCCGTTCGTGGTCATCTCCGGCGACTCGCTGACCGACATCGACCTCGCCGCCGCAGCGCGCTTCCACCGTGAGCGCAAGGCGATCGCCACCATCGTGCTCAAGCCGGTCCCGAACCCCCTCGAGTACGGCGTCGTAGTCGTCGATGAGGGCGGCTCTGTACAGCGCTTCATCGAAAAGCCGAGCTGGGGCGAGGTGATCTCGGACCTGGCCAACACCGGCATCTACATCCTCGACCCCGCGGTCTTCAACTTCTTCCGGCCTGGCGAGGTGACCGACTGGTCGGGCGACGTCTTCCCGAAGCTGCTCAAGGAGGGGGAGAGGGTGTTCGGCTGGGTCGCCGACGGTTACTGGGAGGACGTGGGCAGCCACAGCGCCTACGTGAAGGCCAACTTCGACTGCCTCGAAGGGAAGGTCAAAGTCCAGATGCCCGGCAACCGCGTCGGGGACTCCACGTGGATCCACGAGGACGCCGAGGTGTCGCCTGGGGCGCGCATCGACGGTCCGGCCCTCATCTGCGCCGGCGCCAAGGTGCGCGCCGGCGCGTGGGTGAACGGACCGTGCGTGGTCGGACCGTACACGACGATCGACTCCGGGGTGAAGATCTCCAACTCGATCACGTGGGACCACACGTATATCGGTCTCAACTCTCGCCTCCGCGGCGCAGTCGTTTGCCGCTCGGTCACGATCAAGAACGGCTGCCTGCTCGAAGAAGGCAGCGTGATCGGCAGCGACGTCGTGATCGGGGCGGGCTCCACGGTCAATCCCAACGTCCGCATCTGGCCCAACAAGGAGGTCGAGCCCGGCGCTGTCGTCCACGAGTCGATCATCTGGGCCGGCTCCTGGAAGCGAGGCCTGTTCAGCTCGTACGGGCTCAACGGGCTGATCAACGTCGAGTTCACCCCGGAGTTCGCGTCGCGCCTGGGAGCGGCGATCGGCGCGCTCACGCCCAAGGGAACGGAGATCGGTTTCTCGCGCGACTACACCCGCTCGGCGCGCATGATCGGTCGCGCACTGATGTCCGGGATGATCTCGTCGGGCACGAACGTGATCGACCTGTCGGTGCTGCCACTGCCGGTGGGCCGGTACTGGGCGCGCCACAACCACGTGTCGGCAGTGCACGTGCAGACATCGCCGGTCGACCCGCGCTCAGCCGACATACGCATCTTCGACGACCTCGGGTTGGAGATCGACAAGCGCAGCGAACGGCGGCTCGAGGGACTCTTCTTCCGCGAGGACATCCGCCGCGTTTCGCACTACGAGATGGGCCGCATCACCCGCCGCGACGGGCAGACGGAACGGTACGTGGAGGACCTGTTGTCGAAGCTCGAACTGGAGGCGCTGCGAGGCGCGGCGTTCAAGGTCCTGGTCGACTACAACAACGGGGCCGCGGCCACGGTGCTGCCGCGCGTGCTGCAGGAGATGAACTGCACGGTCATCCCGCTCAACGCGTCGCCAGCGGAGATCATCGTCGAGCAGGACGAGGGGACCTTCCGCGACCACCTCAGCGAGATGGGCGTCATCGTGGCCGCGGTCAAGGCCAAGCTCGGGGTGTTCATCGACACGCCGGGCGAGCGCTGCTTTCTGGTCGACGAGACCGGAGCCGTCCTCGACCACAACGATGCATTCGCAGTGCTGGCGCAGCTTGCGCTGGCGGGCCGGCCCGGCATGGTGTTGGGTCCTGCCTCCACCTCGCTCGCCTTTTCGATGATCGCCGACGGCCAGCAGAGCCGGTTCGTGCCGACCAAGATCACGCCGGGTGCGGTGCTTCGCGCCGCGCAGCACGCAGACACGGTCCTGGCCTCGGACGGCGCCGGCGGCTACTGCTGGGCCGATTTCGCAGTGTCGTTCGACGCCGTCTTCACGATGGCCCGAGTTCTGGAGCTCCTGGCCAAGAGGGGGGGCTCTCTGAGCGCTCTCCGCGCGCGCATTCCTCCAGTGGCCCACCGCACGGCGGTCGAATTCTGTCCATGGGAGGTCAAGGGCAGGGTGATGCGGACCATGATGGAAAAGCACCTCAGGGACCGCGTCGACCTCACCGACGGGGTCAAGGTCTTCGTGGACGGGGGATGGGTGCTGGTGGTACCTGACGCGGACCGGCCCGAGTACCACATCATCGCGTCCACCCTCGACCCGGCCCAGTCCGACCGGCTGGTTGAGGAGTACGCGCTGCTGGTCCGCTCGGTGGTCTCCGAAGCGGCGCCGCAAGCCGAGGCGGTGGTGGAGACCTAGCGCCGCTCCGGAGAACCTAGAATCGTTATTCCGCCGAGCGGGAGTAGCTCACCTGGCAGAGCGCGACCTTCCCAAGGTTGAGGTAGCGGGTTCGAGTCCCGTCTCCCGCTCCAAACCTCCTTGTTCGAACTCCGGCAAAACAAAAAGCGCGCCAAACGGTTCGCGATATGCGATCTCGCTGATCTCCCCGTTTCGCACCGTGAGTCGCTCGAACACAGCCGAGTTGTAGAGCTTGCGCGTGCGGCCGTTGGCCGACCGGTACGCCTTTCCACAATTGGTGGCGAACTTGAAGGCGATGGCGAGCACCTCCTGCCATTCGGCCAGTGTCGCCTCGACGTTCTTGAGCCGCTCCTCGATTTCGCGGATGTCGCTAGCAATCCGCCGCTGTTCGCTGCGCAGCAAAGCAACGTCGATCGCTCCCGCGTAGTAGGCCTCGAGCAGCTTCCGCCGTTCCGTCTCGACCTTGGCCAGCTTGCGGGTCAGGAACTCGCGCTCGCTGGCGTTGCGGTCCTGGCGGGCGATGATCTCCGCCTCCATGGATGCGCGCAGACGCTTGGCCCACTCGGGCGGGAGCTGGACGCGTTGGTAGAGCTCCTC
>DATLUC010000120.1:0-4628 GCA_035533335.1 Candidatus Baltobacterales bacterium
CGGCCACTGAGCACGGCCACGTGGACGCCACAATCAATCAGGAGATCGATGATGGCCAGGTTTGCCGGGAGGGCGCTTGCGGTGTCCGGCTGTGCTGTGATCGGCGCGAGAGTCCCATCAAAATCGGTTGCCAAGAGCAACCGGCCCGGCCGCACATCGCCCAACCTTGAGAGGGCCGGCTGCAGGTCGCCTCGCTCGATTCGGATCGCCGGTTCGCCGACACCGTGCAGGCCAATCAATGGCGGAAATAGCTCTTCGGGATGCTGCATTTGATGTTGCGCGCGCCGTTTTTGATCGTGCAAACACCCAACGATAGAGCGCGTTGTTAAACGCGAGCTAAACAGGTCGGCCGGCTTCGGTCGAACTCTCCGCCGCTTTAGCTAGTCGGCAAGCGCCTCGTCCTTGGCCACGGGTCGGACGCGTCGGGGCCCGGTATTTTCCACCTGCGGAAGACGAGCGACATGCGCAAACGGCCCCGCCGGGCGAGTCGAGTCGAGGGCGCACCCCGCACAACCGACCCTCGACCTTAATCGCTGCAGGAGATGAAGCGCGGGGGTCTTTCGAGTCTGGCGCCTCCCAGCTGACCGAACGCTGTTGCTGCCTCTGTTACGGCACCTCGATGACGCTGTTTCGATCACGGCAACCCTTCGCTTCGCGCTTCGTTGGCAGCTGTGGCGACCGCGAACGCGATTACGCCTGCGGCGCCTGCTGATGCGATGGCAACCCGACCAGGTTGCGCGTGAGTTGTTTCGATCGTAATCACTTAGGCCGCATCGAACTGGAGGTGTCCATATGATCCACGCGTTACTTGTCGCAGCGGTCATTCTTTTCGTCATCTGGTTGCTGTTCCACGCGGCCGGCGGCCTGGTCAACCTGATCTGGCTGGTGATCATCGTGCTAGTCGTGCTCTGGGTGGTTGGTTTCGTCCGAAACCGCTCCCTGCGCTGAGATGGGCCACGTTTTCCAGCCTTAGACCCCTGACAAAGCGTCCCGCCTGAGGACGCGGGGCAACTTACTGTCAGCGTGCACACGGCAGTTTCTGGCATTGCAATCGTCTGCGCGCTTCTCTTTCTCGAGGAGGCCGGACTTCCCCTTCCCGTGGCTCCCGGCGAGGCCGTGCTCATCGGGGCTGGTCTTCTCATAGCCGGTGGAGGCGCTCCCTTTTGGTTGGTTGCCCCCGTCGCCTACCTGGCGGTCATCTGTGGCGTCCTGACGGGCTACGCCTGGGCGCATCGGATCGGGCCCAGGCGGGTGCATGCACTCGCCGTACGGCTGCGTGCGGGCGGACCGTACGATCGAGCCGCGTCCAGGCTTAGAGGAGCTACCCCCCTTCAGATCGCAGCTTCCAGGCTCTTGCCGGGTCTCCGCGTCTACACATCGTTGATCGCCGGAGCCGTCGGCGTGAATATGGGCCGATTCATGGCCGGGGTACTGCCGGCGAGCGCGCTTTGGGTCGTGGCCTTCATTGGGCTGGGCTTCTTCGTGGGTGCGCCCGTAGAAAGGCTTCTGGGCCGTGCCGAAGCCTACGTGCTGCAGGCGGCCGTGGTCGCGGTAGTGGTCATTGTTTGGGTGGTAGCTGCGCGCCGGATGCCGCCGTCGCGAATTCACTCGGCCACCACGCCCGATCACGAAGCGCTGCGCCTCGCGGTCGCGCTCGTTATCGATCTCTTCGCCATCATGGGCGTCGCCGGTGCTCTAGTCCTGCTGACCGGCCTCGCCCTGGGCGACTCTGCCGATCTGCCTTACGCGGCGGTGATCTTTGCGACCCTCGGCATCCTCTATTTGGTAGTGGCTCGCCAGACGGTGGGCTCCACCCTGGGCGAGGCGCTGCTCGACGTCCGCTATCACCCGCCTCGGCGACCTTGGTTGCGCCAGGCGCCCTAGATGAGCCTGCAGGGTGCAAATATGCCGCCAAGGTCCAACGAGTGGCGCGGCGCCAGGGCTCGCTTTCGGTGCTCTTCACCCTGGCCGTCGGCGCGTCTGGTTGACAGCCTATCGGGTGGACGCTGGTGAACTCATCGGCTTTTGTCCCATCAGATTAAGGTCCGTCGACCCTGTCGATAGGGCGGAACATACTTCACCCTGTTTTCATTGATCACAGATCGCGTCGCGTTGATGCATTCGGAGCTCAAGCCGCTCGATCTCGGCCTGAGGCGTCACGACATGACGGTGCCTGGCATTCCGCCTGACTTGAAGATCGCCTTCGTGTCTTCAAATCTGCCTCGACGCTGCGGTATAGCGACGTTCTCGGCGGATCTGATGGCGGCTGTCAAGGCGGCCGATCCAGGTGTGACCTGCAGCGTTGCAGCGATCGACGAGCCCAACGAGACCCGGCTGTACGGCGACGAGGTCCGCTGGCGCATCAGACAGGGGGACGCGAGCAGCTACCGCGCTGCGGCTGAGGCGATCAACTTCTCAACGGTCGATATCGTCAACGTGCAGCACGAATTCGGGCTCTATGGAACATGGACCGACGGCGTTTATCACGATCACCTACGCCCCTTCCTCGAAGCTCTGCGGAAGCCAGTCGTCACCACTCTCCATACGGTGCCGCCCGAGCCCACGCCATCGATGCGGGATGCGATCCGCTCCGCGGTCGAGCTGAGCGACGCGATCGTCGTGATGGCCGAAGCGGCAAAGGGCATCCTCGCGGACCGCTACGGCATCGCGAAGGTGCCTGTGGTGATACCGCACGGCATGCCGGCGATCCGGCCCCACGGCCGAGTTGGGATGAAAAAGAAGCTAGGCGTGCCCGGCCGGACGATCATCTCAACCTTCGGGCTCGTGGACCCTCGCAAGGGCATCGAGTACATGATCGAAGCAATGCCGGCCATCGTCGCGACCCATCCTGCGGCGCTTTACGTGATCGCCGGCCAAACTCACCCCGAGCTCCGGCGCAGCGATGGCGAGAGATATCGCAATCAGTTGGTCGGGACTGTCAGGCGGCTCGGCCTGCAGAACCACGTGTCGTTCATCGATGAGTACATGGCTCAGCGGGACATTATCGACCTGCTGCTCGCCAGCGACGTTTACGTGACCCCATACCTCGACCCACAGCAGATAACGAGCGGCACACTGGCGTATGCGCTCGGGGCTGGCAAGGCGATCGTCTCCACCGCCTACCTGCACGCCAAAGAGGCGCTGGCCGCAGGCCGCGGCCTTCTCGTTCCGTTTAGGGACTCAGCCGCCCTGGCGGAGGCGGTCAACTTGCTGCTCGACCACCCTGACCGCAAGCATGGATTCGAACGTGCCAGTTACGCTTACGCCAGCGACATGTCGTGGCCGCGAACAGGTGAGCACTGGCTGGCGCTCATGCGCTTGGTAGTCTCCTCGATGTCGGTCACGTCCGGCCGACATCCCACATGAGCATCGAAGCTCTCGCGCACCGCCTGGCTAACAACCCGATCTTGACCAGTGCGGATGTGGCGCCATCGCAGGCCGCTCTCGAGGTGGTTTCGGTGTTCAACGCCGCCGCGGCCCAGGTGAGAGAACACACGATACTGCTCCTGCGAGTGGGCGAATGTCCGCGCGCCATGACGGGCCTGTTGTCCGCGACTGCAAGGACCATCGACCTGGCCGCCCCGCACGAAGCGCTCCAACCGTTTGCGCCGGGGACGCTCGGCGAAGACGTGATCGGTATCGCCTACCTGGATCCGACCACGGAACCTCAGCGTGTGGTCGTGGCGTATGTTCGCAAGAATCTTCCTGGGCTCGATCTGAGTGATCCCCGCGCGGTTCGGGTCACATTGCCGCCCGCCACGCCGGGTGGCCGTGCGGAGGTCCGCGACTACCTGACGCAGATGTCTCATCTTCGCGTGGCCCGCAGCACCGATGGGGAGCATTTCGTGGTCGATCCTCTTCCGGCGGTGCTGCCCGTTGATACGTTCGAAGAATACGGATGCGAGGATCCTCGGGCGACTCTGATCGATGGCGTTTGGCACATCACGTACGTGTCGGTGGGCTCGCTCGGCATCACGACCAGCCGGTTGACCACGACCGATTTCAAGACGTTCGAGCGCCGTGGACTCATGTTCTTGCCCGACCACAAAGATGTCGTGCTGTTTCCTGGTCGCGTGAGGGGCCGATACGTCGCTCTGACCCGGCCCATGCCCTCCTCCTTCAACCGCGTGCTCGGGATCTGGATCGCGTTCTCGGATGACCTGGTGAGCTGGGGCGGGCACCGACCGTTGGCGCTGCCCCGGCGAGGGATGTGGGACAGCGTGCGAACTGGCGCAGGCGCGGTTCCATTTCGCGTGCCGCAAGGCTGGCTCGAGCTCTACCACGGCGTGAATTCCGACGGCCACTATGCGATGGGCGCGCTCCTCCTGGACGCCGAGGATCCGTCGCGGGTCACCGGCCGTTCCCCCGAACCGATCCTCGTGGCGACTGAGGCGTACGAACAGTCGGGTTTCTACAACAACACGGTCTTTTCGTGCGGCGTGGTCCCTCTGGACGAGCAAGGCAAACGCATCCGGATGTACTACGGGGCGGCGGACTGTCGCATGGCCGCGGCCGACTTCGACGTCGATGCGATCCTCGCCACTCTGGCACCGTGCTGAGGCAGCTCGCCGCACTGACGAAGCCCATCCCGGCAGCCGGGCCTCGGGCACTGGGAGTCGCGGTCTATT
>DATLUC010000121.1:0-12520 GCA_035533335.1 Candidatus Baltobacterales bacterium
GGGCAAGTACCAGGACCCTCTCCGGGCCAGGCGCATCTCCCGGGAGGATGCTCTGAAGCTGCGACGGGCTCTCGACGAGGGACGCGCTGAGCCAGATCTGGGGTAGGGAAACTCCAGAGTCTCAAGACCGGATTGCGCGCAGCTGCGCACAGATTCTCCGCCGCATCATCGCCAATTCGAGAGACCGGGTCGCATTCTCGTTAGACGTCATGCGTGGCTGGCATCGCGACGTCAATGCCGAGGTAAACACTGATTCGGGCTATCCGTTAGGAGAATTCCGCGGATCCGGCGTCACGAAGGTCCTGCGGGAGTGCAACGTCGCTGTCGGGAATTTACCCGGCGTCTTGGCCGAGCGGGTAGCGGCCGAGCTTCGGCGTTTTGAAGAATCCTTGAGTCGGCGGCTCGTGAACCTCGATGCGGAAAGCCCGGGCGATGTCAGCGAGCCCGCCGCCTTGCTGAGAGTCGTTGAGCTAGCCTCCTTCGGACATGGAGAGTGGGTCCGGATCCATCCATTTGCGGATGGAAACGGCCGGACCGCTCGCATTTTGAGCAACTGGATTCTTGTTCGCTATGGACTGCCACCCGTGTTACGGCTGCGGCCCAGGCCCGATTCAATCGACTATGCGAACGCCTCCAAACAGTCCATGGCGACGGGCGATCACCGCTTAATAGAGCGGTACATCCTCGATCAGCTCAGCCGGCAGTTTGGCTAGCCCGTTGGTGATACCAACCAGCGCATCCGCTCGCGGGCGTCGTGAAGGTTCGAACAAGCGAACGTGTGGTGCTCCAGTTCTCCCTCCGCCACTCGCGTGAGTTCGAGTCGCCTGGACCCGGCCATAAGATGTCCATGAGCCTATGAGCCCATCCCAGCAGGTCGACAAGCTGATCGAGAGCCTTCCGGACTGGCGCGGCAAGACGCTGGCCAAGCTTCGCAGGATCGTTCTCGACGCCGACCCGGAGATGGTCGAGGAATGGAAGTGGATGGGTACTCCGACCTACTACCATGACGGGCTCGTCCTGCTCTTCAACCCCCACAAGGACAAAGTCAAGCTGACCTTCTACGAGGGAGCGAGTCTTCCAGATCCGAAAAAGATCTTCAACGCCGGCCTTGGAGGCGGCAAGTGGCGGGCGATCGACTACCTCGAGGGCGACAAGGTCGACGAGCCCGCCGTCAAGGCCCTGATCCGGGCGGCGGTGGCCCACAACGCACGAAAGAAGAACAAGGCGAGGTGACCTCGCGCCGGGTCTTCATCTGACGATCGGGCCGCCTGACCGTCCTTTGCAGAGAATCGCTCCGATGACCGTCACCCAAGGCAGGACTCCTGTCGAAACCCGATGTCGTACTTTCCGGGGGCTGCCGCCGGGGGCGAGCAGAACAATGGTTTCCACACGAGAGGAGAGGAAATGTCGCGTTCAATCTGGACTGTGTTCGGGGTCGCTGGGGCCATGCTGCTGGTCGCTTGTGGCGGGAGCCCGACGGCGTCATCGTCGACACCCAGCGCGCTTGGGACCGCAAGCGCCCCTCAGCCGTCCCCTCGCCCGGCTCTCTCGACCCGTGCGTGCTGGTGACCAGCTCTGAGGCGTCATCGCTGGCCGGGGCCACGTTTGCCGCGGGAAAGGCGGGCACCACAGAGGGCGGCGCCAACACCTGCATCTACGGCTCGCAGACGCTCAACGTGTTCACCGTGCTGGTGACGAAAGCGTCGGACGCCGCCACGGCGCAGGCGGACTGGGCGCAGGAGCAGGCCAAAGCGCAGGCGGAGATCAACAAGGGGATTCCCGCGGGGGCGAGCGTGAGCCTCAACGTCGCAGATGTCTCCGGGGTCGCCGGCGCGGACAAGGCTGCGGTCGCCACCTTCAGCACGACCCTCTCCGGGCAAACGGTCGGCATCACGGCCATCTACCTCCTCAAGGGGGCGGTCTTCCTGACCTTCTCCGACCTGGTGGTGGGATACGCCCCGCCCGCCACCGCCGCGATCGAGGCGCAAGGGGTTACGAGCTTGAAGCGGCTGCCCTAGGCGGCGCCGCCGCTCAAGCCGAACCGCCAGTACGGCGGCTCAGTGCGCCCGCGTGGCGGGCGCGCGTCCTCAGTCTGCGGTGTGGTGTGCGCTCGATTCCTGGCCCGGTATCGGCTCGAGTGAGAGCAGCGTGCGAATCATGCGCAACCGTGTTCGCGGTCGCCACACGTGCAGTTTGAGTGCGTAACGCAGGGCGGCGGCTTCAGGCGCCGCCGTTTTAAGTCCATGGAAATCACCTGTACTGTGCATTGAGGATCACCTCCAACCAAAGGCAACACTGAGCCGGCAAGTGACCTCGGTCGAGTGCCGATAGTCCCGCGGTCGATGAGTACAGCGTCTTTTCAGGTCGGGGCGATACGTCATGTGCCGGACGGGTCGTTGGGCCCTATCTACGGCACCGACCGCCCAATAGCCTGAATGCGTCAAGGATCGACGGCACTCCACGTACATCGGCCCATCGGGCCAACCGCCGGTTCCAATGGGGTTTCAACATCGATGGCAAGAAGGATTGGATCCGGCGGCGTTTGGTCTTCATCCAATGAGGGCGTTCTCAAGCACGCGGCCGTAAGGGCGGCTGAGGTGGTGATCTGGTTGGCGCTCATCTGGGTCTGCCTCCTCGTGATCATCGGGTTAGACCAGCACGCCCAGACCCTGACCGCGGCCGTCATCTGGGCGGCGCCCCAGGCGGCGGTGATGATGGTCCGTCCGTTGAGCGAGGGCGTCTTGCGCTGGATCGAAGCCGCCCGCTTCGTGATCGCTGACTGGGTCGTCCTTCTATTCGCAGCCGACGTGCTCGCGCTCGCGCTCGTGTCGAGCCACCGTTGGGCCAAGGGCTGGCAGCCGCAGGTCAGGCTCGGCGAGTGGATGGAGCTGCCCCGCCCCGCCCCGCTTCGCCCAGTGACCGTTTCAGCGGTGGACGAGATCAATCGACGCTTTGCCGCGTGGGGCCGGGTCGCGGCCGCGCCGGCCCTGACTGGCGCCGCTTTCGCGAGGACCTGGTTTGCCGAACGCGCGATTGCTCCCGTGGGGCGTGAGCTTCGGCGCGCCGCGCACGCAGTCGGCGCCGCCCCGCAGCGGATGCGCGCCGAGTTCGTGGCGGCGCTGCACGCCAGGCGAAGCACTGCCATGCGATCGCAGGTGCAAGTCCGGCTGATGGGCGGCGCCGCGCCGCAGATGGCGCGGACAGATGTCAACAGCCAGAAACCGCCAGAGAAGCTTCCGCGGAGTGAGAAGAATGTCGTACCAAAAGACAATCGACCAGAACGACTGGCCTCGTAGGCCAGGCCCAGGCCACGGCAGGCGCCGGGCGAGCGCCGAGGGGACGGTAAAGAAGCTCCGAACCTCGCGGCGGCGTGGCTGGCTGATTCGTCTGTTCCTCATTGTCGCCATCGTGGCGCCCACCGTCTTCGTGTCTTCACCGTTCTACGCGGCGTATGCGTCGCGGCTGCCGGACGTCGCCCAGGTCATGACCCCGATGCCGAGCGATTCGATCATCTATGCGTCCGACGGCACCACGGTGCTCGCGGACTTGCACCCGCCGGGATACCAGCATTTCGAGGAGCCCCTTTCGGCGATGGGCCACAACCTCCCCGACGCGTTGATCGCGATCGAAGACCACAACTTCTACAGCGAACCCGGCGTCGATCCCACCGCGGTGGCCCGAGCGGTCACCGTGAACATGAAGGCGCAGGACAGTGTGCAGGGCGCGTCAACGCTCACCCAGCAGCTGGTGAAGATCCGCCTGATCGGCAATGCGCCGACCCTGGACCGCAAAGTCCGCGAGGCCCTCCTGTCCGTCGAGCTCGCAAAGAGGTACTCGAAGTCTCAGATCCTCGAGATGTACCTGAACAGCGTCTCGTTCGGCAACAGCGCCATCGGCGCCGCCGCGGCCGCCCAGATCTACTTCCACAAGAAGACCAGTGAGCTGGACGTGGCGCAAGCCGCCATGCTCGCCGGCGTCGTCAAAGGGCCCACGCTCTACAACCCGTTCCTGTCGTGGTCGAATGCCAAGGCGCGCCAGCAAGACGTCCTCGAGGCCATGGTGCGGAACGGCAAGCTGACCGAGGGTGACGCCGGCAAGGCGTATGCCGAGGACCTCAGGCCGCCCGACCACATGTTCGTCCCCGTGAACCAGATCATCACACCCGGATTCGTCAGCTACGTCACGAACGAACTCGTGCAGCAGTTCGGCGCCGACATGACCTATGGCGGCGGACTCAAGGTGATCAGCACGCTCGACATGAGGGTCCAGCAGATCGGACAGGACGCCATCACGGGAACACAGCAAAGGCTCGCGTGGCGCAATGTTCAGCAAGGGGCCCTGGTCGCGATCGACCCCACCTCGGGGGGGATCATCGCGATGGTGGGTTCCGCGAACCCCGGCGCGAACGGCGGGCAGTACAACCTCGCGGTCTGGCCTCCCCGCAACCCGGGATCGTCCATGAAGATCTTCACCTACACGGCGGCCATCGCGAGCGGCCGCTACACCATGACCACCTCGATCACCGATTCGGCGATCAGCATCCCGGATGGATCGGGCGTGTGGCGGCCGCGCAACTATGACGGCCGCTACCACGGCACCATGCAGCTGCAGCAGGCGATGGGCAACTCGCTGAACATCCCGGCGGTCAAGGTCGAGCTCGGCGTCGGGGTGCAGAACGTGGTCTCGATGGCGAGGTCGATGGGGGCTCCGCCGTGGCGGTTGCACCCCGACGGCACGGAGACCAACGACGACCCCCTCAACACGTACGGACCGTCTCTGACCCTGGGAGGCTACGGTGAGACTCCCCTTGAGATGGCGACAGGCGCGTCGGTCCTGGCGGCGGGCGGCGTGCTGCACCAGCCGTTTGCGGTGGCTCGGGTCGACCAGGCCGGCACGACCATCTACACGCACGCCGACGCTCCCAAGCCGGTGCTCGACCCTAAGGTGGCCTTCATCATGGCCAGCATCATGTCCAACGACGCCAACCACGCCATGATCTTCGGACGCAACACGGACCTCGTCGTGCGCGGCTATCACGTGGCGGTCAAGACGGGCACGTCGGACAGCTTCGCGGACGCCTGGACCATAGGGTTCACACCCCACATCGCGGTCGCGGTCTGGATGGGCAACCCCGACTGGCGCATCAAGATGACCCAGGGGTCGGACAGCTTCTACGTTGCCGTCCCGGCCTGGCACAGCTTCCTGGCCAGAACGCTTCCGCTGTACGGCGGCGACGCCTGGTACAGCCCGCCGGCCGGACTGGTCCAGAAAGGAAGCAACTATTTCCTGCCCGGGACAGTGCCTAAATAACTTCACACTCACGGCGGTCGAGTTCTGGGCGGAACCTCACAGCTATTAACTCCACGGCGGCTGAGTGGCAGCCGCTGCGCCCGTAGCTTGGTCCTCCGGTCATCGGCGCACCTCGCCGGTGATCCACGAGGACTCGCGCGTCGCACTTGCCGGCGCGCTTCCGGGGGAAGGGGTAGATGCTGCCAGTTTCGTCACGCTTGCCGGCGTTCGTCCGGCGTTCCAGTTCGACCGGCGCGGCGCTGCTGACCGTCATTGCGATGGGCGCCACGGCCTTGGGCACCGGCTGGCGGCCGGTTCTGAACGTCGCGGCTCAGACACGAGCGTCGGAGGAATCTGTCTCGGGGTCCGGCTGTGGCCCCGCCAGCGCCTACGGCGTGGGCTGCGTGGCTGGTGGATCTCCGGCGCAGCAGGATGCCTCACCTCGCCTGGTGGTTCCGAGCGGAGCTCACGAGTGCCCGGGCTCAGGCCCGGGGGCGAGCTGCTCTGGAGCGCCCTCTGCCCCGCCGGCCCCGGGCGTGGCGTCGCTTCCGGACGGCGGGATCCCCTGTCCCTCTGATCCGGCCAAGCCAATCGCCGGCGCTCCAGGCGCATGCGCCGCCACCGCCGACCCGGGCGCCGCGACGCCATCCGCGGACGTGCCAAGCGGCAGTGCCACCCCGGCGCTCCATACGAACCTCACACGGACTGCGTCGCGCGCGCCCGGCGTCGCCGCGTCGAAGACCACCCAACGCCCGCGCTCGAATCTTGAGATCCAGCTGTCGGCAGACAAAACGACGCTTGCCGCAGGTGACAAGGCGCTTCTCACCGCAACCGTCGCGACCAGCGTGACCGGCACGCCATGGGTGATCGAGATCTTCGATCAGACGACCCAGACCCTGGCCGGCGCCTGCGCGCAGGGCAACACGTGCCAGGTGGCATTCACCACCACGGCCGGCGACCACACCTTCCTGGCGTATGTCGCCCAGCCGTCGGCGGCGATTCCGGCCGGCGGCACCAGCCTCGCTTCGAATCCGCTCGTCGTGCGGTGGCTCAACATCACCATCGAGGCCACCGGCGCTTCGGTCGTGGGGCCGGGCAAGCCCGTGACCTTCACGGCCGTTGCGAGCGAAGACGTGGGGAAGATCGGCTATCGGATCGAGCTCGTGGATGCCACGACAGGCCAGGGTCTGACTTACTGCAGCCGCGGCACCACGTGCAGCTCTTCCGTCATCGAACCCAACGCGGGAACGCATTCCCTGGTCGCAGACTTGAGTCCCGAGGCGGCCGGCGACGCGTCGCAGGCGATACAGGAGAAGTCGGCTCCCGTTTCGGCCACGTGGCTCAGAGTCGCGTTGAGCGCCAGCACGACATCTCCCTCGCAGGGTGGGACCGCCTGGCTCTCCGCTACCGCCAACGCAGATCTCACGAACACCCCCTGGGCCATCTTTATCTACATGAGCCCGAGGCGGTTGATCGACCGCCCGTGCCAGTCCGCCACCTGCACCGTGGGCGTGACCCTGCCCTCCGGTACCACCCCTTCGTTCTTCGCGGTCATCGCCCGCGAAGCCGACGTAAGCCGGGGGTCCGATCCTCTCACGGCCATGCTCGATGCCGCCAGAACCGGCTCCCCGCAGTCCGACATTCAGGCCCGCTCGGCGGTGGTGACCCCGTCCCGGATTTTGTGGGGCGTCGACTCGTGCGCCGCCTTCACCCAGGATGCGGCAGGTTCGACCGGGCTGCTTCCACAAGTCATCTCGATGCTCGGCGTGCCTGACTTCTGGGCCCGATACCTGCCGGACACCGCCAACTGCCCGGCCCTCAACTCCACCGAGGTGGCGGCGGCGCAAAGCCTCCACATGGGCATCCTGCCGATCTACAACAACTACGACTGCTCTGCCGTCAGTGGCTACGCGGCCGGCGCCGCCTACGCGTCCAGCGCGGTCCAGATTGCGCAGGCCGACCAGATCCCTTCAGGGACCGCGATTGCGGTCGACATCGAGCCGCCGGGCGACCAGTGTCCCGGTGCGGGCAACGTGGACGCCGGGTTCATAAGCGGCTGGTATGACGTGATATCGGGCTCGGGCTATGCCCCGGTCTACTACGGGAACACAACCCCTGGCAGCGCTTTCGGGCAGGCCTGGTGCGCGACGCTCGCACAGCGTCCGGAGATCCAGAGCGGCTCATACCTGTGGTCGTTCGAACCAGACCTGAGCGGCCAGTTCGCCAAGCGGACCGCTCCGCCATTCGGCCCCTTCGCCAGCGGTTGCGGCGGGCAGTACGACGCCTGGCAGTATCAGATCAACCTCGGCTCGCAGCCATTCGTCGATCACGACGAGGCGACGAGTCGACTTCCCCTCTGGTACCCGTGATCGTGGCCCGGTAGAAGGTGTCCGGCCGCTTCACGGCCGGGGCGTCGGTCCGGTCGCTCCGGGAAGCTCGACCATTGCCGTCGTCCCCGACCCCGGCGCGCTCTCGATCTTCAGCGTCCCGGAGTGGGCGGTGACGATGTCGTGGGCGATCGCCAGCCCGAGACCCGAGCCCTTCGAGGCGGGGCCCCGCGTGAATCGTTCGAACACGTGAGGCAGGAGGTCCGCAGGGATTCCCTCGCCCGAGTCGGTGACCTTGATCGTCACCTGCCCCCCCTCCGCGGTGATAGCTGCGGTGACTGCGCCACCGGATGGGGTATGCCGGATGGCGTTCGAAAACAGGTTCGCGATCGCGCTCCGCATCCGCGCGGGATCTAATTCGAGGGTTGGGAGCTGCCCGGCGATGTCGGCGGTCAGCGTCAGGCCGCCCGAGTCAGCCTGCGATCGCAACGATTCCACGGTGTCACGCAGCAGCTCGCCGATGTCGGTTGGTTCGCGGTTCAGGACCAGGTTGCCGGCGTCCGCCAGCGCCAGGGTTCGGAGGTCTTCGACGAGGCGTTCGAGGGTTTGCGCGGCGTCCAGGATCGGCGCGACATGCGCGGCGTCGCCCGGGTAGAGGCCGTCTGCGATGCCTTCGGCCTGGCCCCTTATCACCGACAACGGCGTCCTCAGCTCGTGCGTCACGTCCGCCAGGAAGCCCTTGCGCTGCTCGTCCATTGTCTTCAGCCGTGCCGACATGGAATTGAACGCCCGCGCCACCGACCGGACCTCGGGTGGTCCCGACTCGGGCACCTGCGCCGAGTAGTCGCCAGCCTCGATCCGGCGCGCGGCCTGGGTCAGGTTGTCGACCGGCCGCGTCATGCGACGGATGCCGCCAGTGGCGACGACCACGAGCAAGGCCACGAAAAAGATCGGGATTAGAACCAACGGGTGGAATCCAAACCGGCCGACGACGGCGCCTACTCCCGCCCCGAAGATCGCCGCCACCAGCAAGGCGCCGAAGAACAGGCAGCCGATCAACCGGATGAACCGCGGCGGGCCGTGGTGGCCAGGACGCCACGCAGGCGGGAAGGGTTCGCCCTCCGGCCACCAGGGCGGACGGCGGCGCGGAGGCGCATTCGGGTCGCTCGTGTCGACCCAGCCTTGCCAGCGGCCGGGCCCGCCGCCGGCCCTCATCGCTCGGGCGGCTCCGCGAACCGGTACCCGACACCGAACACCGTCAGCACGTAGCGGGGCGCGTGCGGATCGGGCTCGACCTTTTTGCGAATGTTCTTGATGTGCGCGTCGATGGCGCGTTCGTATGACTCGAACGCGACGCCACGAACGGCATCCAGCAGCTGCGCCCGGGTGAACACGCGGCCCGGCTGCCGTGCCATCGCTGCCAGGATCTCGAACTCGCTCCTGGTCAGGTCCACGCGCCGCCCGCCGAACCGCGCTTCCATGCGCGCCACGTCGAGCTCGACGTCTGGTCCGACCCGCACCACCGCGGTCGGCAGACGGCGACTCTCTGCGCGCCGCAGCACGGCCCGCACTCGCGCCACCAGCTCCTTGGGGCTGAACGGCTTGGTCAGGTAGTCGTCCGCCCCCAGCTCAAGCCCGACGAGCTTGTCCGATTCCTCGGCTCGCGCCGTGAGCATGATGATGGGCAGCTCGCCCTCCCGGCGCAGCGAGCGAGCCACGTCCAGGCCGTCGAGCCCGGGCAGGCCCAGGTCGAGGATGACGAGGTCCGGGCGGCCGGTCCGCGCCGAGCGAAGCGCGGACGGCCCGTCGGATGCGGTGATCACAGTGAATCCGCCGTGCTCGAGGTAATCGCGGACTAGCGTGACGATCCGCGGCTCGTCGTCCACCACCAGGATGGTCGCCACTTTGACGACCATCCTAGGTTGAGTCGACGTCACACCGACCGCTGGTCGGGTGGAGGCGGAGGCGGCGTGGCGGGTGCCTCGCCGTGGGCACGCTTGTGCCACTCCTGCATTCGCTGGTCGATCGCCGGCGGCACGTCGTGACTGTGCCCACCGTGCCCGTAACCCCATCCGCCGCCCCACATCCTGCGCCCGATGAACGCGAACCTGAGCAGTCCAATCAGGCAGAAGACGAAGAACAGGAAGAAGAAGAAGCCGAAGATGCCGAAGCCCCATCCGAACGCATGAGGGCCGTAGCCGTAGTAGTAGGGCGGCGCCGCCGCCGTGCCGGCCGGCAGGTGCGTCGAAACTCCGTCCGACCAACCCACGTTGTAGGCGATCACACCGACGATCACGAGCACGATCGCCGTCATGACCAACCCGATCACACCGAATCCGCGTCTCATGTCGAAACCACTCCTTGGGGAACCCGTGCTGTCAGCTACAGCACCCATCCTTCGCTGGAGTTGTGAGGGAGTTGTGAAGCGCTTGCGCGCGAGGTGTGGAGACCCGCTAAGGGATCGTCTGGAAGGTTGTGTCGTCGATCTTATAAGTCATGGTGCTGCGGACGCCGATGACGCCCTCGACCGCGGTGACCGTCCGCACCAGCGCATCGCACCGGCTTCGTTCTTCGAACAGCCCCGACAGCTCCACGACGCCCGATGCGACGCGGGCCTTCAGGCCCGTTCCCCCGTGCTGCCTGACGGCCTCGTCCAGCACGCGCTTTATGTCGGCCCGCACCTCGCGGTCCGTCCGCAGGAACACGGTCAGCAGGTCGCCTCGCGAAACGATGCCGACCACCTTGCCCTTTTCATCGACCACCGGCAGCCTCTTGATCCCACGCGTGTGCATCTCGCGCGCGGCCAGCGCGATCGGGTAGTCCGGTCGCACGCTCACCACCTCGCGGGTCATCGCGCTCCCAACGTCCATGGCTGCGGCGTGTGCGCGGTCAGCCCGATGGCGCTTCGACTCGAGAAGGTAGGACTCCGGATCTCGTCCCTCGACCTTGTTGAGCAGGTCTGCTTCGGTGACGATTCCGACCAGCTGGCCGTACCTGTCCACGACCGGCAGGCCGCTGACCCGCTTGCGGCGCAACATCCGCACCGCGTCTTTGAAGGTCGTCTCCGGCGTCACCGTCACGACAGGAGAGGTCATCACCGCCGAGACCGTGTGCATCAACTGGATCGTGACGGTGTTTCAGCCCGCATTCCCGTGCCGAAAGACCCGTCCTTACCGGGACTGAGGGCCGGTGCCGGAGCGCGGGCGTGCGAGCACCATCGAGTCATGAGCTGGAATGTGTCGGATGTGATGACCAAGGACGTCGTTTCGGTTGGGCCTGACGAGGACTTCAAAACCGTGGCCAGGCTGATGCAGCTGCACGAGGTGAGCGCCCTGCCGGTGGTCGATCATGGCGGCAAGCTCGTCGGCATCGTTTCCGAGTCCGACCTGCTGGCCAAGGAGCGCGAGCGGGGAGCCAACCGGCCGCTGCTGGGCCTGCGCTGGAACGAGGACAGCGTTGCCTCCGCCCGAACCGCAGGCGACGTCATGACCTCGCCCGCCATCTGCATCGCCCCCGACGCCTCGATCCCGGAGGCCGCCCGGCTGATGTACCGCGAGGCGGTGAAGCGGCTCCCGGTGATCGACCACAAAGGCGATCTGCTAGGCATCGTGAGCCGTGCAGACCTGCTCAAGACGTTCACCCGCAGCGATGAGTCCATCCGCCGCGACATCATCGGGGAGGTCCTCAAGAAGTCGCTTTCCATCGAACCACGGACGGTGCGGGTGGATGTTTTCAACGGGCTGGTCCGGCTGACCGGCGAGGTTGAATCCAAGAGCCTGGCGACGCTCGTGCTGAGAATGGTGGAGCGCGTCGAAGGCACCGTCGCGGTAGACAGCAAGTTGACGAGCCGCCTGGACGACAGCAAGGTCCGTGTCGAACCGCCGGCGGGCGCCCTTCAGCTCTCCGCCGACGAGCGCTGAGACCGGGGGCTCAGAAGCCGGCGCCTTCGAGCTCGACCATCTCCGCGCTTCGCTTCCACAAGGCGGCCTGCAGCTCGACGTCCTGGGACTGCTTCGGCGGGTCGATCCGGTGGGTCCCTTTGAAGAGCCATCCGGTCGTCCCCGACTGAGAAGGCGAGAGAGCGAGCTCGGCCAGGTCCTCGGCCGCTCGCTGTGCGCTGCCCGAGACCCAGCGAGCCATCACGCGCGCCGCCCGAGGCGCGTCCTTCATCAACTCTGAGCGAACCAGGCCCGGGTGAAACGCGTTCGCGCGGACGTCCCAGCGATGAGCCCGCCGCGCGAGCTCGAACGTGAACATGAGGTTGGCCGCCTTGGTGGCACCGAACGTATGCATGGGATCGAAGTCGTACTTGTCCAGCAGCCGGTCGATGTCCACTCGCGTTGCCGACGGTGCGGTCACCGTGATGACGCGCCCTGCCCTGATCAAACGGTCGCGAAGCAGGTTGGTGAGCAGAAACGGCCCCAGGTGGTTGGTCGCAAGCATCAGCTCGAATCCGTCGGCGCTCTTGTGGTAACGGGGAGTGAAGATCGCTGCCACGTTGAGCAGCGCGTCCACGTGGCCTGCGGCGCGATTGATCTCACGCGCGGCGGCGCGCACCGATGTCAACGAGGAGAGGTCGATCGCCACGCTTTCAACCCTCTTGTCCGCTCCGCCCAGACGTTTGACAAGCGCGTCCAGGCGCGGCGAGGGACGGGCCATCACCAACACACGCGCACCGCGCCGGGCCAGCACGGCAGCAGTGGCGGAGCCGATCGCACCGGTTGCGCCGGTGACGATCACGGTCGGATGCAGGGTGACCATCGACTAAGGGCCCTCCTCGAAATAAGGGTTACGAAGCCGACATCGGCGCTTGGCCGGACGGACGGATCCTGTAGTTCCACTCGCCGTGGAATTTGTGAGCAGTGACGCGAACCGCCGCGAGCTCGG
This sequence comes from Candidatus Baltobacterales bacterium, assembly GCA_035533335.1. Taxonomy (GTDB): domain Bacteria; phylum Chloroflexota; class Dormibacteria; order Dormibacterales; family Dormibacteraceae; genus DATKSS01. The sequence goes on from DATLUC010000121.1 coordinate 12,504, forward strand.
AGTCGGTGACCTGGGCA